>DATGHM010000045.1:0-56270 GCA_035307985.1 Candidatus Acidiferrales bacterium
AGCACGAACTCGCCGTGCGGCACCTTCTTGATCTCCTTCGGGACAATGTCGAGCTCCGGGGGATTCACCTGGTCGTCGGCGGAATTGATCGCCATCACCCAAGCCTTGATGTCCGCCAAGCGCGACGAGGGATCGTAATCCCGCGAGGAGTTGAACGCGTAGAGCATGTCGTTCGCATCAGTCGTCGCCAGTTCGCGTTTCATGAACTCTTCGGCAGCCTCATCGGCAAGTTGCGGGTTAGGATAGATTTTCTGTTCGTAGAGCGGCGCACTCACCAGCACGAACAGAAGGTTGAGAGCTCCGCGCACGCCACACTCCGGCTCTTTCTCGTAGTTGCCGTTGTCCCAGGCCGGATCGTCGCGAATCGAATCCATCAGCATCCGGCGGATCATGCGATTGCGTCCGGAAATCTGGATTGGGAGGCAGGCGAGCGGCAGCGCGGCGTCCATGAAGTCCGGATACTTCTCCGCCCACACCCAAGTGTGCATGCAGCCCATCGACGTGCCGCCAACCAGCCGCAGATGATCGACGTGCAGCGCCTCCGTGACAACCAGGTGCTCGCCGCGCACCATGTCGTCATACGTGTAATCCGGGAATTTCATGCGCGGGCCGTCGCTTGGTTTACTCGAGTGACCGTGGCCGACGTCGTCGGGGAGAATGATGAAGTAGCGGTTCGCATCGAGCAGTTCGCCGGGACCGAAAAGAACGCCCGCAAAGTTGGCGCTGAGGAATCCGCGCCCCGTGCCGCCCGTGCCATGGAGGAAGAGCACGGCGTTGGTGACACGTCCGTTGGCGTCGCGCTGTGGGTAACCGAGCGTGATGTAGTGCAGGCGAAGATCGTGCATCGTCTGCCCGCTGTCAAAGCGAAAATCGCGCGAGGTGTAGTCCCCTTCCACCGGATGCAGCGCGGCAGCCATCTGTGCGGGTGTGTCCGCCTGAGCTTTCGTTTCCTGGGTTTTGGCATCCTGAATCTTTGTCGCGTGCAGCGGCGCTCCCGTGGCCAGCAAAACCAGCGTAGCCACCAGAACGAGTTCCCTTCCTCGAACGATCTTCATCCTCATCGGAGCCTCCATCAAGTGGGCACTTTAGATTCAAACGTTTGCTCGCGCAAGCATGGCGTTCAAGGGGTGATGTTTTTTTTGGCTCCCGCGGCGCTCCGAAGAACAGTTTGCGAACTGGCGCGGAGCGCGGGATTTGTCACTTGGTCAGCGCATTCGCGTAGCAAGGCAGCGGAGTTTTGCTAATTCGGCAGCCGAAGTTCGCAGCGCGACGGGTCGCAAAAGGACTTTTCAACGGCTCTCGATGATTCTTATCCCAGGCGGCTGCCATTACCGGCAAGTTTGAGAAAATGCGAATGGACAGCCGTGTCGGAGGTCAATTCGGGATGGAACGTGGAGGCGAGGATGCGGCCTTGCTGGACGAGCACCGGATGCCCGCCATCCTCGGCAAGGATCTCCACGGCCTTGCCGACCGATTCGATGATCGGGGCGCGGATGAAGACCATTTCGAGCGGCTGGTTGCTCAGTTTGCTGGGACCTGAATGGACTTCGCTGGCGAGCTGGCGTCCGTAGCCGTTGCGCAAAATCGAAACGTCGAGCAGCCCGAGCGATTCCTGCGCAGGGCCGTGGACGTCGCGCGCGAGCAGGATCGCGCCCGCGCACGTGCCGAAGAACGCGCCGCCATTCACCGCGAACTCTTTCAGCGCCGCGAAGAGGCCCTCTTCCCGCATTACTTTCAGATGCGTCGTGCTCTCGCCGCCCGGAAGAATCACGCCGGAAACATCGGCGAGATCATCCGGAAGGCGCACGTAGCTATGCTCGACGACAAGTCGATCAAGCGCCTTGGCGTGCGCCTCGTAATCCCCCTGGATTGCGACGATCCCAATCTTCATCTGATTACTTTGGTCGGTCCGGCGGAAGAACGATCGTCATCTGTCCGTGCTTCTCTATTTCGCGCTGGATTGACGCGTATTCTTCGCCACAGAATCCGAATCGCAAGCAAAGCTCCTGTTTCAGAAAGAGATCAAAACTACCGTCCTTCCGTCGGGAGATATGGACCGCCGCCCGTCTCGTTTTGCTCTGCTGCGAATCCTTGCGAGTCCGCCCCATTCAACAGCTCCGGTTCTTGTGTCGACAGTGGTTTCTGGTTTCCAGCAGATTCGATTAGCAAGGCAATCGTGCCGCGCCAATTCACCCCGCGAAGTTCAGAGCGCTGCGGGAGGCTGCAAAACAAAAAGACCTCGGGTGGCAAGCATTCATCGAAACCGTTGGTGCCAAGGCAGCGGCCTTACAACTCTCGTACAATTGCGCTACCAACCCCTCGTCTGGAGAAGATCCTTCTCGTCGAGTTGTCGGACGTCGAGGCCCTTCATTGCTTCGCCAAGCTCTTCGCTTGCTTCGAGGACGATCTTCGGGTCCCTGTAGTGCGTCGTCGCCTTGACGATCGCGCGGGCGCGCTTGGCCGGATCACTCGACTTGAAGATGCCGGAGCCGACGAAGACCGCCTCCGCGCCGAGTTCCATGACGAGCGCGGCATCCGCGGGCGTCGCGATTCCGCCAGCCGAGAAATTCGGCACGGGAAGCTTGCCGTTCTTCGCGACCCACGCGACGAGGTCAAGCGGCGCGCCAAGCTCTTTCGACTCGTGCACGAGTTCTTCGTCCCCAAGCGTGGTCAGCTTTTTCATCTGGCCGACGATGGCGCGCATATGGCGCACGGCCTCGACGATATTGCCCGAGCCCGCTTCGCCCTTCGTGCGAATCATGGCCGCGCCTTCCGCGATGCGCCGCAGCGCTTCGCCGAGATTGCGCGCACCGCAGACGAACGGCACCTTGAAGGCGTGCTTCCAGACGTGGTGCTCTTCGTCGGCGGGCGTCAGGACTTCGCTCTCGTCGATGTAGTCGACCTCGAGCGCTTGGAGCACTCGCGCCTCGGCGAAATGGCCGATGCGGCATTTCGCCATCACCGGAATCGAAACGGTCTCCATAATTTCGCGGATAATGCGGGGCGCAGCCATACGCGCCACACCGCCTTCCTTGCGAATGTCCGCAGGAACGCGTTCCAGAGCCATCACGGAGCAGGCGCCGGCCTCTTCGGCGATTTTCGCCTGCTCGGCGTTGGTGACGTCCATGATCACGCCGCCCTTTAGCATTTCGGCCAGTCCAACTTTTACGCGCCAAAGATTATTATTGTCGTTGCCGTTGCTCGTTGATTCCGTCTGCATATCGATTGCCCCCTCGTCGAATTTTCCCGATCTTTTTGCCTTGCAGCCAATCTCCTGCGGCCCGTCTCGCCCCTACTTTGGCCGTGTGATGTCCACGAAGCGTCCTCGGCCTCGCGCCAGCAGTTCGCCGGTCGCGTTCCGAATTTCCCCTTCGTGGTACAGATTACGGCCATTCGCTTCCACTTCGCGCGCCTCGACCACGATTTCCTGGCCGACGGGAACGGGGCGCAGGTATTCGATCTTCAGCTCGGCCGTCACAGCACGTACGGCGCGAAAGCGATTCACTTTGCCCATAGCCTCGTCGAGCAGGACGGCGATGATTCCGCCATGCAGGAAGCCGGGTCCGCCGGAGTATTCATCGCCGAGTCGAAAGCGCCCGCGAATGCAGCGTGTGGTTTCGTCCTGTTCGAACGCGAGCTTCATTCCGCGCGCATTCGCGCCGCCGCAGCCGAAGCAGGTATTCGCCGAGTTGGGTTCGAGTCGCATTTTGGTCCGTTTATTCCTTCACGCACATTTCGGCTGACGTTCGTCCCCGCAAACAGGAAGAACAGAATTTTGTGTCGCGTCCGAGAAAAGCGCAGAGCGTGTCTCCCGGTCGGGCACAAACAAAAAAAGCACGCATCAAATCAGCGCGACCCGCGCGGGGGTTTCGCCACGCGTGCCGCGTTGCCGCTTGCGAAATTCGCTCTTCAGCAATTCGCCCAGCATCTGCACGCCTCGCCCGATCTCCTTCTCGTTGAGAGCCGCGAAGCTAAGACGCAGCGTGTTCGGTTGCGGATGCTGGAAGTAGAAATAACGGCCCGGAACGAACATGACTCCGCGCTCGCGCAGATGAATCAGGAGTTCGGCCGAATCCACCCCGCTGGGCAGGGTGACCCAGACCGAGACACCGCCTTCCGGGCGAGTCCAGGACGTGCCCTCGGGCATGTGCCTTTCGAGCGATTCCATCATGGCTTCGAGCTTCGCGCGGTAGATTTTCTTCATTTTCGCGGCATAGCGCGCGAGATATCCACGGCGTAGGAATTCGGCCATCACGGCTTGCGCGAGTTGGTCCGTGTGGAGATCTGTCGTCTGCTTGAGCAGTCGCAGGCGCTCAATCACGCTTTCGGGTCCAATGCACCAGCCCACACGCAGTCCCGGAAACGCAACTTTCGAAAAGCTGTCGATCTGGACCACTTCGCCGGAACGGTCCAGTGATTTCAAGGACGGAACCGCCGCGCCGAAAAATCGCAGGCGGCCGTAAATGGTGTCTTCGATGACTGGAACTTGATAATGCGCGGCAACCTCAAGCAAACGGCGGCGGCGTGCAAGTGGCAGGGTGGTTCCCGTCGGATTGTGAAAATCAGGCGTCAGAAAGATCAGCTTCACGCGATTCTGCACGAGCACCGTTTCGAGCGCTTCGAGGTCGAGGCCGGGATGGCCCGTGCGCTTCGCATCCGCCTCGACGCTGACCGCGAGCGTCCGCACGCGCGCTCCGGCAAAAATCGCAATCGCTCCAGGGTACGCGGGATTTTCGAGGGCGACGGCGTCACCCGGGCGCAGAAAAGCTTTGCAGATCAAATCAATGGCCTGCTGGCAGCCGTTCGTGATCAGCAACTGCTCGTTGCGGACGGTAAGACCCTCGTCGCGCAGCATGTCGATCAAAACGCGCTTAAGCGGCTGGTAGCCATCCGTCGAGCCGATTTCCAAAATGCGCCGGCCAGATCCGCGCAAGACAGCGTTTGAGCAACGGCGAAGATCTTCCACCGGAAACTCGTCATCGGAGGGGCTGGCTTTGGTGAATGCGATTGTGCCGGGCGGAACGGTGGGCATGAGGCGGCTGAGGCCGTCGTCGCCGCGCTCGTCGGCGAAGAGAGCTTCCCACCGAAGACTTGCGTGGCCGTTGCCGTTTCCGTTGCCATTCGCACGCGGCAGGGGCGTGAACTGTTTCGCCGGAGGCGCGGAAATAAAGGTTCCGCGGCCCACATGCCCTTGAATCAGCCCTTCGGACTCGAGTTCGGCGTAGGCGTTGGCCACGGTCGTACGGTGTACGCCCAGGTGGACGGCAAGCTCTCGGCTCGCAGGGATGCGGTCGCCCGAGCGCAGCTCTCCGGAATGGACGAGGGCGCGAAGCTGGTCGCGGAGTTGGACGTAAAGCGGGATGTGGCTTTCGGGCTGTAAATGAAGCGGCAGCATTGGCTCACTCCTGCAGGCCAATATACA
Source organism: Candidatus Acidiferrales bacterium (assembly GCA_035307985.1). GTDB lineage: Bacteria > Acidobacteriota > Terriglobia > Acidiferrales > UBA7541 > Palsa-295. Next base: position 5,423 of record DATGHM010000045.1, read on the forward strand.
AGCAGAATTATAGCCGTAAAGAGCCAATTTGTCTTGGAGGCCAAAGCAAGGGGGGCAGTCGCAAGGCGGACCCGAAGCCTTTTTTCGGAAGAAAAGTGGGACCACTACTGTTCTATTCCGGCGGACGAAAGCGGGGCGGCATGCTGCGCCCTGCCTTAAAACTCCGCGCAACAAACGTGCTACTGCGTGGCGGATTTCTCGCCGAGGCGGCGCATGCGTTCCTGAAGACGCTTGCGCAGCGGCGCGGGCGCGTTGGGGTTGAAGGCGACGAGATACCAGAGCGGCTGGGTGCGGTCTCGGCTCAACCGCAGAAGCGTAGGCGCGTCGCTATTCGGATGACGCGCGATATTCTCGCGAATCGCGGAATAGGGATGATGCGAGAGGCGGCTCAAGGTCTTCGATGGAACTTTGGGATGCTCGCTGATCAGGCGAAGCAGATAGTAGTCTTCCTTGGGAGCCTCGCGCGAAAGCTGATCCAGCAGATCGGGACGCACTTCCGCACTGAGGACGGTCCCAACCTTTTCGTCCCATCCCGGATTGATATGATTCAGCTCCAGGGTGCGCGAATGGATCAACTGCTCGATGATTCTGCGTTCCTGATCGAGCCGCGCGGCCGGAAGCGCGCTGTGCTCGAGCGAATCCAGAACGCGCAGCAAGTGTTGCCGCTCGCCGAAAACGATCTGCGACGTTCGCGGCGTCTTTCCCTTCCCCGAATTTCTCACCAGATCAGAGCGTCTCATAGCTTTTCACTCCCCTGCTCCACACGCAGCTTCAGGCCGTCCGTCTCCCGCACGACCACAAGGGCGCGCGCAAAATTCGTCGCTTCCCCGGAGCACACATCAGAATTTTAGCGAAGATTTCAAACGAACGCTGGCGCACGACCCCTCGCAACGGGCTAGATTATCGTGTGGGCCTCCGGCGGAGTAAAGCGCTGGACTTGCCCGTTGTTCCATTGAAGCAACACCAGTCCCGGGACCAAAATGGGCCTGGCGACCGACGTGGATGAGATCGTCGTCACACATGCGGCCGGCCAAGTCGCAATTCGACGTAATTATTGGGCGATCCCGAAGTTCCCATCCCGAATTTCCGGTGCGATCCGGTAGGAGCACGCTAATAACATGCGCGTGTCCAACGCCTAAGTTTTCTAGAACTATTGCGAGGCTTGGGGGGAAGTCTGTTACACTGAACTCAGCACAACAAAAAAGAGACGAAAAAGAGGAAGAGAAGATGGATCAGGTGAACCTCGAACAGATTGCCACGCCCGACGACAAAATCAACTGGACAACCGCCACATTCATGGTGCTGTTTCACCTGGGGGCCGTGGCGGCGCTGTTCTTTTTCACGTGGACAGCGCTTTTTGTGGCGGCTTTTCTGTGGTGGCTGTCCACCAGCCTCGGGGTCGGCGTTTGCTATCACCGCCTGCTGACGCATCGTGGGTACAAAACACCCAGATGGGTCGAGTATGTTCTCACCGTTTTCGCTACTCTTTCGCTCGAAGGCGGCCCGATTTTCTGGGTCGCCACGCATCGCATTCACCACAAGTTCTCCGACCAGGACGGCGACCCGCATTCGCCGCGTGACGGCAAGTGGTGGGCGCATGCCGGTTGGATCCTGGTGGGCAAGTCGATGCACCATGACACTTCGACGCTCGCACGTTATGTCCCAGATCTGTCCAAGGACAGATTCCAGGTTTGGATCACCAAGTATCACTACGTTCCGATGATCGTCCTGGGTGCGATTCTCCTGGCCGTCGGCGGCATACCGTTCCTGCTGTGGGGTGTTTTCCTGCGCACGGTCGTCGGGCTGCACTCGACGTGGGCCGTCAATTCGGCGACGCATTCCTGGGGTTCGCGGCGGTTCCGGACGCGCGATGATTCGACGAACAGCTGGTGGGTTGCCCTGGTTACCTGGGGTGAGGGCTGGCACAACAATCACCACGCGCATCCTTCCTCGTCGCGGCACGGGCTTGCCTGGTACGAGATTGACCTGAACTGGTGCGCCATCTGGACCATGCAGAAGCTGGGCTTGGCTTGGAACGTCTACCGCTACAAACTTCCGAGACTCTCGTCGCTGACCGCGCGAACTATGCTGGCCCCGAGCAAGAGCCAAGACGAAATGCCTGCGGAGGCTTCCCCTGTGACACCGCGCCGCCCGCGCCTGGGAGACCGCTTCGAGCGAGCGTGGAAAATGCGCGGTCAGCTTTTCTCTTTCGGCGATTCTGCCAACCCCGCCGATTCCTCGTCCGGAATCGCCAGCTCTATTCTTCCATCTGCCCCGGAGCCACCCCAAGATCTCGCGTCCGCCTGACCCGGAGCAGCCGGCGACCGCGCCCGAGTGGCAATTCAATCCCGCGCCGCGCGTGAGCGGAAGCAATCGCCCCGGTGATCGTTCACCATTCCGACCGCCTGCATGAAGGCGTAGCAAATCGTGGTTCCCACGAAGCGGAATCCTCGCCGCTTCAAATCCTTGCTCATGGCATCTGATTCGGGACTTCGGGTTCGAGGCTGAGCAGATGAGCGCCTCGTCCCCTTCCTCGCTTCCCTTGGAGCGAATTGCCAGATGTAACGCTCGAAGCTGCCAAATTCCTTTTGCGTTGCGAGAAAGACCCGGGCATTCGAAATTGCCGCTTCGATCTTCAGACGGTTACGGACGATGCCGGGATTTCCCATCAGCTCGCGGAACTTCGCACGATCGTAGGGTGCAATCTTCGCGGCCTCGAAATGGTCGAACGCTTTGCGATAGTTCTCCCGCTTGTTGAGAATTGTCTCCCAGCTCAACCCGGCCTGTGCGCCCTCGAGAATCAGGAACTCGAAAAGCATGCGGTCGTCGTGAACGGGAACGCCCCACTCGCGATCGTGATATTCGATCATGAGTGGAGAGGTGGCCCAATGGCACCGCTTGATCTCTCTCATAAGAGGCCGCCCAGAATTTTAGCAGGACCACCCACTATGCAGCCCGTGCGGGACCGCGATCGCGCGCGTATCCAGTCAGGCCGCGGCATTGAGATGTCAGGGGACGAAGCAGAACCGTGGGGCAGAACAGGGTTCGGTGCACGTTTCTACGCTGAGGTGTGGCGCTCGATGACTTTGAGAATCTGCTCCTTCGGCACGGCGCCAACTACCTGGTCGGCTACTTGTCCGCCCTTGAAAAAGAGCAGCGTGGGGATGCCGCGAATGTTGTACTTGCCGGGCGTGTTGATGTTCTCGTCCACATTCAGCTTCACGACTTTGATCTTGCCGGCCTGCTCGCGCGCAATCTCTTCCACCGTAGGCGACAGCATGTGGCAAGGACGGCACCAGTCCGCCCAGAAGTCCACCATGACAGGCTGCGTCTTGCTCGCCTCGATCACGTCCGACTGAAAATTTGCATCGCTTACTGTTTGAACGTTTTCAGCCATTTTCGTTTATCCTCGCTCGCCTGCCCTGCTTAAGGATCCGAACATGCTGGGCAAGTCGCGCTACGTTTTAGATGTTTGAGCCATCCTGGGGATTCTAGCCCGTTTCGCCGCCTCGTAGACCGTCACATAGGACGCAGCGGAGGCCTTCCAGGAAAAGTCCTTAGCCATGCCGTTTGCTTGCAGCTTCCGCCAGGACGGGCGGTCGCGATACGTCTTCAACGCCGTGCGAACGCACTCAAGAAGTGCCGTCCCCGCGTATTCCTCGAACTTAAAGCCGGTTCCCTGCTGCGTTCTTGGATCGAAGTTCTGAATGGTGTCGTCCAATCCTCCGGTCGCTCGCACGATCGGCACCGTACCATATCGCAAGCTGTAAATCTGGTTCAACCCGCAAGGCTCGTAGCGGGAGGGCATGAGGAACATATCCGCGCCCGCCTCGATCCGGTGGGCCAGCGCGTTGTCATAACCAATTTTCAAGCCGAAGCGGCCCGGGTGCCGTTGCGCCAATTCGGCGAAGAGCTTCTCATAGGCCGGCAGTCCCGTGCCTAGCGCCACGATCGTCACGTCTTCTGCCATCAATTCCCTGCCGACTTCGGCGATCAGATCGAATCCCTTTTGATCCACGAAACGCGAGATGATTCCGATCAGCGGGCGGTCAGGATTGTCGATGGGCAATTGGAAGGCCTCGAGCAAGCTTTTCTTGCAGGCTTTCTTGCCGTCCAGATTGTGAGCGGAATAATTCTGTGCAATGAAGGTGTCCGCCTCGGGGCTCCAGATCGAATAGTCGACGCCATTCAGGATGCCCACGAGCCGCTCGCCCCGATTTCGAATCACGCCCTCGAGGCCGCTCCCGTACTCCGGCGTCTGAATCTCTTTCGCGTAACGGCGGCTCACGGTGGTGAGATAGTCGGAGTAGACCAGGCCGCCTTTCAAGAAGTTCACTTTGCCGTAGAACTCCAGCCGGTCCATCGTGAACAGATTTTCCGGCAAGCCGATAGTGCGCAGCGCGGCGTAGGGAAAAAGTCCCTGATAGGCGAGGTTGTGGATAGTGAAGACCACCGGCAGCGAGCGCACCACGGGATCTTCGGCGTGCTGCGTCCGCAATAACACGGGGACCAACGCCGACTGCCAGTCGTGGCAATGGATCACGTCGGGCAGCCAGACACGCTTGGCGAACTCAATGGCCACGCGGGAAAATTCGGCGAATCGCTCCGCGTTGTCGCGATAATCCCCCGATTTGTCGCCGTAGAGCTGTTCGCGATCGAAAAGCTCGGGGTCATCCACGAAAAAATACTGGACGCCGGCGATGGCTTGACCTTCCGCAATGGACGGAAAATGCAGGCCGCCGGCCACCGGGATGGTGACGCTCGCGACCACGGTGGTCGTGATCTTGTTGCCCCGATAACGCGGCAGGAGCACCACGACTTCATGCCCCGCTTCCACGAGCGCCTTCGGCAGCGCCTCGACGACGTCCGCCAAGCCGCCCGTTTTCGAGTACGGCAAACCTTCCGACGATACGAATAGAATTCTCATGAGCTCCCGGGTACGAACGAGAAATAGCCGCGCTTGGTCGCGCGAATCATTCGCTCTTCGCGTAGCAGATGAACAGCGAATAAAAACGGTAACGAAAGCAATTCACTGCGTCAAGGCAATCTGTTCAAGAATTTCTCAGGAGCACCGAGCGCGAGAGCGCCTCGCATCTCACGGCAGTCCGCTTGTGCCGACGCCCGGGGACCGATTGTTGGTAGACTCTGATCGCCATGGGAAGGCAAAAGCTCGGCCAACACTTCCTGACCAGCCAAAAATGGCAGCAAAGAATCGTCGAGACGCTTTCGCGCCGTCCGGGCGAGACCTGGGTTGAAATCGGCGCAGGCCACGGCGAAATGACTCGATCGCTCACCGGTGACGGCAGGCGCGTCATCGCCGTTGAAACCGACGAATCACTCGCGAAACGCGTCAGCGAACGCGTGCTCGAGAACCCGTCGGCGTGGCCGGGCGTTGAGATCGTGCGCGCGGACATCCTGGGTCTCGATCTCGGCGAGTTGACCAACGGGAAGATTTGCGTCTACGGCAACCTCCCCTACTACATCACTTCGCCGATTCTGCGCCATTTGTTTCGCTGGGCTGATCGGATCGACTCGATTCACATCGTCGTGCAGTTCGAGGTTGCGGCTCGGATCGTTGCGCGTCCTGGCCGCCGCGAATACGGCTATTTGTCCGCTCTGTGCCAGCTCTATACCAAACCGGAAATCGCCCTGCGCATCCCGCCCGGCGCGTTTCGACCGCCGCCGCGCATCACCTCGGCACTGTTGCGCATGACTCTGCCCGGCGAGCGCGCTTCGCTCGGCATAAAGGACGAAACGGGCTTTCTCAAGTTTGTGCAAGCTTGCTTCGGTCAAAAGCGGAAAACGCTGCGCAACAACCTCCGGCCTCTTGCGGACGACGACCGCATCCGCGCCGCACTGGGCGACTGCAACCTTCGCCCCGATGCTCGCGCCGAACAATTGTCGCTCGCCCAATTCGCGGCCCTGTTCGAGAGTTTGCGATAGACTCTCGTCGCGGCGTTCGCCTAAGATCAAGCGCACATGAGACGTGAAAGCGCCTGCCTCGCGATCCTGGCCTTCCTGGCGCGCCCCGGCCCTTCGGCGGCGCGCGTCGAAAATTGGAAATGCGAGTCCGGCCCGGCAAACCTACTCGCGGGCTCGCAACAAAAGCACAATCCTCGCGCACAGGCGGAGAAGGTCGATGTGCACATTGCGGGCGCCGTTTCGCTCGGCAAGGCGTTTGAGTACGATATAGGCCGAGGCTTGGCCTTTCGACTTGTTCCTCCGGCGAACGCGTCCGACGCCGGCTGGATCATCGAGATCGTTCCAAAAACGGAACCGGAGGACGGGCCGGTCGAGTTTTCTGCGATTGCCACTCCTCCGTATCACGTTTACAACGATCGCATCATCGCGACGCTTTACGGGCGCTCGGCGAGTGAAGTCGTCCAGCTGAAGGACCGCACCTTCTTCTTTGTCCGTTCAGTTGACGACGAGCACCGCGCCGAGGAAGTGGTCAACGCCGCTTTTTACCCTACCGATCTCTCGGACCAGGAACGCGTGCGCATCGCCGCCGAACAGCACGACGTCACGGTCTCCAAAGGCGAACTCCGCATTTTGAAGTCCCACACGGGTCGCAGCAAAACGCTCAACGATCTCGGCGCCATCAACTGGATCCGCTTCGAAGTTGACATCGAATTCTCGCCAGGCCTGACCATGGCCGACATCATCGCCCGCGTTGTGCGTCCGCAGTGAACAGAAAAGCGAAGCGGTCGTCGACAGAAAGCCGGAACAATAAGCGCCGTGGCGGCATCTAAGACCTTTGGGCACAAGCAGGAGTATCTCGCTGATCTTGGGCGCGTGTGGCTTTGCCGTCCCTTTCCGGTCGCGCGACCGGTGAGCAAACTTGTAAATTTCGGGAATGTGTGACACGGTAGGGAAAAATGGGGAGATGGCTCGTGGAACGTGAACTGCGAGACAAGCTGCCGCCTAGACTTGGGCGGGGAGCGTCGGATCGGGGATTCGCCAACATTGAGACTCCCGGGCGTGACCGCAACCGTTTCTTTGGCACTCAATTGAAAGGACATCGGCGCTGGGCCTTCGTTCTGCTGGCGCTTGCCCTGCTGGCCGCAATGCCGGCAGCGGCGCAATCCATTCTGCCCTCGTCGTTTGCCGGCTGGACCCAGAGCGGCGCCGCTGCTTTTACGCCTCCGTCCGATGCCTCCGGTGCAGCCCGCGAGTACGGGTTCACGTCGGGAGTGCAAGCTTCCTACACAAGCGGTTCGAACCACCTCGACGTAACGCTATATTGCATGAAGGATCCGAGCGGGGCGTACGGCGAGTACTCCTATCTGCGGACCCAGGACATGCTGCACGGCAAGCTCGCCGAGTACTCCGCCATTTCGGAGGACCGCGCGCTCGTTCTGGATGGGAATCTGCTGCTCGACATCCACGGGCGTGACTTGCCGAAGCTCGATTCCAGCCTCAAATCCCTTCTGGCCGCGATAGCACCGCACGCCGAACACGGCGCGTTGCCGATACTGATGAGCAACTTGCCGATGAACAACCTTGTGCCCCGAACGGACCGCTATATCCTCGGCCCAACGGTGCTGAACCAATCCTTTCCGGTAGCGATAGGCAACTCGCTTGGGTTCTCAAACGGAGCGGAAGCAGAGGTCGCAACGTATCGCGCCGGTGCGAAGAAAATGACGCTGCTGCTGGTCGATTATCCGACACCGCAATTCGCGCTGGCGAAGCTGAAGCAACTGCAACAGCAATTTGACGTGAATGATTCAAAGCGGAACGGTGGTCTCCCGCCTCTGTATGCGACGAGGGCGCTCACGTCACTCGCGTTCGTCGCCGGAGCGAACTCCGAGGCCGAAGCGAACGCCGTTTTGAAGAATGTGCGATCTGGCGAAGTGCTCACGTGGAACGAGCCGACGTTCAGGTTTACGCAGCCCAGTATCGGCGCGATGGTTGTAGGCACGATTGTCGGGTCCGGAATTATCTGCCTGTTCGCGCTGATTTCGGGGCTGGCGTTCGGCGGAGTGAGGCTCGTGGTCAAAAGGGCGCTCCCCGATAAGGTGTTTGATCGCAGCGACCAGCTTCAAATCCTGCAGCTCGGGCTTTCGAGTAAACCCATAAAAGCAGAGGACTTCTACGGCTTGGGCTGACGCCGCTGAGTGTCAATTCGGTGGAAAAAGTCGGCCCGGGTTCGCATTTAACTGTAAACAAAGGTGTTAGGTCGGAATCAAAACTCCCCTTTCCTGCTTGACGGATTTGAAACCCTAAACTAGACTGCCTTTCAGGAAAGGGTTCGTCGGCCATCCGCGCATTGGCCGTGGACTTTCTCCCTGGAAGGCCCGCTGAAAGGCGGGCCTTCTGCTTTTCGACCCCCTTTGTCTTCGCCTATTCTTCACTGTGTCCGTTTTGAGCGTCGCTGTGGTGATTCGTCCGATTGCTCGACGCTTGAGCGGATCGAGTTAAGCGCCACCACGAGCTTCCGAAATTGAGGTGACGAGGCGGGTCCGGTTCGAGCCGAACTGGCAGTGATGTTAGCGAAGGAGCATTTGATTCAATATCCGATCAAGTATCAAAGATCAGCGAGTGCTCGACTCAGATGGAAGTGGAGCGGAGTACTCAAGTCAGCGGCCGTCTGATGCGGTCCACTCCGTAGCAGGTCCGTCCTTCGGTCCCCTTGTAGCGCCACCGTGGCAGAATCAGTGACGTGCGCTGCGGCTCGCGCTGATGGAGATCACGAATCGCAGCAGAATGAATCAGTGAAAATCGTGCGACGCTGGCTCTGCTTTGGTGATCGCAAGCGGCTCGACGCGCTCCGCCTTGACGGAGACCACGCCTTCCTGATTCTGCAACCTGCCTTCGATCAGCAAAAACTGGTGTTGAACGACCGCCGCGCGGTCCCGTTGAAAGAGTTGCGGCGTGATGATGGCGTTGGCAATCCCCGTTTCATCTTCGATGCTGAGAAAAACGAAGCCATTCGCGGTGCCCGGACGCTGGCGCGCGATTACGGCGCCGGCGATGCGCACGTTCATTCCATCGCGTAGAGCGCGGAGATCGGCCGCAGAGCGAATCCCCTGCCGCTTCATTTGCGCGCGATGGTAAGCCATGGGATGAGGGCCGACCGTCATTCCCGTGCCGCGAAAATCCGCCACGAGGCGTTCCTCGGAAGTCATCGGCGCAAGAGGCGAAATTTCCAAGGGCTGAACAGGCGGATTCGTCGTACACATTTTGTCTATATCATCCTGTTTTGGCGTCGATCCGTCAGTGCCCTCAAACAGCGGCCCGGCCTTTCGCGCGGCTCGCTCGATTTGCCACAACGCATCGCGGCGATGGATTTTGTTCTCTTTCCCCCGAATGAAATTCAGGGCTCCAATTTCCGCGAGCGCCGCCAATTCGGATTTTTGAATTGCGGGAACACGCAGCTTCAAATCTTCGATCGAAGAAAATGTCCGCATCGCGCGCCGCTCGACGATTTGCGACGCAACCTCCTGCCGCAGCCCTTTGACGTAGCGCAAACCAAGCCGCAACGCGAAACCCTGCTTCCGTTTTTCGAGCGTGCACGGCCAATCCGAGCAGCTCACATCGATTGGACGGATTTTCAATCCGTGGCGCTGCGCATCCTTGACGATCGTCGCCGGACGATAGAATCCCATCGGCTGGTTGTTCAGCAAGGTCGCTGTGAACGCAGCCAGGTAATGGCATTTCAGATAGGCGCTTGCGTAAGCGAGCAGCGCAAAACTGGCGGCGTGCGATTCGGGAAATCCGTACAGCGCGAAGGAAGTAATCGACTGCACGATTGTGTCTTGCGTCGCCGCATCGATGCCGGTTTTGTCCATGCCGGTGCGCAACTTTTTTTCGATGTCCTTCATTCGCCGCTCGGAACGTTTGAATCCGAACGCGCGGCGCAATTCCTCGGCTTCGCCTCCGGAAAATCCCGCGGCAATCATGGCGATGCGCAGCAACTGCTCCTGAAAAAGTGGCACGCCAAGCGTGCGTGCGAGAACGGGCTCGAGCGAAGGATGAAGGCAGGTGGGCGCTTCGCGTCCCTGGCGGCGCTTCAAATAGGGATGCACCATTTTGCCGACGATTGGCCCCGGGCGGATGATTCCCACCTGCACCACGATATCGTAGAAACATTTCGGCTGAAGACGCGGCAGAAAGGCCATTTGCGCGCGGCTCTCGATCTGGAACATTCCCACCGTGTCCGCTTTGCGCAGCGTGTCGTAAACCACCGGATCATCCGGCGGCAGATGCGCGAGGTCCACTTCCTCTTTGTAATCGTCGCGAATGATTTTGATCGAATCTTCGAGCACGGCCATCATGCCGAGGCCCAGCAGATCGACTTTCACGATTCCCATGTCCGCGCAATCTTCCTTATCCCATTGCACGACGACGCGCCCGGGCATCGTTGCGGGCTCGAGCGGAACGACCGAGTCGAGCTGCCCCTGGCACACCACCATCCCGCCCGAGTGCTGTCCCAAATGGCGTGGCAGATCCTGCACCATCACGCAGAGCTCCAGAAATTTGCGGATTTGATGGTTCTGAAGATCGAGGCCTGCTTCGCGAAAATGGCGATCGAGCGTGTCATTCGAATCCTTGTATTCGAACGTGCCCACCAGGCTCGATAGCCGGTCGAGAACTTCCGGTTGGAACGACAGCGCTTTCCCGATTTCCCGCGCAGCGGAGCGCCCGCGATAAGTGATGACGTTGGCCGTCATGGCCGCGCCCAATTGTCCGTAGCGCTCGTACACATATTGAATGGCGCGCTCGCGCTGGTCGCCGCTGGGAAGATCGACGTCGATGTCGGGCCATTCGCCACGCTGTTCGGAGAGGAATCGTTCGAAGAGCAAATCCATTCCGACCGGATCGACAGCGGTGATGCCGAGCGAATAGCAAACCGCGCTGTTCGCGGCCGAACCGCGTCCCTGAACGAGGATGCCGTTTTCGCGGCAGAAGCGGACGATGTCCCAGACGATCAGGAAATAGCCGGGAAGGTCGAGTTTCTCGATCAGTGCGAGTTCGCGTTCGATCTGCAATCTCGCTTTTTCGTTGCCGGCTCCATAGCGGCCGAGCATCCCTTCCTGCGTGCGCTGGCGCAGAAAACTCATCTGCGTTTCGCCCGCTGGAACGGGATATTTCGGAAACTGGTAGCCCAGATCGTTCAACGTAAATTTCAGACGCGACGAAAGAGCTCCCGTATTGGCGACCGCTTCGGGTAGATCGGCAAACAATCGCTCCATCTCGGCGGGAGGTTTCAAACGGCGCTCGGAATTTCGATGGAGAAAACGTCCCGCGGCGGCGAGGGTGACGTGATTTCGAATGCAGGTGAAGACATCCAGCACTTCGCGTTCCTGCGGCTGCGCATAGCACACGCCATTCGTCGCGAGCAGAGGCAAACGCAATTCCCGCGCGATGGCAACCGCAGCCTGATTGCGCGCTTCTTCTTCACGATGAAAATGGCGCTGCAATTCGACGTAGACGTTTTCGCGTCCAAAGATTTCGCAGAGCTCTCGCACGGCCTCGGTTACCGCTCGTGATCCCTTCCTCAACGCGTGCGCCAGTGGGCCTTCGTCTCCCCCCGTCAGGCAAATCAGTCCGTTTGCTTTTCCCGCGATCTCTTCCGGAGAAACATGCCCTTCGCCTTTTTTCGCGCGCAATTTCATACGCGTAATCAGGCGGCATAGATTCTGATAGCCAGCGCGCGATTCGACGAGCAGCGCATAACGCCAACCTTCTGGAGAAGTCACTTCCGCGCCGATGTGAGCGTGAATCGAAAGTTTTTGCGCAGCGAGATGAAAGCGCGGCGAGCCGTACACGCCATCGCGGTCGAGCAAAGCCATAGCCGGCATTTGATATTCGGCGCAGAGAGCGGTCAATTCCTCGGGCACGGAAGCGCCCTCAAGAAAACTGAATGCGGAGCGCGCGTGAAGTTCGATGTAACAACTCATCTCCTTTACCTCTGTTTCTATTCTCGTGATGCGCCCACTCGCGCGTGTCATCCCGGGCCCAGTCCCGCCGCAGTTGCGGGAATGGGGGTAAGGGATCTGCTTTTTGCTGTGCGCGGCAATCGGCGCCGACGTGCCGGCCGGCAGGCCGGAACGGCGGTCACCTCAGCCCGGTTTTTCATAATTACGACCTGCCTCAATCATAGGCACCTCGCACGAACCATTCCTTGCGGATCGAGTCGAAGAAAATGCGGTAAAAACCACGCTGCTGGCCGTCTTTTGATGTAAGAGCCGCAATTCCGCCTGGCAGTTTCGAGACGGAAGTGGGGTTCGCCTTCGTTTCAGGACAGGAAGAAAAAATGATTTCGAGGTCCCATTCATCGTTTTGCCAGCCGTCTTCCCGCCACCAATCTCCCGAACTGCGCCATGGACCCGACGCCGCAATCACAAGCCCGCTCATGCCTTGAAAGGCGACGTGCGCGGCACAACCCTCGCGGACCTCAACTCTGGCCGGCACCGCAGGTCTGAAAACGCGAAATCCTGTTGCCGGGTGGGGACTCCCTGAAGTGCGATCACCAAAATCGCTGTTTGCATCCGTCTCCAGCTGGCCCATTGGGACCGATAGCCGCGAAGCGGCGATGGTATTTAGCCCGGCACGCAGCGAAGCGGAGTGTCGGGAATCATCTCTTGCGCGTGATGGGGTGGTAGTCCCGGAGGGACGATCGGTCTCCACTGCATCCGTCGTCACAAACCGCCGCATTCTCAATTCTCCGGGCCGATGCGTGTCCACCAATTCGGGCGAGCCGATGTTGGAATCGCCCACCACATTCGCGAGACGCGCAATCGTCAATTCCAGTTTTTCGGGATCAGGAAAGCTCGGGAGAAACAGCCCTCCCTGCGCCACGCGCGGCCGCGCGGCATCGGCAGCCAGCGTGATTTTCAGAATCGGTGCGGAAGGCGGATCGGATTGCAGATGCAGACGCAGCAAATTCAGCAGCGTCTTCGAATTGCGAATAGGTGTAGGCAAATTCAACACGCGCTCATATTTGTTCGGGAGCCGCGGAGCGGCGATGATATTCCGCCCGGCACGCAGCGAAGCGGAGTGCCGGGAATCATCTCTTGCGCGTGATGGGGTGGTAGTCCCGGAGGGACGATTGACATCGCCAACCTCCGACTCAAACCCAGGGTCCAACTCAAACCGCACGCGAACGGCGCATGCGGCAAGCGAGCGCGCCAGGAGGCGCGGGCACAATTGGCCAAGCAAACGTCCCAGCAGAAACGACAGAGGCTCGAGTTCCTCCACCGCATCCTCCAGCTCCATCTCTTCTTCGAAATGAAGCGCCGGCTCCGCGAGCACCATCGACCGCTCACTCCGGCCCTGGGCCAATTCGTGCAGGCGAACGCCTTCCTGCCCGAGGCGCTCGGAAAGCTGCACAACGGGCAAGCCCGCAAGCGCTGCGCACGTGCGCACACCCCAGCGGTCGAGCGTCTCGAGCACTTCCAAAGAAGGAGAAAGAGTGTTCACCGGCAGGCTGCCGAGGATTTCCGGCTCCTTGCCTTCAGGAATTATCGTGATGCCCGTAAAACCTCGCGCGGCAACCATGGCAACTTCAATTTTCGCCGCCATGGCAATTCGTGTGAACAGACCCAGGTCTGACGCGCGTTTTGAAAGTTGCGTAGCGATGTCTTCATCGGATCCGAAGAGGGAGTTCAGCCCGGCAAGATCGAGAACGATGGCATCCGGCCTGGTATCTTCGACGCGTGGCGAAAACGACCAACCGAGATCGAGCAATGCCGCATGCGCCGCTTTTTCCCGAGCCTGCGAACGGTGACGAATTTCGATACCGAAAAATTGTTGGACCTGCGATTTGGTCATGCCGATCGTGATTCCCGCTTTTGCCGCCGCTTCGTTGAAGGCCACAACGTTCCACACAGGAGCCGTTCCATCGATCATCGCAACCGCGCGATCGCGCAGCGCCGGCTCGGAACGCGCGACGGCCTGCATCATGAAATTGGGAACAAAAATGGAAGCAAACGCCATATGAGTCCGGGTCGGCCACCGGCTGTCGCGAAATCCTCAGCGTGATATTTGGCATTTCGTCTTCAGTTCGGTTGGTGCGCCGTCATAACTCCATTTCGTTTTTGTCTCGAATATCGCGATTTCACTCGCCCGGCTTGTAACAGCGGAATTCCCGTTGACGTTTTCCTTGTCCGCTCCGCCGGCTGGCTGCACGCGCGAACGAACCACTTCGGCGCGCAGCAAGGAACCGCCGAACAGCAGCGCATGCGGCTCTTGAAAGAAAGTTGCGCGATCCCGCTCGATCGCTGGCGACCATCTCGCCGCCTCCATTCCCATCCGCAGAACCAGCGACGCGCACGTCTTGGCATGCGGCTCCTGCTCGAGGACAAGAAAAATCGTCGGCGTATCCTCCACCGCTCGACGGAAACGGAACCAGACGTTGAGCGGAACGTAGCGAACGGTTTCCGCAGGAATATCGCCCAGGTCCAGGACCACAAGCCCGAATCCTCCGCCTTGCAAAAGCAAATCGGTCGAGCGCAGGGCCTGGTCGATGTTCCGGCAACGCACCCAGAGCAACTGGCTCAGTTTCACGCCGGCGGCTTCGGCGGAATGCGGATCGAACGCGTCGCGCCCATCGATGAAGGCGCAGGCTTCCGCATCGGCAGTTCTCGAAGCCAGAGTGGAAATCAGCAAACTGGTCCGGCCGGAGCAATTCGGCCCGCATATTTCCGTGAGTCCTCCGCGAGGCAGGCCTCCTGTGAGCGAATCGATTTCCGGAATGCCGGCCGGAACGGTCTCGGCGATCCTGCGGTCGCGGTAGGTGAAAGGCGCGGGGATGCGTCCGGCCAGAGCCGATTCGACTTGGGTACGCAAAGCGGAAAGATTGCGAGGCATAAATAGCCATCATTTGACGCAATAAGGGCGAGGAAAGAGAGGTATTTAGTTTTCGCTTTTTCTTCGCCTGTATTGAATTGTGGCGAAGTGGCGGGCTGTTGTCAAGCGGGAGCCAGGAGGAACAACGCGAGACGAAGGATCTCGATTGCGATCGGGACCTCGTCCTCGCCAGGGGGGCTTCCTTCAGTCAACGGTTACTCGATACAGCTGTCGAGTAGAAATCCTCGTAACCCCATGAAAATAAAGGGCCGACAAATTCCTACTCGATACAAAATCCGTTTTTTTGCCTTTGCCCCTTCTTCGCTCTTTTCGCATTTTTTCAAAGTGATCTACCAAAAGCTGACCACAAAAATCCGGGTTTTGCGACCAGCATTCCGTCTTCTGATTTGGAGGCTCCTGGTGAACTCTTTTTTAACTTGCGATTTGGTGGGTCTCCGTAGCAGATTTGGGCCGTGGAATTCTCTCTCGGAGCCTCGAACACTCGCCGGTTGATGCTGGTAGCCGCCGTCGCGCTTTCTGGACTGCTGATCGAGCAGGCGGTCCAGATCTGGCGTGCCAACGCCTTGATCGGCGCGCAGGACGCAAACTCGATCACCAGCGGCGCTCGCGTGGTCCCCGGAGATGCGGAGGCATGGGACCGTCTGGGCCGCTTCCAGCAATGGAATTTCGCAGACCCGGATGCTGCCGCTGCCGTACGGGATTACCAGAAGGCCGTTCAGGAGCTGCCCATCTCTCCTTATTACTGGGTGGATCTGGCCGGCGCATATGAGCAAGTCGGCAACATCTCCAGCGCTAGAAATGCTTTCGAGCGTGCGGAAGCGGCGTATCCAACGTCGGCCGAGGTGGAATGGCATTATGGGAATTTTCTTTTGCGTCAAGGCGACGTCACGGAAGGATTGACGCAGATTCAAAGATCGGTGCGGGGCGACCCGTTGCTGATTCCTCTGGCTATTTCCCGGGTTTGGCTCTCGACTCATGACGTGCACTTGCTCCTCGATCAGGTCTTACCCCCGGAGCCCGGTGCGTATTTGAGTGCGCTCGATTACTTTCAGTCGATCCATGATCCGGATTCAGGGCTTGTTGTCTGGAACAAGCTTTTGTCGCTGGGCCAGCCTTTTCCCCTGGCCAGGACGTTCCTTTTTCAAAACGAACTGATCCGCGAGGGCCGGGCCGATGACGAGCGGAAGGTTTGGCAGCAGGCCGTCGCAGCCGCGGGTTTTCATGACGAGCATGAGCCGGCATCCTCGCTGATCTGGGACGGGCAATTCAAGGAACCATTCGCGAACGGCGGGCTCGGCTGGCACTGGAACGGGCCGCTTGGAGCATCGATCGATTTCGACTCCGGACGGACATCGGATGACGGGCGGTCGGTGCGGCTGGATTTCAACGGAGGAAACAACACCGGTCTCGACGCGCCCTACCAATACGTTCCGGTCGAGCCAAGCAGTTCCTATCAGTTTCGCGCCTATTTGAAGACCAGCAGGATCAGCACGGAAAGCGGAATGCGGTTCTCCATCATTGACCCCGACCATTCGGGCGAAGTGAACGTCGAAACGGAGAATTTGACAGGAACCAATCTCTGGACGCCTGCCAATGCGGATATCAACACGGCGCCAGACACGCATTTTCTCCTGGTGCGGCTATACCGCTCCCCGAGCCGTCTGTTTGAAAACAAGCTGAGCGGGACGGCCTGGATCGGGGATGTATCTCTCATTCCAACCCAACCGACGGACCAGAAGACGACACGATGACCGCAATTCGCACGGGCCTGCTCATTCTCCTCGCGTTCAGTGTCCTCGCGTTTGGGGCCGTCGAGGTGTGGTCGGAATCCGTTGTCGAAATCGGCGCGGCCACGCTCCTGATCGCATGGATCGTGATCGCGCTGACGCGTCCGGAACTGAAAATCGATTGGAATCCGGTGATCTGGCCGTTGCTCGCGCTGATCGGTCTCGGAATGGCGCAGCTTCTGTTTCACACGACGGTTTACACATATTTTACGCGCACGGAGCTGTTGCGATTTGCCGCTTACGCGATCCTCTTCTTCCTGGCAACGCAGTTGTTTCGAACCCGTTCGGAGTTGAGTGAGGTTGCCTGGTTCCTGATTGGCTTCGGATTTCTTGTTTCGCTGTTCGGAATTATCCAGCACTTCACGTCGAACGGAAGAATCTATTGGTTTCGCGAACTCCCGCTGGGAGGAGATCTATTCGGTCCTTACGTAAACCGTAACGATTTCGCAGGCTTTGTCGAGCTGACGGTGCCGGTTGGCTTCAGTCTGATGGTCTTCCGAGGCTTGCGCCGCGAGCTTTTTCCGCTGGCGACACTGCTCACGATCGTTCCCGTGAGCGCGCTTGTTCTTTCCGGTTCAAGGGGCGGTATTGTCAGTTTCGTATTCGAAATTGGCGTTCTGGCGCTGCTGGCGCGAAGCCGACGGTCGAAAGAGGGCCCAAAAATGGCGGCCGTGGGGATCGTGACGCTGGCCGCTCTGGCGATGATCGCGTGGATCGGAGCGGGAAAAGCGATCGAGCGATTCTCAAACCTGCCCCAGAACGACATAACGATGTCGCGGCGATTCTCCATGGTGAGAGGAGCCGGGGGCATCGTTCGCGATCATCCGCTTCTAGGCTCGGGCCTCGGCACGCTGGTGGTGGCATATCCGCGCCACGAAACCGCCTACGACGGCAAAGTAGTGGAGCACGCCCACAACGATTACGTCGAACTGCTGGCCGAGGGCGGCCTGGCGGGCGGGATTTGTGGCCTTGCTTTTCTGATCCTGCTGTACCGCCGGGCACGGAAGAGCTTCGAAGCCGAACAGGGACATTTCTCGCGCGCGCTTCACGCGGGTGCCATCATCGCTCTTTCGGGTTTGTTGCTGCATAGTTTCGTGGACTTCAATCTGCACATTCCCTCGAACGCACTGCTCTTTCTGTTGCAAGTCCAGCTGGCCACCTTCCCTCCGCTGCCGCACCGGACCCATCAGGAGACACGGCATCGGCCTTCCATGCGCGGCGTCCGAGTTGCCGTCTGACGGAATCCGGCCCATCGATGGAAAATTCGCGGGGCAGAGTGGCATTTTCTCTTTTTTCAGTGCCCAGTTGACTCATGTCGATGGCTCGGCTAGATTGGTGTTTCGGCTTTTTCCCGGGTCGTCCTCCCTTCGAGAAATCCGAATGAGAACCGCTATGGCCAGCCTCAGGGTACTTGTTGTGGACGACCACGAATCAGTTCGAAGGGGCGTTTGCGCCATTCTTGGCTCCCGTCCTGATCTCGAGATTTGCGGCGAGGCTGCCGACGGCAAAGAGGCCGTGGCGAAAGCCATGGCCTTGCAACCGCAGGTCGTTGTCATGGACGTCTCCATGCCAGGAATGGACGGGATTTCGGCGGCCCGCGAAATCCTGAAGGCTCAGCCATCGACCGCGATCATCATCCTGTCGATGCACGACAGCAAGCAACTCATGGAGAGCGCGCGCAAGATCGGGATTCGTGGATATGTCACGAAGGGTCAGGCCGGCTCGGCTCTGCTCGACGCTGTCGAGGCGGTCAATGAAAATCGCGAGTTCTTTCCTTCCTAGCTTGACAGGAACTCAGCTCTCGTTAGCGACGACGCGGCGGCATCCGATCCGGCTAGAGCCGCGCGAACTTATCCAGAGCCGTAGAAATGCGAGCCAAGCCCTCGCGAACCATCTCTGTTTCTCCTCCTACACCGATACGAAAATGATTTGGAGCTTCGAAGAAGCGGCCGGGAACGACTCCCGTTTCGTACTGTTCAAATAGAAATTGACAGAACGCGTCCGCAGGGCCCGTCACGAGTTGAGGAAAGACAATCGTACCGGCTTCGGGCCAGATGGCGAGCAGGTCCTTTCGAGACTCAATGAAAGCCTTCAGAAGAGGACGGTTCGCGTCGAGAATTTTCCTGGCACGCGCGGCAATCTGAGGCAGCCGATCGAGGGCCATGACGCTGAGCAAGTCCGTCGGGAAAGGCGAGGATGCACCAAAGAGATCGTTGATCCGCCACATGCGCTCTGCCAGCGCGGGGGCAGCGAGTACCCAGCCACAGCGCAGAGCCGTGAGGCCGTAGGCTTTCGTCAGGCTGCTGGTGGCGATGAAATTGGGGCCAAGGTGCGCGGCCGACTGCCAGGGAGAATCGAAACAAGCTTCCAGATAGACTTCGTCCACCAGCACATTCGCGCCGAGACTTCGCGCGATCTCACCGACGATTCGGAGCGCGGAGTCCGGAGTGCGCACGCCACTTGGATTGTGGAGATTTGTCAGGACCACAAGCCGCGTGCGCGGCGAGACCACACGCTCGATCTCTCGAGGATCCACCTGAAAGCCGCCCTCAAACTTTCTCGGAAACCGCTGCACGTTGGCCCCGAGATAGTGCGCGACGGCCAGGAGCGCCTCGTACGTAGGCTCTTCGATCAGGACCTCGTCGCCAGGCTCGATCAGAGCGGCCATGGCAAGATGGTTGGCCATGGAGGTGCCTTCTGCGTGCACCACGCACTCGACTCCCACACGCGCTTTTGTCGCCAAACGTTCCAGGAGGGGCTTGTAGCCGTAACCGCCGGGCGGTGAAAGCGAAAAGTCTTCGATGTGCGCCTGCAGTTCAGAAAATGGGAAGTGCAGGAGATCGCTGCCTGCGAGGCTGAAGCGGGCCTTTGAATGGAGTTTGGCCCATTCGAGATAAACGGATCCGATTTCGCGTCGGGACGTCATTCGAACCTCATTTCGAGCAAATGTTCATCGCGCGAACTTCTGGAAACCAATGTAGACGGGAATCCCGGCAAAGAGAATGCAAAGAGCGACTCCGGAATTTCGCGGATATTTGTAAATCGTGTTGAGGACAACGAGCCACGCCGCCGACGTAAAAGCCAGGGTAGTCCAGGGATGGCCTGGAACGCGGAAGCCGGCCTGATCCCGGCCCGCGACCGCCGCCCGTTTCTCCCGTGCGCGAAAGACAAAAATGCAACTGGCGGTCAGACCGAAGAAGAGCCAATCCATGACAACCACATAGCCGAGAATTTGCTCGAACGTGCCGAGGAGCACCACCGCGATGGTCACCGCTCCCTGAAGGACGATTGCGGTTACGGGAGCACGGCTTTGGGAGCTGAGACGCGCGATGCCGCGAGGCAGCACCCCATCCTCGGCCATTGCGAAGTATACGCGAGGAAATGTCAGCATGGACTGGCTGAGAAAGCCGATCGTTGAGATTGCAATCGCGACGGCGATGAGCCGCTCTCCGAACGCGCCGAGGGCATGTCGCATTACCGCAGAAGCCGGAGTCCCCGTCGCCGCCAGGCCGACGGGCGTCAGGGCTTCAACGTAAATGAAGTTCACGGAGACGTACAGCACGATCACGCCAATGACTCCGATCAGCAACGCGCGAGGGAGATTCTTGCGTGGGTCGCGGATTTCGCTGGCGATGAAGTTCGAGGTTTGCCAGCCGCCGTACGCGAAGAGGATCGGAATCATGGTGGCGCCGAATACGGTCAAAAGGTCAAATGAAACCGGGCGATCCAAGATTGGACGCCACGAAACATTCGGTCCCCCATGCCACACAAACCATCCACCGCACACGACGAGGAGCGTGATGCCAGCGATCCTCAGTACCATGAACAAGCTTTGAACGCCGCTCCCAGCTTGCACTCCCAGGCAATTGATCAGGATCAGGACAGCCACGGCAACCGTCCCGATCAAATTGACGGGAACTGGAATTTGCGTCAAGTCGCGGAAGTATCGGGCGAACGTGACCACGACAGCCGCACTGCCTCCCGCACCGATCACGAAGAGCTCCGCCCACCCGAAAAGAAACCCGAGGAGTGGATTGTACGCCTCGCGGATATACGCATACTGGCCGCCAACCTGCGGCATGCGGTCAGCGAGCTCCGCATAGATAAACGCGCCAGCCAGGGCCAACATGCCGCCGGCAATCCAGGCGCCGAGGATCATTGGCGGAGTGTGGACCAACTGGGCGACAACGTAGGAATTTATGAAGATGCCGGAACCGATGATGCCGCCCATGACGACCATAGTCGCGTCGAACAGACCGACGCGGGCGGCCAGGGCCGTCCGTGATCCGGAAGGTGCTTCGGGACGAACGCTGAAGTCGGATGTGCCGGACACGTTTTCCTTCAGGCGCCGTTCGACGGGCCAAACGCGAGATTCGCGAATCTATCATTGATGGCGTGCGCGTCAAAGGTCGTAGTGAGCGCTCTGATTTTGAACGCAGGACGCGCCGAGGCAGTTGGCGAAGGGAAAGTGGGGGTTCAGGAACTCTTTCTCTTCCTTTTCTTCTTTTTCTTGCGGTAGCCGAACAACAAGAATGCCGCTATGCCGGCAGCGGATGCCACACCGATGATGATTGCGCGCTCGTGGCGCGAAATGAAGCCCAGCACAGCGCCGCCGTACATCGCGCCCAGAAATGCGAGGGCCGTGTAGCGGACTCCCCGACCGATCGCCAGGGCTCCCAGGAATCTCCCACGAGGATACTGCGCCGCTCCGGCCACCACGAGGAACGGAACCATCGGCGATGGCGGCGGAAGAAGCGCTGCCGTGACGATCGCACCGAATCCCCAGCGCCGGAAGATGCGTTCGACCTTCTGCATTTTGTCGCGGGGAACTCTGCGCTCGAGTTGGTCCTTTCCCTGTTTCTGGGCAAGACGGTACGTCAAGTAACCGCCAATGAGGGAACCAACGGTCGCCATCGCGGCGTAGTAGGGCCACCATTCATGCTGGCCTGCGGCCAGGATGATGGTAAACGCATCCATACTTCCGGGCACGGGCACGAAGGAATTGTCCAGGACCCCCAAGAGAATCAGCCCTGGCCCTCCCAGATGGCGCAGCCAGTTCAGGACACTGTGGGAAAGACGGCGCCCACTGTCGGTGGAAACGAATAAACAGGTGAGTGCGTTCGGCATGTGGCGTTTGCAGTTGGACTTAAACTTCAAACTGTGATTCTTCGGACTGTGGCGAGGCTCAAACTCCGCTATAGGCCTCCGCTACTATTATGACCGCGCTTCGGGACTCAGGTGACCAAGTGTGGGCTCAAAGCCACCCGGTATTCCCGGACTCCTGAGAAGATGCCGTTCTTCATTCATGTGGCAACCGTTTGCATGGCCGTTTAACGTCCTAAATGAAACCGAAAACCGGCGCGGACGATGATGGGCAATCCAAGTTGGGGGACCGGAGTTGCGGCGGTCGAATATTGTGCATTGAAGAGATTCTCTCCGGCCACGAAGAGGTCGGCGTCTCGGCCGACTTCGCGCCACGCCATAGCGTCCAGCACGAAGAAGCGTCCGAGCGGAAACTGGTTCTGGTCGTCATCGAATTGCTCGCCTGCCATACGGCCATCGATAGAGAAGCTGATCCTGCCTGGATTCTCGTAGCTGGTCTGGAAGGTGAAGACATGATGCGGCACCTGCGGGACCCATAGGCCGACGAGTGTTGGATCTGCGGGAAAGCGCGTTACGGTTGCGTCGACGTATTGGTAGCCTCCCGACAGCCAGAAATGGCCGGTGATCGCCGCTTTGGCGTCGATTTCCACTCCGGGCGCGCGCGTTCGTCCCAGATTCTGTCTCTGACGCGTGATTAGAGTAGGCGTCGCGCTGAGAGTAACGTTCGCCACCGGGTCGATTACTTCGTTCAGGAATGCGGTTCCCCGAACCACGAGGCGTTGGTGGAAAGCATCGACGGAAACCCCAGCTTCGCCACCCGTCAAGCGTTCGGCGGTCAAGCCCACATTCGAACCGGTGACCACATTTCCCACGCGGAATGAACGGTAAAGCTCGTTCAGGGTGGGCGCCCTAAACGCCCGGTAAATCGAGGCGGACCATGATACGTGCTGCGTGACTCGGTCCACGACGCTTAATCGGGGACTGAAGGCGTTGTCGGAGTGGTCGGGATAAGGATTAATTGTGCCTCTTTCGGGCGAACTCAGTGGCGCAGAAAACAGCGAGGCGTCGAAATTGCTCCAATGATCGAATCGGGCACTCGCAGCAAGCGTCCAGCGAGGCGTGAGCTGGATCAGGTCCTCGCCGAAGGTACCGGTGGTACGCTGGCGCCCTCCTGACGACGTATCCTTTCCCGCGACGGGCAGCTCTTCGTTGCTGTGGCCGATTTCCTCGTGTGTGTCGATTCCGGCGACCAGCGTCTGCCGTTTCCCGAGCGCTCTTGACCATAGCGCCGATCCGCCAACGCCCTGCGACGGAACCGCCTGCAGGTCGGTGAGCGTTTCGCTATTGCGGTCCGCGGCGATGGACGAAAACGTCTGATTGTAGGTCTGCGCGTCAGCGTAAAACCGCAGGGTCAGCGCCCCGAAACTCCCGAGCTGCAAATCCGCGCCAATGGCTCCTTGACCCAGCCTCGTGTCGTTCACCTGGTCAGGAGTGCCGTTCTCGCGCGACTCATTGAAGAACCACCCACGCGCGAAGACGTCACTGCCATTGGCGAACTTACGTCCGACCATCACGTTGGCACTCCCGTGTTGCGATCCCGCTTTGGTATCGATGGTGCCGCGATCGGCGCGGGGAACGAGGACATAGCCATCGGTGCGAAAAACCTCGCCCGCGAACGAACCTTCCCATCCATGCCAAGTCCCTCCGGCCCACAGCGACAGATCCGGCGTGTTCTGATTTCCGTACGACGTCTCGAGCGAAATTCCCTGCTCTTCAGGCGAGCGCGTAAAGAACTCGATCACGCCGCCCATGGCATCACTGCCGTAAAGGCTCGATCCACCTTCCTGCGACACCTCGATGCTCGCGACCGACTGTTCGGGAATCCGATCCCAGTAGACCCATGCGCCGAATGGATCGTTCATCGGAATGCCGTCCTCCAGCACGAGAGCGCGGCTCGCGCCGCTGGCCGCGAGGCCGCGCAGGGAGACTCCCTGCGTCGTCGGATTCGCGGTGCGGCTGCTGGATCGACGGAAGAGACCGAAGCCGGGAAGCTGGCGGAGAGTGTCATCCAGGGCGAGGTTCGGGCTATCGGCGAGATCCTGGCTTGTAAGCTGCCTGTCGCTGGTCAACGACTCGCCGGACGGCGTCGGCGTTCGAGCCGTCACGGTTACGCGCTGAACCAGAACCAATGGTCGAAGCGTCATCGCAAGTTGCGTAAGATGCCCGGCCGCCACGCTCCAGTCTCGGCGAAGCTCTTGAAAGCCCGTCGCGCGAACGATCAGGACGCCAGATCCGGAGACATGGTCGAACGCGAAGTCTCCGGTTGGCGAGCTTTGCACCTTCGCCGAGTAGGATGCGGAGCGCAGCTCGACGTCTGCGCCGCTGATCGGCGCGCCGCTCGAGTCGGTGATCTTGCCGCTAACGCGGCTCTCTTGCGCACCCACCCACTGAGCCGACGTGATGAGAAATAAAAAGACGACGACGGCAAGCCGCCGCAGGAAACGGCAAGAAGGCAAGCTCAGAACGTCGAGGCTCATCCCTCTTCCACGAAGTGAATATCCGCGAATGGACACAGCCCGAAAGAGCGTCAAGCTGAGATCATACCGGGGACCAGCGCGGATTAAAATAACAGCGGCGAAAGACCATTGGTGCCGGGCAGGCCGTCGCATGTGCTATCGTGAGGGCCGGATTCGGGGAACTCGCATGCAGGAGGCTTGAATGGCATCGACTGGCGTGCGCCGCAGCGACCGTGTTTCTTTGACGCTCTTGCTCGACGCCTCAGGGCAGGATGCGCGTGGCGAGGATTTCCATGCCGCCGCTCGAACCCTGCTGATCAATCGCACCGGGGCGATGATTATTCTCGACCGCGAGCTATCCCCGGGGCAAAGGATTCACCTCCGGCGCAAGGCGCACACCGAAGCGCACCGCGAAGGCGACGTGCGCATCGTTGGGCAGTTCGGCAGGCAAAAAGACGGCGCGCTCTACGGCGTCGAGATTGTGGGCGATCAAACGGACCTCTGGGGCATCGAATTTCCTTCGATCGCCGAATCATCCGAAGCCGTCGCGCGAATGCTGCTGGAATGCACATATTGCCGCAGCCGGGAGGTCGTTTACCTGAACGCCTTCGAGCTTCGGGGTTTCGAATCGAACCGCGGAATCGCGCGGCACTGCAAGCATTGTGGCGTTCCGAGCATATGGACACAGGCTCCCCACGAAGACGAGAAGAAGCTCGGTGCGCGGACTCGGACAAGGAAGACCGGGGAGCCAGCGGCCCACCCCAAACCCGACGGCGAGCCGGGCGGGCCCCAGCGCCTGAGACCACGCGTCCCGACCAGGTTGACCGCCTGCATCCGTCAGGCGAATGCCGACGACGAGCTTGCGGTCTGCGAGGACATTTCTCCTGTCGGGATGTGTTTTCGCAGCAAGCGGCGATACGAAGCAGAAACGCCAGTGGAGATCGCGGTTCCCTACTCGCCGGATGCGGCGAATATCTTTCTCCCCGCGCGAATCGTTTATTCCGAGGAAATGTCCAAGGCAGGATTATTTCGACACGGCACCGAATACGGAAGACCCGGCCCGCCTCAAAGTTGAACTTCCGGGGGTCAGCTCAGAAATCCTGGTTATCGCACGACAACTGCGGGATGCTCGCTCCTGCGCCGAACGTAATAGTGCAGAGCGATGTTCAGGTGGACGTTTCCGTTCGGCGTCTCGAACCGGAGGATCGTCGCCTCGGAGTCCCGCCCCGCCTTTTCGCACTGCTCCTGTGTCACAGTTTGCGGAGGAAAAACCTTGAACTGAAACCCGCGGTCATTCAGTTGAGTCACCGCGTTGCCGATCACCATGTTCGCCAGTTCACATACCGCTTCGGGAACGATCGCTTCCGACGGATCAACTTCCGCTCCCGCCAGAATTCCGGCGATCTTCGCGGCCACGTGCGGATCCATGTCGAGAATGATGCGGCCTTCGACCTGACCCTTGAAGGTGACCACCGCGGCCAGGCCTTTCTTGCGATAGCCGTCTTCTTCCATCGTCAAATCAGCGATCGAAGCCGGCACCTTCATCATTTCGGCGAGGACAGTGTCGAGCGACCCGATGAACGGCTGGATGAGTTCCATTCTCATCTTAATTCTCCCGTGTGGCGGCGGCCGTCACGCCCTCATCGTTGAGAACGTAGCGGATGATTTCGTACAGCGCGTCCGGCTTCACCGGTTTCTGCACGAAATGACGCGCGCCTTTCTGCAGTGCCGCCAGGATGTTGTCCTGATAGCCGACCGACGAGACCATGACGACGCGCGCGTCGGGGTGCTGCTGCACGATGCGTTCGACAGCTTCGATGCCTTCCATCTGCGGCATCGTGATATCCATGAGCACCACATCGGGGCTCACGCGGTCGTACTCCGTGATGGCCGCGCAGCCGTCGCCTGCCTCACCGGCTACCTGTCCGCCGAACGATTCCACCATCTTCGCGAGGCTCTTGCGCGCAAACACGGAATCGTCCACGATCAGATAGCGCACCGGCCGGCTGTCTTTCCGCGTCAATGATTGAAACTGTTTCATGGCCTTCTCCTCATTGCTTTCTTCGAGAGATCTCCACCCCGACCGCACTCGCGGTGTGATTTTCGCGCGCATATTCCCCCGAACTTTCCTCGGCGCACTCCGCCTGAAGCTGGCTGGCTATGGACGGCAGAGATACGACGCGCGTCGCAAAACCGCGCTGGATCGCCGATCGGGGCATGCTGTCGACGACGCACGTTTCCGGGCTCTGCGCGATCGTGAATCCGCCCGCCGACTGGATGGCGCCCATACCCGCGGCTCCGTCGTCGCCCATGCCGGTCATCAGGATGCCGATCGTCTTGAGGCCGAATTCCTGCGCCACGGAATGAAAAAGCACGTCAACCGAGGGACGATGACCGTTCACGCGGGGCTGATCCACGAGTACCGCAATGTCTCCGTGCTCCATGCGCCGCACCTTCATGTGACGATTTCCCGGGCAGACCAGGGCGCGTCCCGCGAGAAGCAAGTCGCCCGATTGCGCTTCTTTTACCTCGATCGCGGAGGATTCGTTGAGACGCTGCGCGAACATCTCGGTAAATCCCTCCGGCATGTGCTGCACCACGAGGAAGCAAGCGGGAAAATCCTCGGGGATTTGCGCCAAGAGATATTGCAGCGCGTTCGGTCCGCCCGTCGAAACGCCCACCGCAACAATTCGCGAAGGCCACCGGGAATGCACGGAAAACGGCCGCGACTCCTTTCGCTTTACGCCGGGCACGGTGATGATCATTTTTGGCGCGCCGGCAGAGCCAGCGACCTTGATCTTGAGCGCGAGTTCCGTAGCGATCTGCTCGAGGTGCCCCAATGCCGCTTCCTGGGGCTTGGTGACGAAGTCGAACGCGCCCATCGAAAGAGCCTTGAGCGTGATCGCCGCGCTCCGCTCGCTATGACTGCTCACGATAATCACCGGCAACCGATGCTTGCGGGTGATCTGCCTGAGCATTTCGATGCCATCCATGCGCGGCATCTCGAGATCGAGCGTCACCACGTGCGGGCGAAGTTCTTCCAATTTTTTCAGGCCGATAGCTCCATCGGCCGCGGTTCCCACAACCTCGATGGAAGGATCGCGCAGAAGCACCTGCGGGATGAGCTTCCTCATCAACGCGGAGTCATCCACTACGAGAACGCGAATCTTCTCGGTCATGCGGTGGCTCCCACCGCCGGGATTCTCGACAGGTGCGCGAGGACGGCGGGAACATTCAGAATGAGCACCACTCTTCCGTCGCCCAGAATCGAAGCGCCGCTCACCAGGGGCGAAGTCACCAAACCGTCTTCCAGCGCCTTCACCACCAATTCCTCTTCTCCCGCCAGACTGTCCACCACCAGGCCAAACCGGCGCGTTCCATTCCCGATAATGATGACAAACAGGCGTTTGGCGCGTTCGCTAACTACACGCGACTCCAATTGATCGAGCCGGATCAGCGTCAGCACTTGTTGCCGCAGTTGGAATACTTCGCGTTCTTCGACGCGATGTATTTCGCCCTCGGCGATGCGCGTAATTTCCACGACGGACGCCAGCGGAACCGCGTACAAGTGCTCTTTCACCCGGAACAGAAGCGCCTGAATGCTAGCTAGTGTCAGTGGAACAAGCAGCCGGAACGTGGTTCCCTTCCCGGGCCGCGTCAGAATCTCCACCGAACCTTTTAGCGGCCCGAGCGATGTCTTGACGACATCCAAGCCCACGCCGCGGCCCGAAACCTCGGTCACTTCGTCCGCAGTGCTCAAGCCCGGCGCGAACACGAGCTGGAGCGCTTCGGATTCGCTGAGCCGCTCGACTTCCGCCGGGCTTATGATCTTTTGCTCGACCGCTCGCCGCACGATCTTCCCGCGATCCAGGCCGGCACCGTCGTCTGAAACTTCGATCACGACAGTGTCGCCCTCGTGATACGCGTTCAGGCGAATGATCCCGCGCGCCGGTTTTCCCGCCGCCAGACGCTCCGGAGCGGGCTCGATGCCGTGATCGGCGGCGTTTCGCACCACGTGGGCGAGCGGCTCCGAAAGAGCGTCGAGAATGCTTTTGTCGAGATCCGTGTTCTGGCCGGTCATCTCCACGCCGATATCCTTGTTGCGCAGCTTTGCAACGTCACGGACTACGCGCGGGAAGCGTCGAAAGAGCTGCTCGACCGGAACCATGCGAATCTTCATCACGGATTTCTGCAACTCCTCGAGAACGCGCGACTGAAACGCCAGCGCATCGGAAAACTTGCCGCGCAGAGGATCCTTCGAGTGGCTCACCTCGAATTCCGCGATCGTCCTCTGGAGCATGGATTTCCCGATGATCAGTTCGCCGACCAGATTCATCACGGTGTCGATTCGCCCCGCATCGACGCGCAGAGTGTTTTCCGAAGCGGCGTGAGCCATTCCTGCGGGTAACGAAGGTTCGCGAGAGTCTCCCGCGTGCGCGTTACCGGGTTCCGAACTGCCAGTCTTCACTCCCGCGGAAACTGCCGCGGCCTCCGATTCCAGGAGAATTTCGAGTAAATCACGCGGCGCCGGCTGCTCAGCGGACAATCGCTCAATCTCCACCTTCTGCACGACTGAGGGAATCCGGCAGTGATGCTGGAGCCAATCGGCAGTCCGGCTTGTCGAGAGAGCAGCTTCCACGAGCTCCAGCCGGTCGGTGAGGGTCACCGCCTGCGGATGCAAAGCTAGAACGGTCCCACAACCCTCGAGGGCTTTCCGCGCTAACTCGAAAGCAGCGGCGGGCAAGGCCTCTGGTTCCAGGCGCAAGGCAAGGTTGTACGCCGTTTCACCACGCCGGAGGGCTTCGGCAATCATCAGCCGTTCATACTCGGTCCATTCAAATTCGGCTTTCCTGGAAGAGACCCGGGCAACCTGCCCCTCCGGCTTTTCGAGCAATCTTCGGATGTGATCGCGCAGAGCGCCGCCCGCGGGCGGCTGGAGATTATTGCGAAGCGCCGCGAGCATTTCGTGAAACGTGTCGGCCGCAGCCAGAACGACTTCGGGAATGGACGCAGCGTTCTCCGTGGCCAGTTCGGGAACCAAAACGTCTTCCAGTTCGTGCGCCAGTTCGCTCAGTTCGCGAAATCCGCAGGCGGCAGAGTCTCCCTTTAAGGTGTGAACGGCGCGCCGAACGCTTCGCAGCACTTGTGCGTCATGCGGGTTCTCCTCCAGCGCGAGGCCTGCCTCGTTCATACTCTGGAGAATCTCCTCGGCGCTCTCGAAGAAGAGGTCGCGGAGTTCGGGAGATCGGTCGTCGAAGGAAAAGGTCACTTCTCGGAGCCTCCCAGGCGCTGGTACACGGTGGCGTTGTTTTCGTGAATCATGCGGAATTTTGTGGTCAGTCCAAACAAGCTCTCGGCGTGTCCGACAAAGAGATAACTCTCCGGATTCAGGCAGCGCCAGAATTTCTCGATCAACCGTTTCTGTTCGGCTTCGTCGAAATAGATCATCACGTTCCGACAGAAGATCGCATCGTTGTGCTGCGGCAGATATTCCGTTTTCAGATTGTGGAAGTCGAACTGAACGAGTTCCTTCAAAGAGGATTTCACCGCGTACTTGTCTCCCACCTTTTCGAAGTAGCGCAGCCGGCAGGTGTAGTCCACCATCTCCATTTGCGCCTCGTTGTAGACACCCTGCTGCGCCGTCAACAACGCGGAATAGTTGATGTCCGAGGCGATGATCTCCACCTTCCAGGGAGGGGGAATGAGCGGCTTGGGTGTTGGCATGTCGAAGGGCAGCGGATTGCGGAGATAGTAGTAAGCAAGCGCGTCGCAGACGAGAATCCCGAGCGTGTACGGCTCCTGGCCTGTGGAACAGCCGGCACTCCAGATGCGCAGCGACCAGTCCCGCCGCTCCTGTTTCCGCTTCAGAATTTCTTCGAGCACCACCTTCTGAAAGAGATCGAGCTGGGGGCGGATTCGAAAAAAACTTGTCTCGTTGACGGTGAGATTCTCGAGCAGTGCGGTGAGTTCCTTCTTGCCTTCGTGACTCGTCAACAGGCGGTAGTAGCTGTAAAACGAATCGAGCTGGCACGCCTTGAGCCGGCGCTGCAACCGGTCCCGCAGGAAATGCGATCGCCGTTCATCGAAATACATCCCGCACTCCTGGTAGACCAGTGTCTGCAGGAGCTTCAGTTCGGCATCCGTGAGAGGGACAGGCGTGGCCAGTGTTGACATGGATTTCTCGATTCGTCCTGTAGTTCCGGATTAGAGACGCTGCCCCGTGGTCTCCACGAGGGACTCGGCATCGGGCTTCGTAAGTTCCTGCATCTTGCGAAGTTCTCCGCCCTGAAGAAGGCGCGGCAAATGGAGCAGGATCACCAGGCGCCCCTTCAATTTCGCGACGCCGGAGACGTAGCTCGACTCGCCCTCCTGGAAAACGTTTTGCGGCGCCTCGATTTCGGAGGGAGGAACCCGAAGCACCTCGGAGGCGGAATGCACCAGAAGGCCAACACCGCGGTTCTCGATTTCGACTACAACGATCCGGTTCTTCCGGTCGGATTGAACCGATTTCTCTCCGAACCGCTTGCGTAGATCGATCACGGGAATGATGCGACCACGCAGGTTGATAACGCCTTCCACGTAATCAGGCACGTTCGGGACAGACGTGATTTCCGGGACGCGTACGATTTCTCGCACCGCGGCGATCGGCAACCCGAACGTTTCTCGCCCGATGCGAAAACCGACGACCTGAAGGTCCTTGTCCATGATCGCCAGGGCCTCCGCCCTTAGGAGCGAATCGCTTCCGCGTATTCCGGCGTTTCAGACCGCTCCTCGGGGAAAGCAGGTGTCCTGCTGCCCTTGCGCGTATCCCCGAAATGCTGTTCGAGGACGAAGCGGTCCATCGACGAAAGCAAATTCCGCGATAGCTTCGACATTTGCTCCGCAGCGGCAGCAAGCTCGGTCGAACTCGACGTCGATTGCTGAACCAGTTCGCGCATTCTTTCCATCGCACGGACAACGGCCTGCGCGCCGGAGGCCTGTTCCTCGACGGAAGAATTGATCTCCTGCGTGATTTCCGTCAGGCGATTTGTGGCTTTCGCGATCTGGGACGAGCCGCTCGACTGCTCCATCGTCGCTGCCCCGATTTCCTGGGAGAACTTGTAAACCTCGGATACGACGCTCGCGATCTTTCCCAGGGCCCCATCCAGATCTTTGTTGAGCGCCAGACCTTCCTGAACCATGGCCGTGCTGTGTTCCATGTTCTCCACAGCCTCGCGCGCCTCTTTCTGAATGCCTTGGATAAGCTCGGAGATCTCCTTCGTCGATTGCGTCGATTTCTCCGCCAGTTTTCGGACTTCCTCGGCGACCACAGCGAAGCCCAACCCATGCTCTCCGGCGCGCGCTGCTTCGATGGCAGCGTTGAGCGCGAGCAGGTTTGTCTGCTCCGCCAAGTCGTCGATCACCTCGATGATTTTGCCGATGTCGTCCGCACGCCTTCCGAGCACGTCGATAATCTCGGCGGAGGATTGAATGGCCTGACTGGTGCGGTTGAGCCCGATGGTGGCCTTCTCCATTGTGGCCATTCCCGTTTGGGCTTCCTCGCGCGAGCGGTGCGAAATGTCGACGAGCAGCTTCGCCGTGTCGGCGACACGCTGGATTGAGGTAACCATCTGATCGATCGACGCCGACGTCTCGGCTACGCTCGAGGCCTGCACCTGCGTGTTCTTCACCACGTTCTGCACGTTGATGCTCATCTCGTGCATCGTGCTGGTCACTTCGTCGATTGCGGACGCCGCCTGCACGCTCACTTTGGCCGATTCATCCGATGCGCTCGCCATCTGGCCCGCGCCGCTGGCCACCTGCGCCGCGCTGTCGCGGACCTGGCGGACCATGGCTCTCAGGCCGTCGGTCATGCGCCCGAAGGCTTTTGCCATGGTGTCGTGTTGAGACCGTGGATGAATGGCTACCGTCAGCTGCCCCTCAGCAATCGAAGCGGAAACGGCCGCCATTTCCCGCAAATGTACGATCATTTTGTTGAAGTTTTCCGCGAGGATCCCCACCTCATCTCCACGGTGGATATCGATCGACTGATCGAGATCGCCGCTGTCGCCGATGCGGTGCGCGACGTCGATCAGATGATTGATGGGCTCTCGAATGCTTTTCGCCGTGTAGAACGCGATGATCAGACCTCCGATGATGCCTAGGAGTGTGCCCACTGTAGTGATGACCGTGTTCAACTTCGTGGCTGTGTCGGCGGAGTGATTGGCGTTCTCGAATGCCTTCTGCACATCACTGCTGGCAGCGTCCAGGAGACCCGCGGACTTGTTCATCCATGAGGAGGGGTCGTGCTGGAGGTAGTAGACTTGCAGGTCCGAAACCGTGGCGTCTCCTGAGTCGACCTGGTGCCGCTTCGCGATCATCGGCTTGGCGAAGTTATCGGCCCAATCGAGCTCGTTTTCGTCCACCTGCGAAAGCGAGGTCCGCAACCCTGCATCGTCCGTATTTTTTTCGCTCTGTTTGAGGATTCCCTCGAGGTCCTTGATTCCTCCGTCCGTCTTGCTCTCCTCGCGCAGATCACCGCTCAGCAGGTAGCTGCCCAGGAAGAGCCGGTTCTCCATCAGCTGATAACGCACGCCCTCGATCGCCTGGACGTCCTCCAGAGTGGTCTTCACCGTGTCTCGCGCGGCATACTCGCGTGTCACCGTGAAAATATCGATCGCGAGCAGCACGACCATGAGTGCGAGCAGCGTGCCGAATCCTACGTATAGCTTCTTGCTGATCGTCATGCGCGAATCTCCAGTCCCTGCCCTGCAAAACGGAGCAGCCGGCCCTAGTTCTGGCTGTCGAAATTGAGTTCGATGATTTCGGTGGTTTCTTTCGGCCCCGGCTCAAAGTGCCATTTCTTCACCGCATCCAGAGCCGCCACGGCAAGAACGGGATGGCCGCCAATCACTTTTGTGTTGGTCACGCGCCCGTCCGGCGCAATCGTTGCTTCGATCCTGACTTTGCCTTGAAGGTGCAGCTGTCTCGCGATCTCTGGATACTCGGGTACCACCCTCGTCTTCACCTTGCGTTTCAGCGTGACGCTCGCGGCGTCCTGCGCCAGGACCGTCGGCGCTATCGCGCCCGAGCAGCCAAACAACAGAATGGATGCGAGCGCCCAATTCGCCTTCCCGAGTTTCTCCTTCATGAGCCCATCCTCCCCAAGGTAGAAAAAGCCGCACACGGAAAGTGCAACGTCGATGCCAAGCTCCCGCCTCTCTTTACAGCGCGGGACAATCGGGCAGAAAAGCTGGCAACCCTGCTGTAGTCAAGGGCTTACATCGATCTCCCAAGTCGATTCGCCGATTCCTTCTGCGGCGGCTCTGTCTCACGCGACCTCGCGGAAGCGGCCAGGTGTCTCAGGTTGCGATTCGTCGTGATTGCGTCTTAGAACAACACGAACGGTACATTCCTTGACTCAAATTGAGAATTCGCCGTAACGTCGTGGAGTAACCGAACCCCTAAATCGCCAATCCCATGCGTCCCCTTAGAAAGACCCGGGAGCTCCCTTCTCACTCCGGCGGCCCTTTTGAGAGCCTGCTTGCGCAGTTCTCTGCTGCCACGCTGGAGCTGAACCCGTCAACGTCGACCTCCGAGTTTGCTCGCCGGCTGATCGACCGTGGGTCGGAGATGCTGGGCGCTCGGACTGCGGTCCTTGCTTTGCGAATAAATTCGGAATGGGACATCGCGGCGGGGACCGGATCGGCGCGAACGTGGAGCGCTTCCGCTCGCGGTGGTCTGGCAGCCGCCTTGAAGGCCTGTTGCTCGTCCCTGCGTCCTGGAATTTATTGCGATTCCGCAAATCGTCGCCTGGGATTCGAGGCGGCGAGAACTCTTGATTGTGAAAACATATGTGTGGTGCCCCTGCGGGATAGCGAGGACGCACTTCTCGCCGTGCTGTGCCTGGGCAACTTTTCACGCGAGATGACTGGCGTCGAAGAGCAGCTTCTGGAAGCGCTGGCCAGCCATGCATCCGTAGCCCTCGAAAACGCCGAACTCTTCCATCGCGTCGAGCAATCGAGGAAGCAATGGGTGGGCGACTTCGACGCGATTTCCGATCTCATCGTGGTTCACGATTCTGAAAATCGTGTCCTGCGATTGAACCGATCTCTCGCCGACCTTCTGGGTATGCGGCTGACCGATGCGATTGGGCGCGCCATTGGCGACCTGAAAATCCTCGGCGCTGCCGCTCGCCCTGGCTGCTGCTCTTTTTGCCGCGAGTCAGCGTCCGACAAGCAGGAAAACATCCATCAGGCCGCCGAGCGTACCTACCTGGTCTCCAGCGCATGGATTGGCGCCGACGCGGGCCGCGAGTCTCGAACGATTCACGTTTTGAAGGACATCACGGACCGACTCGAAGCCGAACGCCGCTACCGCCGCGAGCGCGACTTCAACCGCAACATCCTGAACAACACGCTGAGTATGATTCTCGTGCTGGATGCCGAGGGAACCATCGCCTATGCCAACCGACGCTGCGCCGAATCCGGCTATCCGGAGGCCAGCCTGATCGGGCACAGCCTCGCCGGCATGATTTCACCGTCGCATCGGGCTGCCTGGGCGGAAGCGCTGGAACGTACGCGCAAAGGGGTCGCTGTCGACAACCTGGAAATTCCGCTGCCCCGCGCGAATGGAGATCAGCGCCAGTTCAACGTGAGCCTGAGCCCGATGCCTGACGAGACGAGCGCGATCAACAGTATCGTCGCCGTGATGACCGACGTCACGGACGCCGCCGACCTGCAGGCGAAGCTTATGCAGACCGAGAAAATGGCCGCCCTGGGCCAGCTCGTCTCCGGCGTCGCCCACGAAGTGAACAATCCACTCGCCGCGATTGTCGGGTTCACCGACTTGCTCCTCGAGAATCCCGCCGTTCCCGCTGACGCCAAGGAAGAATTACGCGTCATTCTTGCGGAGGCTGAGCGCACGCGCGTGATCGTTCACAACCTGCTCAGCTTTGCCCGGCAAACGTCTCCACGGCGCGAGCCTCTCCAGGTAAACGCGGTTTTGCGCCAGACTCTCAAGCTCCGCGCGTATGATTTCTCCAATCACGACGTCGACGTCCAGGTAAGCTATGCTGACGATCTGCCGATCGTCCTCGGCGATCCCCATCAACTGCAACAGGTCTTTCTGAACATCCTGAACAATGCCTACGATGCGGTCCGCGATACGGATCGTCCCGGCAAAATCGAGGTACTAACGGCCCACACGAACGGCCACCTCGAGATTTCGATCTGCGACAATGGCCCGGGCATTTCACGGCCTGACCGCATTTTTGACCCGTTCTTCACGACGAAGGACGTTGGCAAAGGTACCGGCCTCGGCCTCAGCATCTGTTACGGCATCATTCGCGCGCATCAGGGAGAGATTCAGGCGCGTAACAATCCGGACGGTATCGGCTGCACGTTCACGATCCAGTTGCCCGTGTCGGCCAACGCGGCCGAAGTCGCGCGGATGGAATCGCAACCATGAACTCGCCAACCACCTCGGCAACCGCAGCTCGCCGTCCCGTTCTTGTCATCGAAGACGAGCCGTCTGTCGCTGCTTTCCTTCGTGCCGCCCTCAAAAGCCGCGGCTACCAGGTCGCATCGTCTCCGTCCTCGGCGGAGGCGCTGGCGCTGCTGGTATCCGGCGAATTCTGCGGTGTGATCTCGGACTTGCGCACACCCGGAGGCGTCAACGGAGCGGACGTTCACCAATGGCTGAGGCAAAATCGACCCGAACTCGCCTCCAAGATGATCTTTGTTACCGGCGACACGGCAAGTCACGAAACGATTTCTCTGCTGGCGGAAACGCGGACTCCCTGCATCGAAAAACCTTTTCGCCTTAACGAACTGATGAAAACCGTTGAAGAAACGATAGGTAAGCCGTGAAAGAGGACACAAACCTCCGATTTCTGATCGTCGACGACGAGCAAAGCATCCGCCGCCTCTGCGTCATGGTCGGCCAGGCCCTCGGTTTGCGCTGCATGGAAGCAGAAACAGCCGAAATTGCTCTCGAAGTCGCTGAGACCGCCGCTCCCGATCTCGTCGTCACCGACCTGAAGCTGCCGAATCTGTCCGGCGTCGACCTCCTTCGACGAATCAAGGAACTGCTGCCCCGCACCGAGATCGCCATCATGACGGGGCATGGCTCCATCGAATCCGCTGTCGAAGCCATGCGCCAGGGCGCGTACGACTACATCGAAAAGCCTTTCCGCGTCGAGCGGCTCCGCCAGCTCCTGCAGCGAATGGTAGAGAAGGTGCAGCTTGTTACCGAAAATCAGTTCCTGCGCGAGCGCCTCACCGCCGACGCAAAACTCGACGGAATCACCGGCTCATCGGCCAAAGTGCAGGACGTGCTCAGCATGGTTTCGCGCCTGCGCGAAACGCGCACCCCGGTTCTGATTACGGGAGAAAGCGGGACGGGCAAGGAACTCGTCGCGCGCGCCATCCACTTCCGAGGACCCCTTGCGCGCATGCCCTTTGTCGCGGTCGATTGCGGAGCCCTGGTGCCGACTCTGATGGAGAGTGAGCTCTTCGGCCACGAAAAGGGCGCATTCACCGGCGCTCTCAAGGCGAAGACCGGACTCTTCCAGTCTGCCCACGGCGGAACGATCTTTCTGGATGAGATCGGCGAATTGCCGCTGGAGATGCAGGCCAAGCTATTGCGCGTTCTCCAGGAAAAAGAAGTCCGGCCCGTTGGCAGCAATGAAAAGCTGCCGGTAAGTATCCGCGTGATTGCCGCCACGAATCGCGACTTGGAAGCTGCGTACCGTGCCGGAAGCTTCCGCAAGGATCTCTATTTCCGGCTCAACGTGGTCACGGTTCATCTGCCCGCTCTTCGTGAACGCCCCTCGGACATCCCCCAGCTCGTGCACTGTTTTCTCGACCGCTATGCTTCCGGCGAAAGCATTCAAGTCACCGCCGCCGCGATGAAGGGCCTGCTGCAATATGACTGGCCCGGGAATGTGCGTGAACTGGAGAACTGCATCGCGCGAGCCGTCGCTCTCGGCGATCACAAAACCATCGACATCGGCGATCTCACCCCCGAAGTCCGCGCGGCCCAGGCGGCCGAATCGGCCGAGCAAGATGCATCCGCGCTTTCCACTACGGCTCTCGCCGACCTCGAGCGCATGACCATCCTCCGCGTCTTCGAGCGCGCCGGAGGAGACAAGGCCTTGGCCGGGAGAATGCTCGGCATCAGCCGCGCCACCCTCTATCGTAAGTTGAAACAGTACAACATTCCTCTGCGGCCCTCCGCTTCGAAACAGCTCGTGGAAATCCCGACATCTCCTTGAACCAGCGGCCAGACGCGCGCGCCGATGTCAAACCTCTTCGTCATGAGACGCACCTGTATCAGCGTGAGACGATTGGCCCTTCCCCTTGAACTACGCTTCGGCTAAACGCAACCACTGATTTGACTTACGGTACCCTGCGTCTCGCACCTCTTTGGCCGCGGTCGTGCATTTCTATCTGGACCGAATTCTTCGGTTTCTTTCACGGAGGACTTTGTGTCACAGCAGGCCGAGACTCCTTGCCTCAACGGAGAGGAGACCTGTGTTCAGGAACTCGTCAGGCTCTTCCCCACAGCTTCAGCCGTGCGCCTTCCCGTGCGCGTCCTGAAAATGGGCGCGGGACGCAAACGCCTGCAGGAAAGAACCGTCATTGAATTCGGCACAGCTCGAGAGGTCCTGTTTGCCTCCAATCTGCCTCTTGAGTTCGAGGATCGCGTCCGGGTGATGAATTCCAACGGTTCGCTGGATGCTTGCGCCACCGTAGTTGCCGTTCGCTATCACGAAGGACGAAAAGCCGTCGCGGCCCGATTCCTCCACGACGTGGAGAACTGGATCATCAAGCCATGACCCGAAAAACTCCTTATACAACGCTTGATCTCTCCGCCGCCGGACACACGGCTGCAAATCCTGGCGTCGATTTGGCCGCTCAGTGGACCGAAGCCCAGCTCGCGTACCCTCTTTATGCCGCGCTCGCGGTCCAGTTCCACCTCGCGCCTCTTCCTCATGCTCCTGGCGAACTGCCGCCGGACAAGCCGGCGCGAGAAGTCTTCGACTTTGATTTGGCGTGGCTCGATTCCATCGACGAGAATATTCGCGCTTATCAGATCCGTCAGTTGCCAGCGGAAATGCTGAACGCCAGTGAAGAAACGTTGCGCGCCTTCGTCCAGCGCCAGCTAAAGAAGCCGGATAAGACCAACGCAGACCGCGACAAGATCGACCTGCTGCTCGTCCAATACTTCGCTCTGTGCGCCCCCGAAGAACTATATCGCAACGAAATCAAACTCGAACACGTCGCCAAGGTTTTGCAGCCCGTTCTGATCGAAGCCGACGCGACTCCACTGGATTGGTGCCAACCTCTCGAACAGATTCTCGAGAAACTCTCGCACTGCCACAGCCTGCGCGATCTTTTGGAACTCGGCCTTGTCGAGCAGGGACGCTTGCTGAAGGAATCCGCCGGATGCATGTTTTATGATCCCGCGGCCCTGGTCGCCTTCTGCCGCTTCAACTTTCTTGTGCGCCGCGCCTTTATTCGCCTCCTCCACGCCGATTTGAATGCCGTTCGCCAAGCCGTCGATGCGCTCGAGGCGAAGGGCGTGAAGACGGTCGATTGCCGCCGTGCCGGGTTCTCCGCCGCGGAAACTACCGCCCAGCTTCGCTTCTTCTGCGAAAACTGGCGCCAGCCGTTTCAGAAGGACTACACGGAGAGTTCCGTCACGCGAGCATTCGAACAGCTCCTTGCGCTCCGCGCTGATCTCGAGGAAGCGTTGAGTCGCAGGCACGCGAGATCGTCTCCGTCTCTCCCCCGGCAGTCTGGCGCAGGCTCTGCGACCGAAGGCGGCGCTGCTCCGGATTCAGGCCTCGAGTCGTTGTCCTTCATGGTTCCTTCCGCTTCCTCGGCAGTACTGCCGGTTGAGCCGTCGCGCCCACGCGAAGCCGTGGAACTGCCCGAGGCACCTGCTGTCGCCGTGGCGTCCTCGAGCGTCGCGCAGCCGGCCGCGCGCGCTGCGGAAATTCCTGCGGCTCCAACCGCGGCGGCGGAAGCCGAGAAGTGCCTCGAGTACATTTGGGAACAGTTGATCGCCGCTCCGCCGTCGCGCGGCCGGTCAATGTCCACAGTCACGCTCCAGGACACGAAGGTCCTGCTTTCGTCGTGGGAAGTCGCTGCGTTCGTCACCGAAGGCGGGCAGGAAGCGGAGGACTTGCGTCGGGCCGTCGTAGCGCGCGCTCTGCTTGCAGTCGCCACGGACAAACGAAAGCGCTCCGGAGACGAACGCTCGCTCGCGTCCGCCTTGGCTCTGGCCCGAAACGAAGTTTCCTATTTTCAGGGGCGCGTCGAGCAGGCCAAGCGGTCCAAGAACACCGAAGCGGCCGTGAATCTGGGAATCAGCACGAAACGGCTTTTGTCTTTCATCGATGAAGCCGAAAAGCTTCACTCCTAAGCCTCGGCGCCGGTAAGGGGATCTCTTGAATCGCTCCAGCATATTGATCATCTCCGACGATCCGGAGTTCGCTCGCGCCGTCGCGTCCAATTGGCAGAACCGGCGGCATGCACCGGAAATAACTCTCGCCACGAGCGATGTAGGGCGCCCATCGTCCGGTGCAGGCCACGGAGTCGTAATCCTGGGACCGGTTCAGAACGGCCGGTTGTCCGCCATCCTTTCAGAGCTCGATCTGAGCCAGAGCACGGTCACGATCTCGATCGTCGACGACGAAAAGGCGTGCGCCTTGCTGGCGCCCAAGCACCCGCATGTCGTCTTCCTTCCACGCCAGAGCAGTCAGAATGGCCAAGGTGGCTTCGGCGGCCCGGGCGCTCCTGACGGATGGATGACCAGTC
This sequence comes from Candidatus Acidiferrales bacterium, assembly GCA_035307985.1. Lineage (GTDB taxonomy): Bacteria > Acidobacteriota > Terriglobia > Acidiferrales > UBA7541 > Palsa-295. The sequence goes on from DATGHM010000045.1 coordinate 45,449, forward strand.
TGCTTGCCATCTCAGGAGAAGCCCTCCGGCACGTCGAGGCCGTTCGAAGGGCCCAGCGCGCCGAGCGGTTGGCAATCGAGAGCCAGAACTACGCCACCCTCGGCCGTTACATGCTCGACGTGCGGTCCAGCGTGAACAACGCGTTGACTTCCGTCCTAGGGAACGCGGATCTGCTTCTGCTCGATCGAACGCAGTTGGTCGGTGATTCGCGCGAGCAGGTCCAGACGATCCACGCGATGGCCTTGCGTCTCAGCGAGGTCATGCAGCGATTCTCCTCTCTGGTGAGCGAAATAAGACTGAGTGAGAAAGAATCTCACCCTGAGACGGAAGAACCCAGCGAGGCGTTGATTGCCAGCGCACGAACCCTGGCTCGTCGCCTGTAACCTATGCTGGTGCAATGACTTATCTTTTGGAGGCGGCAGTTGGCGCGAGCATCCATTCTTGGCTGCGCAGTTGCAATCGATTGAGTGGGGATTCCTGTCGGGAGGAGTACGGTGACCAAGGTTCTCGTCGTGGATGATTCGCAGGCTGAAGTGAAACTGATGCTCTCCATGCTGCAGCAGAACGGCTTTCATTCCGTGGGCATCTGCGATCCCACCAAAGTCGAGGAAACGATCGACGAGGAACGCCCAAATGTCATCCTGCTCGACGTTGTTATGCCGCGTAGAAACGGCTTCCAGGTCTGCCGCGATTTGAAGACCCACGATCCCTACTCCAAGATTCCGGTGATCCTCGTGACGTCCAAGACCGCTCCGAGCGACCGCTATTGGGGCGAGCAACAGGGTGCAAGCGCTTATGTCGCAAAGCCCTTCACTCCCGACGAGCTCATACAGGCGGTGAAAAGGTTCGTTTAAATGGCCGACGCGCAGTATAACCCGGTGCTGTCTGTCGATCTGGTCGGTAGCGACCTGATCGAGGGTGAAGAATTCGCACACGAACGTCCCGAACGCCTGTACTGCGTGTTCCGGGCGGGCCGTGAGCGTTTCTGTCTGCCCGTTCTCGAAGTCGAGGAAGTCGTCGACTGGCCGATCGTCACTCGCATCCCCCTGGCGCCCGCTTGCTTGATGGGTGTGTTCAATCTTCGCGGGACGATCGTGCCGCTGATCGATATCGCTTTCACCGAAGGCAGGCGCCCGGGGCTCCTGCCCAAACACGTCGTTGTCGCCGCCCTCGAAGGCGATGCTCGCCAGGACTTCCGTCTCGGGATCGCGGCGGACGAAGTGATCGGCACATTTTCCGTGAGCGACGACGCCTTGCTCGACCAGGCGCCGGAGGAAGTGCCGCACTGTCGAGGCATGTTGCGCCATGAGGATCGTCTGGCCCTGATTGTTGATCTCCGGCGTTTGGTAGACGTTTTTCCGGCACCGGTGATTTAGGCCCGGGCGCTCGGAACGCCCCCGTCTTGATTTGCGAAGCGCGCGAGCGCGAAACGTTTTTGGAGGAAGTCATGAAATCTAGTTTGAGTTCCACCATCTGGCTGCTGGTGTTCTGGACCGCGGCCGCACTCTTCGGCGTTCTGGCGCTCGGCTATTACGCCGGCCAGCATCCCGCCGGAGCGGGTTCGCTGCCGGGAGGCCCGAACGCCATCTGGGCCGGCGCCGTGATTCTGGCTGTGGTGACCATGCTGTTCGTCATCATGGTGCTGAGCAAGCGTGTGCTGAAGCCGCTCGGCGAGCTCGCCAAGTTTTCTGATCGCCTGGTCAGCGGCGACGCCCGCGCCCGCGTCGAAATCCAAACCAACGATGAATTCGCGCTCATCGCCGAAAACCTGAATCGCAGCGCCGCCAAGGTCGCCCATGCGGTCACGAACCAGCAGGCGCAGGACTCCTTGCAGCGCAGCATCACGGACCTGCTCAACACGATCAGCCAGGTGGCGCGTGGCGACCTCTCCATCCGCGGTAAGGTCACCAACGACGCGCTCGGCAACGTCGTCGATTCCGTCAACTTCATGCTCGACAACTTTACCAAGGTTCTCGAGCGCGTCCGCAAGGCCGCCGTTGACGTCAGCACCAGCGCCAATCAAATTCTCGGCGCCGCCGACGAGATGTCTGCCGGAGCCACGCAGCAGGACCAGGAAATCACGAACACTTCGTCAGCCGTCGAAGAGCTAACGGTTTCGATGAAACAAGTCTCTAACAACGCTGAAGCCAGCGCCGAAGCCGCCCGCCGCGCGCTGGACGCCGCCGAACAGGGCAACCGCGCCGTCCGCGACACGCTCGAGGGCATGCAGCGCATTCGCGCATCTGTGCAGGCCAGCGCGAAGAAAATCAAATCGCTCGGCGACCGCTCTCTCGAAATTTCGGAAATCATCAACGTGATTAACGACATCACCGAGCAAACCAACCTGCTCGCGCTCAACGCCGCCATCGAGGCCGCTCGCGCCGGCGAAGCGGGCCGCGGTTTCGCCGTCGTCGCCGACGAGGTCCGCAAGCTCGCCGAACACTCCCGGAGCGCCACCAAGGACATCGCCGCGTTGATCAAAGCCATTCAGGCCGAAACGAACGAGGCCGTGGTCGTTATGGAAGAAGGCACCCGCGAAGTGGAAGTCGGCGCCAGTCTCGCCGATCAAGCCGGAAAAGCCCTCGAAGCGATTTCGAGCGTCGTCCGCCAATCTGCGGAACTCGTTCAGGAGATTTCGCTCGCTTCCAAACAGCAGGTGCGCGGCACGGAGGGCGTGGCCAACGCAATGCAGATCATCTCCGGCATCACACGACAGACCACGCAGGGCGCTCGCCAGACTGCCTCAACCGTCGGCGACATGGTGAAGCTCTCCGAACAGCTCAACGAAGCACTGGGCCAGTTCCGCTCGCGTCCGGGACGAAACGGCGAACCCGCGGAGGAAACCCGGCCCGCGGTTCCGGTCGGCGCGGCTCGTTAGGCCGGAATGCATCGCGGCGAAAAAAAACCGCAGGCTGAACCATGCAAGCCATGAAGCAACATTCGGTTGCGGACGGGGCGATCACGGAAGCCGACTTGAACGAAATTCGCGCGCTCATCGAGCAGCGCTCCGCGATTTTGTTCGATTCCTCGCGTGAACGCTTCTTCTCCGCCCGCTTGCGCGAGTTTCTCGAGGAGAAATCCCTCGCCGGTGGAGCGGAGCTCCTTCGCCACGTGCGCGGCTCCAGCATCGAGTATGAATCGCTGCTCGAGCGCCTGCTCACGCAGGAAACGTCCTTCTTCCGCTATCCAGGCGTCTACGAGGCGCTCGAGAAGAAAATCGTGCCGCAGCTTCAGGAGAAAAAATTCTGGCGGAATCCGCGCACTCTCCGCGTCTGGAGCGCGGGCTGCGCCACCGGCGAAGAGCCCTATTCGATCGCCGTCACGTTGTGCGATTCGCTCAAGTTCGCCGAGGCCTGGGAAATCGAGGTCCTCGCCACGGACATCAGCCGCCGCGCGCTGCGCCACGCCGAACGCGGCGCCTATTCGCGCCGCAGCCTGCAGGATGTTTCGCTGCGCCAGGTCGAAACCTACTTCACGTCGACCAAGCACGGCTTCCATGTCCGTCCGCGCATCCGCCGAATGGTTTCCTTCGCCCAGATGAACCTGGCCGAATCGGTCTACGTCGGCAAATTCGACTGCATCTTTTGCATGAACGTGCTCATGTATTTTTCCGTCGAGCGCCGCCTCGCGATCCTCCGCCGCTTCTACGACGCCCTCGAACCCGGCGGCTACTTCGTCCTCGGGCACGCCGAGACGCTCTCGCACGTGCCGCTGAAATTTGAGTCCGCCGTTTTTGGCGATTGCCGCCTCTATCGCAAGCCAGGCGCGCCCGAAACGCAGCACTTGCCCGCCCTCGCGGAGGGACGCGCGTGACCGCCCCCAATCAGGAATCGGTCGAGCTCTTCCTCCAGGAGGCCTCGGAGAATCTTCAGTATCTCCGCGAGTACTCCGGCCTTCTCACCGAGCCTCAAACGAAGCATGAGGACCTCGAGAAGCTTTACATCGCTGCGCACACGCTCGCCGGCACTTCCGCCAGCTACGGCTTCTCTCAATTTTCCGAAATCGCCGCGAAGATGGCGCACGTCTTCCACTACGCGATGAACGCCGAGCTGACTCCCGACATGCACGGCCCGCTCACCGAATTCCTCTCCGACGCCATTTCGGTTCTCGAATTCGACCTCCTGCAGATCAGCGCCACAAGATTCGAGACGAGCGACGACATCGCCGCTTTCAAGCAGCGCTACGCCTTCGCGTTTCCAGCGGCGCCCGTCGAAACGCCCGCCGAAGAGGATTCCGGCGCCATCGCCCAGGCCGAAGCCGTTCCCGGCGTTTTTTCCGGTCCCTCGCTGGTCGCTGCTTTGCCGGCCGATGCCGATGTTCCCGACGAAGTCCTCGAATTCTTCATCCCGGAAGCCGAAGAGCATTTCCTCACCATCACCGAGTGCCTGCTCAACCTCGAAGCGAACGCAAGCCCTGAGGACATTCATCGCCTCTTCCGCTCGATCCATACGGTGAAAGGCTCGGCGGCGCAGGTTGGCCTTCACCGCACTTCGGCGATCGCTCATCGCGTCGAAGACTTGATCGGATGCCTTCGCGAGGGCGCGCTTCAGCCCAGTTCGGAAATTGTCGACGTCTGCTTCGAATCTCTGGACGTTCTCAAGAAGTTTCTCCACCGCCAGTGGACCAGCGACGCCGAAATGGCTGCCGCCGTCGATCCGCTCCTCGCGCGCATCGCCGAGTTGACTCCCGAGATCGCCGAATCGGAACATCCGTCCGAGGAAACCGCCGGAGCGACAGAACCGGCCGCTGCGGATACGGCCGCCTCCTCTACTGACGCAACCCCGCAGCACGCCATCCAGGCTTTGCCTCAGGCGCGCTCCATTCGCATTTCTCTCGACCGCCTCGACCGCATGATGAACGCCGTCGGCGAACTCGTCATCAACCGCACGCGCATGGTCGGCCGTCTCGCCGAGCTCGCCAAGCTCGTCGAAGTCCTGAATTTTTCCAAGGGACGCCTCGGCTCAAAAATTTCCGAATTCCAGGAGAAGCACGAGTTCAGTCGTCTTCCGAGCACTCTCTTCCCGGCGAACCGCTCTCCGCAGATGGATACGTTCCGCAGCCACTTCTCTGCTCCGCCGGACGCCGCCGCGAATCGGCTCTTCGACTTCAGCGAACTCGAGATGGATCGCTACGACGATTTCAACGTCCTTTCGCGCTCGCTCACGGAAATCTCGGCGGATGTCACCGAAGTCCTCACGCAGCTCGAATCCTTCATGGGCCGCGTGGACACGGACATCGACGAATTCACCAAGCTCGCTCATAACCTGCAGGATGAAATCACGGCCGCGCGCATGGTGCCCATTGGCAATCTCTATACCCGCCTCTCCCGCACCGTCCGCGACGCCTCGAAGTCTGTTGGCAAGCCCGTCGAACTGTCTCTGGAAGGCGCTGATACCGAGCTCGACAACAACATCATCCAGCATATCTCCGATCCGCTGATTCATCTCGTTCGCAACGCTGTCGCGCACGGCATCGAATCCCCCGAAGGGCGCCGCGAAGCCGGCAAGCCCGAGAAAGGCCATCTCACCGTTCGCGCCTATCATCGCGGCAACCACATCTTCATCGAGGTGAAGGACGATGGCCGTGGCATCGAGTACGAGCGTGTCCGCCAGGGCGTCATTGATTCCGGCTTCCTGTCTCCCGTCGCGGCTGCCGAGCTCAGCGACCGGGAATTGCGCGAATTTCTCTTCCGGCCCGGCTTTTCCACCGCCTCGTCCACGTCCGAACTCGCGGGCCGCGGCGTCGGCCTCGACGTCGTTCGCTCCAACGTCCACGCGCTGAACGGCGAAGTCGAAGTCCAGTCCGAAAAAGGCTCGGGCGCCTGTTTCACCGTTAAAGTTCCCCTGACGCTCATCATTTCTCAGGCGCTTTTCGTTCGCTGCGGGAAATCGACATTCGCGCTGCCGCTCGCCGTTGTCGAGGAAATTCGCCGCCTGCGCCCCGAAGAAATCGAAGACGTAGGCGGCAAGCTTCTTACGCGCGTTCGCGACGTCGTCACGGAAGTTGTTCGCCTTGACCTCCAGCTCGCGCTGCCGCCGCTCGAGCCCCAGAACGGTTACTTCCACATGGTCATCGTCAAAGTCGCTGGGAAGCAGGTGGGCGTCGTCGTCGAAGAAGTTCTCGGTAAAGACGAAATCGTCATCAAGAATCTCGGCTATTACCTGCGGCGCGTGAAGCTATTCCCTGGAACCACCATCGCGTCCGACGGCAGTCTCATCCTCCTCATCGATCTGAATCGCCTTGTCTCCGCCGACACGGTCGAACGCCAGGCCCTGCCTTCTTCCTCTCCTGCGGCCCGCGTGTTCGCGCCCGGCTCGGAGGCGGTCGCTTCGGGAACGATTCCCTCCGAAGCCGTCGACGCTGTCGAGAACGATCGCGTGATCGTCGTCGCAGACGATTCCATCAGCGTTCGCAAATTCGTTGCCCGCATGCTGGAAAAGGCCGGCTATCGCGTGAAAGTCGCCTCCGACGGCCTCGAAGCCTCCGAAATCATCGCCCAGGTCGGATGCCATCTCTTGATCACCGACCTCGAAATGCCGCGCATGAATGGCTACGAGTTGATGGCCCATTTGCGCCAGGATCCCGTCACGCGCCGCATCCCCGTTCTCGTCGTCACCTCTCGCGCCGGAGCCAAGCATCGCGACCGCGCGATGAAGGAAGGCGCGTCTTCCTTCCTGACCAAGCCCGTGCAGGAAGACCAGCTGATTGCGACGGTTGAAAGTCTGATTGGCGCGGATGCATCGCAGGGCCGTCCGGCGCCGCGCGTTTTCGCCCGGCAGGATTGATATGAGCAAAGGCCCCGACAAAAAGCTTCGAGTGCTCGTGGTGGACGATTCCGCGTTCATGTGCCGCGTCCTGCAGGAAATCATCACGTCCGATCCGCAGCTCGAAGTCGTGGGCCAGGCTCGCGACGGCTCCGATGCGGTCACCATGGCCGATTCCCTTCAGCCCGACGTCATCACCATGGACATCAACATGCCTCGCGTCGATGGCCTGCAAGCCACCGAGATGATCATGTCGCGCCATCCGCGCCCGATCGTCATCGTCAGTTCGGAATCTCGCGAGGGGGCGGCCAGCACGCTGCGCGCTCTCGAACTCGGCGCCATCGATTTCGTCCCCAAGCCGTCTACCGGCATTGATCTGGATATGAAGAGCGTTCGCGATGACCTCACGCGCAAGCTGAAACTCGCCGCCAAGGTCCGCGTCGTTCGCACGGCCACACTTTCCAAGGCTCCCGCAGCCCGCGTTCCCGCTACGCCGACACCGCGCGGCGCCGTGGCGGCGTCGCCCCAGGGCGGCAGCAAGCCTCCCATGGTTGTGATTGCCGCCTCTACAGGCGGACCTGCGGCCGTGACGCGCGTCGTCTCAGGTTTATCCAAGGAGATGGCAGCCTCCATTTTTCTCGTGCTCCACATGCCCGCTGCGTTCACCAAGCAGTTCGTCTCGCAGCTCGCCGAAGTTTCTTGTTTGCCCGTGAAAGAGGCGGAGCACAACGAAACTCCGCAGCCCGGAACTATTTATCTCTGTCCCGGTTCCCATCACCTGCGTCTTTCGTCCACCGGGAACATATCGCTTGATCCCGGTCCCCGCATCGGCGGCTATCGTCCCTGCGCCGATGTCGCGTTCGAGACTGTCGCCTGCTACGGGCGCGCCCTCGCTATGGGCGTGGTCCTCACGGGCATGGGCTCAGACGCGGCAAAGGGCGCGAAAGCAATGAAAGCCGCCGGTGGCTACGTGGTCGCACAGGACGAAGCGACGTCCATGATTTTCGGCATGCCGTCCGAAGCGATCAAGACCGGTGCAGTCGATCAAGTCCTTCCACTCGAGGAAATTGCGCCGGCCATCGAGAAGCGCGTCACGAAACTGAGCCGGCTCGTCCTCGTGGGGGCGCGATGAATCTTCCCACGCGCGACGCCGCCAGAACGCCGAGGCTACGGCGCTCCGAGCAGGTCATTCTTTTTCTCGTCTCGCACCAGACCTTCGCCATTGCCGCGGATGCAGTGAAGGAAATCCGTAGCACGGACAGCCTCGCCGGGGCCGCCATCGAGTTCGAAACCGCCGAAGTGCCCAAGGTGCGGCACGTGATCGAACGCGGGCGCCGCGTGTGCTACGTCGTCAACGGCTGCGCGCATTTCCATTTGCCGGCCAGCCGCCCGGCTCTTGCGCTTCTCCTGCGCCAGTTTCGCGTCGCATTCCTCGTCGATTCCGTCGAGCGCATCGCCGAAATCCCTGCTGCGTACGCTTTGCCCCTCGCCTTTTCCGGGGAGGAGCGCAATTGGTATCGCGGCTTGGCCTATATCGAGGACCGCGTGATTCCCATCGTGCAGCCCGGCGGATTCCTCACGCGCGAACAATTTGAACTGCTCGACCGCCTGGCACCTCGAAATCTCGCTGCGGCGCATGCCGAAGGAGTCACGCCGGCGTGATTCCCCCGACCCATTCTCCGGACTCGTTCGTGCTGCTTCAATTCGGCGGCAGACGTTTCGCACTGCCTGCAAGCAGGGTCGCGGAGCTTGCTCCTCCCCTTCCCATGCACACGTTTCCGCAAACTTCGCCCCTGGTTTCGGGCGTCATCATCCGTCGCTCGCGCATCGTGCCCGTCTACGACGCGAGCTCGATCGTCATCGGCAGGCGGTCCTCCGTTCATCGCTTTTACCTGATCGCCCGGCGTGAATTCGGCAAGGCCAGCGAGTTGAGCGCGATTCCCGTCGATGGCGAGTGCGAACTTGTCACCGGCGAAGTTCAGGCTCGCCATCCGGACCAGCCAGTCTACGTCGCTGGCCGCCTTTCTGTGGGCGACGAACTCGTCGACGTTCTCGATTTCGAAGCTCTCGTCATGCATCCGCAGGACGCCGTGGACGCCGCCTCTCCTGCGGGGGTGCCGTCGTGAACGTTCCCGCCGGCGCCCCGCGCATCGTGCTGATCGACAGTAACGTCTACTTCTCTAAACGTCTTGGCGAAGCGCTCAAGCAGCTCGGCTTCGACGTCGTGCCCGCCAGCCAAGCCGCCTACGCGCTCACCATGCTCGAATGGAACGCTCCCGCCGCTGTGCTTTGCGCCACGAATCTCCGCGAGATGGGAGCGCTCGAAATGGCGCCCATTCTCCGCGGCGATCCGAAAACTGCAAATATTCCGCTGATCGCTATCGGCAGCGGCGGAGATCAGGCCCTGCTCGAAGCCTATCGCGCGGGCTGCGACGATCTTATCGATCGCCGTCGGCCTCCCGTCGAAACAGCAGAGCACATCCGCAGTTTTCTGCTGAGCCGCCAGGACGGCTTCCAGCCCACGCAAATGTTGCCAACTTCGGAGACGGCGCTCAGCGGCAATCTCTCGCATCTTGATTTGCCCGGTGTAATTCAAATGCTCGGCCAGTCGCGCCAGACCGGAGCGCTCCACGTCAACGCAGCGGATTCCGATGGAATCATCTTTTTCGAGGCGGGCGAGATCGTTCATGCGGAATGCGCCGCGCTGTTCGGCGACGAAGCAGTCACCCAGATCGTACGAGCCTGCCACTCCGCGGGGAGCGGCGTCTACAAATTCATCTATGGCGCAACGGCGACGCAGCGCACGGTTCTGCGCTCCGCCACCGACCTGTTGCTCGACGCCATGCGCGAGTTCGACGAAACCGAACGCGACAATACCGAAAAGGAATGTCCATGAGCGACGCACCCATTGCAGGTCCGGCTCCCGGCCGGACTCCAACCGTCTATTTCATCGACGACAGCGCCACCATGCGCGAGGTCGTGAAGATCGCGTTCCGCAAGGAAAACATTCACGTGGTCACGTGTCCCGATGCTGCCTCCGCGCTTGCCCAGTTCGCCCAAACCGCCCCGGACGCCGTCATTGCGGACGTGATCATGCCCGACAAGGACGGTTACCAGGTCTGCGAATTCATCAAGCAACAGGAACAGTTCGCGAAAACTCCGGTCATTCTCATGTCCGGCATCGTGAACCGATCCGTTGCCGAGCGCGCCACTGCCGTAAAAGCAGATGAGTTGATTCGCAAGCCCTTCCAGCCGCAGGAGCTGATCAGTCGCGTCAAGAAACTGCTGAACCCGCAAGCGTCCGTCGTGATTGATGGCGATAGTTTGGACGCCGAAGCGCGATCCACCGAACGCGAGAACTCCAATCCTCTGCGCGGCTTGTTCGCCCCGCGGCCGGCTTCTTCGCCGAACCCTGTTGCGAGAATGCGGCACCATGAAGCGCCTGTAGCCGTCGGTTCGCATCCGGTCGTGCGCGCGGCGCCGCCGCGCGTCGTGCCGGCGCACGGGGCCGCTGGCGGAGCCGACTTACAGAAGCTTCGCAACGAAATTTGGCGTCTCGAATTGCTCGTGAAGAAATTGCAGGCCGATCTCGAGGCGCAGCGCCAGTATTGCGCCGCCCTTGAGGCCCACCTCACAACGCTCCAGGAAACCGAATAGCCATCAGGCGCTCCCGCGTCATTCTGAGCGAAGCGAAGGATCTCTCTTCCGGTTCATTCTCTCGCGATCCTGCAGCCTTCAAGACCGATGTCCAATCTCGATTACTCTTTCGGTTCGCGGCCGTCTACGTTCCTTGACCGGCCCATAAACAGGCCCTAACCTCGACTTCTCCCTCTTTGACTCAGGCGGTTTGCAAGCCTAGGCGCAAATGCGAGGTGTGCGTTGGGCGCCGCAGCGAACCGCGAATCGCCATTTCTTTCCCTGTGGTCGTCCGAGGTTCTGACTTGCAGCGCCGCCGCTTTTCTGCCAACGCGCAAACCCGCGACATCAGCGGCTCGGGCGCTTCTTTGGAAGGGATCAACCATCTCGTTCAACCGGGGGAAAAAATCGAGATCGAGTTC
>DATGHM010000046.1:0-5262 GCA_035307985.1 Candidatus Acidiferrales bacterium
ATACTCCATGACGAGAAAGACTTCGCCGCGGTGCTCGATTACGTCGTAAACGGCGGCGATGTGGGGATCGTTCAATCGCGATGCGCGTTCGGCTTCCTTCCAGAGGCGCTGGCGCGACCGCGCATCGGCGCGCATGGCAGCCGTCATCCGTTTGATCGCGACCAGGCGTTTCAGTCCTGTATCGTCGGCGAGATAGACCTCTCCCATTCCGCCGCCGCCGAGCCGCCCGCCGATCAGGAACCTTCCGATGGTGCGGCCAGTCAAGTCGGATTGTTGAGAGGCGTCCGCAGCGCGTTGCATCTTGGCTTCAACCATGACGGGAGACAAGTCCAGCTACCCCGATTCGCGCCTCGCGCAAGCTCGGGAAGGTGCGGGGCCGCGAGTGCTCGTTGGGGAGTCGCCTGTCTGTGTGACGAGATGCTACTCCTGAGCACCCCCTGCAAGCAACGGATTTTGGGTCCGCGCGAGCCCGCAGGACCTGTTTGGGCGGCGCCGAAACTGCGTCGGCCACGCGCCGTTGCAGGGAGTCCGGTATGCTCGGCCTGCGCCGCTTAGCGTATAATTGCCTGAGCGGGTGAGTCGGGCGATCGCCGGCTTGCCCTGAATCCCCGATGTATCGGGGAGGAAGGGTCGGCGGGAGGAAAGTCCGGACTCCGGTTGTGGCGAACTCGCGAGAGTCGGCCACAGCAGGGCAACGCGCCTGATAACGCCAGGGGGTTGCGAGACGCGCTTCGGCGCGATTCGCGGCTACGGAAAGTGCCACAGAAAATAAACCGCCGGTGAGCGAAACCTCCGCGGCAGGCCCAAGGTAACACCGAGGGCTCGCCTCTTCCGGTCGAGCGCATCCGGTAAGGGTGAAACGGTGGGGTAAGAGCCCACCGCTCGCGTGGCAACACGCGAGGCACGGAAAACCCCGCGTGGAGCAAGGCCAAATAGGAGGGGAGGGCTGGCCCGGCCCGCAAGCGCCGCAGAAATGCGGCGCGGCGACCCTCGGGTAGGCTGCTGGAGTCCCGGAGCGATCCGGGACCTAGAGGAATGATCGCTACGCTGCGCGACTGAAGCGGCGCTGATGAAAATCGGCGCCGTAACGGATGCGCGACGACAGAATCCGGCTTACAGGCTCACCCGCTACTTCATTTTGCTGGCCTCGTTTGTTATGCGATTCTTCGTTGCTCATCTTGCGAGTTCGGAGTTCATCCAGAGTGATTCCTTTAGGGGCAGAACGATTCCAAGGAACGAACGTTCCGGTCGAACTTGACGCTACGAGTTTGGTCATATATACGTACGCCGAACGCGTGGAAACATTTGCGGCCCTGAATGTACTGCGGGAGGCCATCCGCGCGGCGGGGGAGAACGTGACGATTGGACGAATGATCGGACAGGTGATCGGACCAACGACCGGACTGTTCACCGGGCCAATGATCAGACGGGGAATAGCGAAATGGGCTCTCGCTGTGGCCTGCGCGGCCGGGTTGGCCGGGCTCGCATCAGCGCAGGACACCGCAAAGCTGCCTTACATGAATCCCAAACTTGGCGCGAAGCAGCGGGCAGAGGACCTCGTGCACCGCATGACGCTGGAGGAGAAAGCCTCGCAGCTCGTCAATCAGGCTCGCGCCATCCCGCGCCTCGGCGTGCCAGCGTACGACTGGTGGAGCGAAGCGCTGCACGGCGTCGCTGTCGACGGGACCACCGAGTTTCCCGAGCCCATCGGACTCGCCGCCACCTTCGACACGCCGATCATTCACGAGATGGCTACTGACATCGGCGTCGAGGGTCGCATCAAGCACATGCAGGACGAGCGCGCCGGCCACAGCAACATCTTCGAGGGTCTCGATTTCTGGGCTCCGAACATCAACATTTTCCGAGACCCGCGCTGGGGCCGCGGCCAGGAAACCTACGGCGAAGATCCATTTCTGACGGGTCGCATGGCGGTGGCGTTTGTCACCGGGATGCAGGGCGACGATCCGCACTACTACCGCGTCATCTCGACGCCCAAGCACTTCGTCGTGCACAGCGGGCCCGAGCCCACCCGCCACTTCGCGGATGTGGATGTCAGCAAGCACGACGAGATGGACACCTACCTGCCGGCCTTCCGCGCCGCGGTCACCGAGGGCCATGCGGGTTCCGTGATGTGCGCCTACAATGCCATCAACGGCGAGCCCGCCTGTGCCAATGAGTTCACCCTGGTCGATCAGCTCCGACAGAAATGGGGCTTCAAGGGCTACGTGGTCTCCGATTGCGGAGCCGTCGTCAACATCTTTGCCGGCCATCGCTACCGCCCGACCCAGCCGCAGGCGTCCGCCATCGCACTCGAGCGCGGGATGGACAACGAGTGCGTCGACTTCATCGCGAAGGTGAAGGACGACCACGACTACAAGCCCTACATCGAGGCCGTGCAGCAGGGCTACCTGAGCGAAAGCGCCATCGATCAGGCTCTCGTGCGACTGTTCACGGCGCGCATCAAGCTGGGCATGTTCGATCCGCCGGACATGGTGCCGTACGACAAGATCGACGAGAAGGAGCTGAACAGCCCGGAGCATCGGGCTCTGGCGCGCAAAATCGCGGAAGAATCCATGGTGCTGCTCAAGAATGACGGGACGCTTCCGCTGAAGCCGGGGGTGAAGAACATCGCAGTGGTGGGTCCGCTGGCGGACCAGACGAAAGTGCTGCTGGGAAACTACAACGGAACGCCGACGCATACCGTCAGCGTCATGGAGGGTCTGAAGAACGAATTCCCGAAGGCGAAGATCACCTACGTTCCGGGGACACAGTTCCTGCATCCGGAGGTCAGGCCGGTGCCGGCGAACATTCTGACGACGTCGGACGGCAGGCCTGGCCTGAAAGCCGAGTACGCGCAGGGTCTCGGGATGGAGTCGCGGCCCAAGCCAATCACCGAACGCGTGGAATCGAATGTCGATCTGACCGAGGATAATCTGCCCGCTGAGGCCAAGGGCAAGAGCCCGCTGACCGTCCAGTGGTCGGGCTTCCTGATGCCTGTTGAATCCGGCGACTACCTGGTTGGTTTCCAGAGCGACGGCGTCGGCCAGCTCACGATTGACGACCGGGACGTGGCCCAGGAGTTTGGTTCGGGAATTCGGATGGGGCGCATTCACCTCGACAAAGGCCAGAAGGTCGCGATTCAGTTCGCCTACGGCGAGTTGTCCGGAAGCAAGCCCATGGCCCGCCTCGTGTGGACGAAGGTGGACAACACGCCCTCGCCCGCCGCACTGGAAGCCGCGCGCAAGGCGGACGTCGTGATCGCCGTCGTGGGCATCACGAGCGAGCTTGAGGGTGAGGAGATGCCGGTCAACGAGCCCGGATTCCTCGGCGGCGACCGCACCAGCCTCGACATGCCGGAGCCCGAGGAAGCTCTCGTCCAGGAAGTTGCCCGGGCCGGCAAGCCGCTCGTCGTCGTCCTGATGAACGGCAGCGCCCTCGCGGTCCGCTGGGAGAAGGCGAACGCCAATGCCATCCTCGAAGCGTGGTACTCGGGCGAAGAGGGCGGCGCGGCCATCGCCGCGACTCTGAGCGGCAAAAACAATCCCGCAGGCCGCCTGCCCGTCACCTTCTACAAGGACATCAACCAGCTCCCCAACTTCGAGGACTACTCGATGGAGGGCCGCACCTACCGCTACTTCGACGGGCAGCCTCTTTATCCCTTCGGATACGGCCTCAGCTATACGGCTTTCGCGTATAGCGGTCTTATCGTGCCTGCCGAGCCGGTAAACGCGGGCGATCCCGTAAATGCAGCCGTCACAGTTACGAATTCCGGCAAGCTGCCGGGCGACGAGGTCGTCCAGCTTTACCTGAAGTTCCCTGACGTGAAAGGTGCGCCGCTCAAGGCCCTGCGCGGTTTCCGGCGCGTGCACCTCGAGCCGGGAGCCAGCCAGACGGTGCACTTCGAACTGAAAAACCGGGACCTCGGCATGGTCACCGACCTTGGCGTGCCCATCGTCGCAGGCGGCAAATACACCATCAGCATCGGCGGCGGCCAGCCCGGCACGGGAGCTCCCGCCGTCACGGGCACCTTCCAAGTGAAAGGGCAAATCGACCTGCCGGAGTAAAGCAAATCAGATAAAGAAAATCATAGGACGTCGTGTTAGCCGCGGGCGAAGTATTTTAGGAGTGCTTCGCCACCTCTGCGCCAGTGACGATTGCGGTCCTTAGTTGGTCGAACAAATCCGTCAGCATATTCGGCGTGTGGGGAATCAAGATGGTATTGCTGTGATCATTGGCGGCAATATCCTTCAACGTGTCGAAGTACTGCGTCATCAGCACGAGTTGCATCACGTCTTGGGGCGTCGAGCCGGGCACGGTCTTCGCGAAATCCTCCACAGAGTCCTTGAGGCCCGAAATGATCGCCTTGCGCTGGTTGGCGATTCCTTCGCCCTGCAACCGTTTCGACTCCGCTTCGGCCTCAGCCTGTTTCACCGCCAGCAGCTTGTTCGTCTCGGCGCGGGAAACGGTCGCCTCGCGCTCGCGCTGCGCAGCGTTGATGTCGTTCATGGCCGCCTTCACTTTTTGGTCCGGCACGATGTCTGAGATCAGCACCCTCACGATCGCGTATCCATACTCCTTCATCGAGTTATCGAGGCTGTCGCGCAAATCGCCGGCAATGTTGGCCTGGTTCAGAAATGCATCGTCCAGTTTCATCTTCGGGACGTGCCCGAGCACAACGTTGTAAACCATCGATTCGATCTGTTTCACCGGGTCGGACAATTTGTAGTACGCGTTTTCCACCGCATCGGGTATCACCTGGTACTGGATCGAAACGGGTATCTGCACGAACACGTTGTCTTGCGTCTTTGTCTCCACCTGCACGTTGAACTGCTGCACGCGCATGCTCATGCGCTGGACGACGGTTTCGATGAACGGCGTTTTCCAGTTCAATCCCGGAGCCGCCACGCGCGCAAATTTCCCTAGTCGCTGGACGATGGCGACCTGTGCCGTCTCCACAGTAAAAAACGAGCCGAGGATTATCCCCAGAGCAAGGAAAAGGGCGATTACCCCCAGCAGCAGAAGAAAAACGGTTGTCACGTCCACGTGTGCCTCCTTGTCCGAGACCGATGTCCGCACCACGATCTCAACGGGCTCTCTTGAACGAATCCGTTTCCGCCGGTTGCGACGCGCTATGGTTTTTCGGTGAGCGGCATTCTACACGCGAGGCTGTGCGGTCCCGCATTAAAATTTGCGCGTATGCATCTTCGGATTTAATGCCCTCAGTACGGTTCGCGGCCCGTTTGGGCCTGAATCGTGCCTTTC
>DATGHM010000047.1:0-55435 GCA_035307985.1 Candidatus Acidiferrales bacterium
AGCCAACCAGACCGTGGTGATAGGGCAGGCGGCAACGTTCTCCGTGGTCGCCAGTGGCACCGTTCCTCTCACCTATCAATGGATGGAAAACACCGGCTCCGGCTTTAACAATATCTCCGGCGCGAATTCTTCCAGCTACACAACGCCGCCCGCTATGAGCACGGATGACGGAACCGTTTTCGAGGTACTCGTCACGAATGCGGATGGTTCCGTAGCCAGCAACTCCGCGACGTTGACCGTCACCTCGCCGCTCCCGCCGACGATCACCACGCAACCTGCCAATCAGACGGTGACCGAAGGACAGACCGCAACATTTTCAGTGGTAGCAAGCGGAACTGCTCCGCTCACCTATCAATGGATGGAAAACACCGGCTCCGGCTTCGACAATATTTCCGGAGCCACTTCTTCCAGCTACACCACTCCACCCACAGTTATGAGTACGGACAACGGAGCCGTTTTCGAGGTAACCATCACAAACGGGGAAGGGTCGGTGACCAGCAACCCGGCCACTCTGACGGTGAACGCCGCGCCACCCACAATCACCACTCAACCGGCGACTCAGATGGTCTTAGTTGGACAAACTGCAACCTTCTCGGTCGTGGCCACCGGGACTGCTCCGCTCACCTATCAGTGGATGGCGAACACTGGCTCCGGCTTCAACAATATTTCTGGCGCGATTTCTTCCAGCTACACCACGCCGCCCGCCATGAGCACGGATGACGGAACTGCTTTCCAAGTCGTCGTCACGAATGCGGAGGGCTCTGCCACCAGCAATTCGGTCACACTCACGGTGACGTCGCCAGTATCTCCGACGATTACTACGCAACCCGCCAATCAGACCGTGATAATCGGGCAGACGGCCACCTTCTCGGTGGTCGCTACCGGGACCGCTCCACTGACCTATCAGTGGATGGAGAACACCGGCTCCGGCTTCAACAACATCTCTGGCGCGACTTCTTCCAGCTACACGACTCCGTCGACAATGAGCACGGACACCGGCACTATTTTCGAAGTAACCGTCAGCAACGCGCAAGGGTCCGTCACCAGTAATCCGGCCACACTAACGGCGAACACTGCGATAAGTCATTATGTGTATGTGATCACGCCGGGTCCTGTTATTACGGTCTACGATATGGACAACAGCTTTGCGCAAGTGAAGCAGATTGCGGCCGGGACATCAACGGAGCAAATCCGCGGGGCCGTTGCTTCAGCGGTGGGCAATTTTCTTTACATCAGCTACGGATGTTCAAGTCCGACAGCTTGCACTCCGTATCTGATGAAATATGATCTGCTGGCGGACGCTGTCGTTTGGAACATTACCCTTTCAGCGGGCATTGATAGTTTTTCGATCACCCCGGACGGGACAACGATTTACATGCCGAGCGGCGAGGGCGACCACACGCATTCTCTCTGGTACATCATCGACAGCTCCGCCGGGAACGTTACCGGAACCATAGACAGCGGCGTTACGGGTCCGCACAACACCATCGTCGGTAACAGCGGCGCTCATGTGTATATGGGCAGCGCGCACGCGGACGCGAATGGAGACGGATTCAACTATCTTGTGGTAGCCAATACCTCTGATGGTTCCATCGTTCAGCGAATCGGGCCGGTTCTCAACAATGGCACGCGCCCGTTTACAATTGACGCGTTGGAGCAATACGCGTTCATCATTCCATGGGGACTGAATGGGTTTCAGGTCGGCAGCATCTCCACGGGAAGCATTCTTTTCACCGCCAAAGTAACGGGGTTTTCCAACACGAGTTGCAGCTCGACGGTTACGTGCAGCCACGGCGTCTCCTTGTCTCCGGATGGCACGCAGATCTATGTGGTCGACTACTACAACAATTACGTCCACGTCTTCAACGTGACAGGACTCCCGTCCTCCGCGCCCGTACAGGCCGCAAACATCCCGCTAACTCATCCCTACACCGCTAGCGGCGCCTGGCTCACGCACAGCCACGACGGGAAATTCGTGTTCGTCGCGGAAAGCGGCGACGTGATTGACACGTCAAAACAGCAGGTGGTCGGCTATCTTCCAGCTCTCAACCAAACGCCGGTCGATATCGAGATTGATTTCCAGAATGGCGTCATCTCGTTCACGCCGCTCGCGCGCAGCGGCGTCGGGTACGCTCAGTGAGCGTCCGCACCTCATCCGGATCGCCATCGCGATAGCAACGCTGACGAACGCGATCTCGGCTCATCGCGTATTCCGTAAACCGTCTCGCCATGGCATTCAGCGTTAATCACTTATTCGAGGCGGCGGTATAATCGGAAGTATGAGAATTTTATTCTTCAGCGGTAAAGGCGGAGTTGGCAAGACGAGTCTTGCCGCCGCGACCGGCGTGAGGCTCGCCGAGCTGGGCCACCGCACTCTCGTCATGAGCATCGATCCTGCGCACAGCCTCGGTGATTGCTTCGACATGGGCGGCGAACTTTTTCACGGCCGCACGTCCGATCCCTTCCCCATCAACGACAAGCTTTCCATTTTCGAGCTGAACATCCAGAAGGAGATCAAGCGCCACTGGCAGGAGATTTCTTCCTACGTCAGCTCCGTGTTGCGCACGACCGGAATCAGCGGCGTCGAAGCGGAGGAGCTAGCGATTCTGCCGGGCATGGAAGAGCTCAGCGCGATGATGTACATCAACCAGTATCGCCGCGAGAAAACCTACGACGTGATTGTGCTCGACGCCGCGCCGACGGCCGAATCGCTGCGCTTCATCAGCATGCCTACCACGCTCGACTGGTACATGAAGCACATTTTCCCGTTTCAGCGGAACCTGCTCAAAGCTGTGCGGCCCATCGCGAATCGCGTCGCGCCGTTCGAGCTGCCTACGGACAACTACTTCGCGAATATTCGCGCCCTGTTCGAGAAGCTCGAGGGCGTCGACGACATCATGCAAGACCCGCACACAACCAGCGTGCGCCTCGTCACTAACCCGGAAAAAATGGTATTGCGCGAGACGCAGCGCGCCTTCGTCTACTTCTCGCTGCACGGGCTGACGGTAGATACGGTCGTGGTCAACCGCGTTTTGCCGGTAGAAGTGAAGGACGCGTGGTTCAGCGAATGGCATACGTCCCAGGATGCGGTCCTGCGCGAAATCGAGGAGTATTTCGCTCCCGTCCCGGTACGGAAAGTGCCCCTGTTCACGCACGAAGTCCTGGGGCAAGAGCGGCTGCGCGAACTGGCTCATGTGCTGTATCATGGAGGCGAAGACCCATCCGCCGTCACCCAGATCGAGAAGCCGTTCACGTTCGGCAAGTCGGATGGCGTCTACCAGATTCGCCTGCTGCTGCCGTTTGCCGCGAAAGGCGAGGTTGGGCTGTTCAAAAAGGGCGACGAACTCGTGGTCGAAATCGGCACGTTGCGGCGCCACATCGGGTTGCCGCGAACGATGGCGACCTTGCAACCAACCAAAGCACGGCTCGATAAGCACATCCTCACCGTCGAGATGAAGGAGGCGCAATCATGAACGAGGAGAGAACGGCCGGTTCCGCGAACGAGCGCGCGAGTAACGAGCGCTGCCTGTGCCGCGAGGTGGTGGACCACATCAGCAAAGTCTTCGATGTTCCTCCTGCTGTTCGCGAACATCTCACGAATTCGCGCGTCGAATTCCTGAAGGCGATTCGCGCCGTCATCGACCAGCGCATCGAGCACCTTTCCAGCGCTGGCCAACGCGGCTCCCACATCGCCGTCGAATAGCGCGATTCGTTTGACTGTCGCGGACGAACGACATCTGTGGTTCGACGGCATTCATACCGATCCGCCCACTCCAGATGTAACAGCCAGTTGATCTCGCTCAACTGGCGGCGCTCCACTGAGTCTCGATACTCGGGGGCCGTAGCTGCGCAATACTGCTCCGTCTTCTCCTGTAACGCGAGCAGTTGATCCCGAGTCGCTTGCGGACGGAAACGGCCCTGCGCAAGGCCTACTCCTGGCTAACGACTGGAAGATTGATTCGCCAGACCTTATCCGCCAGTTGATGTAGGAGGTGGAAGATTTGACTGGACAAGGCACGCCTACGGTGGTAGTATGACCTTGCGTTTGTTGCTCTTGTGAAACCTTTGGATTCGTCTAAAGCGGCTGCGAGTTGAGTTAACAGACTTGCGGCCTTTTTTTTTGCGACTAGAGGCGTGCCCAGCCGCTAATCCGGTAGGGAAAAGAAGCACAAATAGCTCAAATCAGAAGGAAGTAAAAAGTGAAAGAACAAGGAACAGTAAAGTGGTTCAATGCCAGCAAAGGCTTTGGGTTCATCCAACGGATGTCCGGCGAGGACGTTTTCGTCCATTTTTCGGCGATTCAGTCGGATGGGTACAAGTCTCTCAATGAAGGCCAGGCTGTCGAGTTCGAAGTGACTCGCGGCCCGAAGGGCCTGCAGGCAACGAACGTAACGAGCCTCTAGCTCTGGAAGGCGGGCTGCGCAAATGCGCGGCCCGCCTTTTTCTTTTCGCCCAGCTTGGCGGTCTGCACACGCTCCAGAATCAGCACCTTTCCCGTCCCTAATGAATTCGCACTCTTGAGGAGGGCCTCATGAAGGGTCTTGCCGAGGGCCAGTACATCAAGCATTTTCAATATGGCTTGGGCGTTATCACCGAAACGGACAAGGATAGCGACCGTACTAGTATTGATTTCGATCTCTACGGCATGAAGACGTTCGTCACCAGCATCATGGTGGTCGAGCCCGCGGAGGGAACCCCTCCGAAGCGCTCCAAGCGCCGCAAGAAAGGGACTTCGGCCGTCGCCAAAAAAGCTGGGCAGGTTAAGTGAGCATCCTGGTCCAGTACATGGGTTTTGAATCCAAGGCCGGCTCGCGCGAGTACAGGTTCACGGTGAAGGACGCGGCGGAGGAGGCTCGGGAATTCAGGCTTACAATCGAGAACGATGCATTCGTTTCCCATCGCGTGCGGTACCAGGACGCTCCCAGTATCTGCTCCCTCCGTTTGCGCACCGAACTGGCTGCCTTTGCCAATCATCCTGTCGAAACGAGCTACCACATCACTGGCGCGGAGCTCGACTCCTACCGCGAAAGCCACTCGCCAAAACCCGTGCGAGGCATGTACAAGCCCCGGCCCGCCGACGACTCGGAATAGTTTAAACCCCACCGTTTCAGGCCCTCAACGGGCGGCGCTGGCTGCTAGACCATCTCGAAGTAATTTGGCGAATTGCTCGGCAGGCACGGGCTTGCAGAAATAGTAGCCTTGTCCCGCGTCGCAGCCGTGAGACTGGAGAAAACCGAACTGCTCACGCGTTTCCACGCCCTCGGCGATGACGCGTTTCTTGAGGCTTTTCCCCATGCTGATCGCGGCCCTGGCGATCGCCGCACTCTCTGGATCGGGCGTGATCTCGTGTACGAACGATTGATCGAGCTTCAATGCGTCGATAGGGAGCCTCCTGAGGTAGCTTAAGCTGGAATAGCCGGTGCCAAAGTCATCGATCGCTAAACGGACTCCCATGGCTTTGAGCGCTTTCAACGTGGAGACGATGGAATCGCCATCAAGAAGGACGCTTTCCGTCAGTTCGAAATCGAGAGAGTGTGTCTTCAGTTGAGTCTCCTGCAAAATGCTGCGAACGCTTTCGAGAAAGCCGTCGTCACGGAACTGCCAAGCGGAGATGTTGACGGATACGGGGATCGGTCGCAGGCCCGCACTTAACCAAGCCCGAAGTTGCGTGCATGCTTCGCGCAGAACCCACTCGCCGATGGGCACAATCAGGCCACACTCTTCGGCGATGGGCACGAAAGTGAGGGGAGGGACCAGGCGTTCCTTTTCGAACATCCCTCGTAAGAGGACCTCGACACCATCAATCTCACCAGTTTGGAGGTTGATTTCCGGCTGGTAATGCAACAAAAACTCATTGCGGTCCAAGGCGCGACGCAAAATGTCTTCGAGGGATTGCCGCTCGACGGCCCGTGCGTTCATGTCCTTCCGGAAGAACTGGTAGTTGTTGCGGCCTTTCTCCTTCGCCTTGTACATCGCGGCGTCCGCGCTCTTGAGCAAGGTTTCGGCATCGTGACCGTCCTTAGGGTAGGTGCTGATCCCCATGCTCGCGCTCACATTTAACTCGTGTCCGCAGATCTGGAACGGCAGCGCCAGCGCGCTCAGTATTTTTTGTGCACCGTTGGCCGCGCCGGCTGGCTGTTCCACTCGCGGAAGCAGGATCACGAATTCGTCCCCGCCTTGGCGGCTTATGGTGTCGGATTGGCGCAGGCAAGACGCGAGGCGGTCCGCCACCCCCCTTAGCAGTTTGTCGCCAACCGCATGTCCAAAGGTGTCGTTGACTTTCTTGAAGTGGTCCAAATCTAGAAACAACACCGCGAGTTGCCCCCCGTTACGCCGCGCGAACATAATCGCTTGGGAAAGCCGGTCGTCCAGCAACACTCTGTTTGGCAAATCGGTGAGAAAGTCATGCTGCGCCAAATGGGACATTTTCTCTCTCATGCTCCGCGCCGCGCTCACGTCGTGGAAAACCACCACAGCGCCGGTTACTCGCCCCAGCGGGTCGTGGATGGGTGCGGCGGAATCCTCGATGGCTACTTCCACCTCGTCGCGTCGTATGAGAATGCAATTCGGAGTCAGCCCCGTGGCCAGATTCTGCTGGATAGCTAACCTCAGTGGATCTTGGGCGGGTTCGTGCGTAGCGCCATCGACGATCTGGAACACCTCGGAAAGCGGTCGGCCCAAGGCCTCCTCTCGCGACCAGCCGGTCATGCTTTCTGCAACCAGATTCAGGTAGGTGACATTACCTTCGACGTCTGTGCTGAGCACGGCGTCACCGATGGAGTTGAGCGTGACCTGTGCGCGTTCCTTCTCGGCGAACAAAGCATCTTCCGCCGCCTTGCGCTGGATCATGTTATCCACAGTCCGAGTCAACGTGTACCTGTCGATATGATCCTTTGGGACGTAATCCTGCGCTCCGTGCTGTACCGCTTCCATCGCGGTCTCGGCCTCGTCCGAGCCGCTCAAGATCAAGATCGGAATGTGGGGTGCGGCCAGAAACAGACGATCCAGGGTTGCGATCCCTTGACTATCCGGCAAAGACAGATTGCTTAGAATCGCTTCGATTCCTCCGGCACCCGCGCGTTCGATGCCTTCGGAAAGAAGCGCAGCCACTTCCACATCGTAGCCGCCGTTTCCCTCAGCATTAAGCGCCCCAAGAATTACCTCGGTATGGGCGGGATCGCTCTCGATGACCAGTATCCGGCTCTTTCTATCGCGCTTGTTCATGAACCCCTCAGCTAGCTCAGAAAATGTGTCGGAGGGTGAGAGGTCCCCTATCGCAATCCGTCTGTTTCCCAAGGCATAGCTTTCTAGAGACTTCTCGGTTGAAATAGCGAGAAGCAAAGGGGACTGCAGTTTGACATATGACCGATCTGAAAAGTGTTCAAAATTAGACACTCGATGAAAAATGGTGCGTAGGCCCGTCGTTTCCGGATTGCCCGTTTTGAGAAGCTCCGCGTGAACGAGGCCCTCGGCGCGGGAAGTTGAGGGCGCGAATCGGACCTTCCCGATTGGCAGGTGATATCCGGGCAACGCCTTCTGGCGCAATGATCCAGGGCTTTGTGCAAGGCAGTGAAACAGGTTCCGGGCGGGCGAGGTGAGCAGGGCCTAGGCTTTATTCCCCAGAACTACGAACGTCGTTTCAACGCGGTTCCGGGCCGTTCCTCTTACGAGTTTTACGGCTCATTCTCGACGTATTCAACGAGGTCTTGGTCCGGCAATCCCAAGGGCTTTGTTTTGAGAATAGCTCTTTCGGCGTCGACGATGCTCTTACCGTTGTGTTCGGGAGACGGTGCCCCGTCGGGCGAAACTCCGCGCGGAAAGAGTGAGCGTTTCAGAAGAAGAGATTCGAGAGACGCCGGATTTGCCGTCGCTATTGGAACGGATTTGGATCGACGGAGCATGAAATACAAAAGAAAAATCGCAGCGGAGATGATGAATGCGGCAGTGCCAAATATAGCCTTTGCAGTATCTACCGGTGCGAAGGCCCGGACTCCGAGTCCTAGAAATCCGATCGTTAGAATGGCGATTGAAGCTACCGAGGAGCAATACAACATACTCGCCTTCTTGTTTTTCATCTCTAGCCCTTCCCGACCCGGACGACTCTCAGCGTTGAACGCGTAAGGCTCTTAACCGCGGCTTCCTCGTTGCGTGCGGACTCGGCAACGCGGGGCTGTGCCATTTCTTCCGTAACGCCGGCGAGTGTTGCTCGTGCTAATTCCTTCCTCGATTTCCTTTTCTTGGCCATAACCCATGATGTCATCCTGGGCAACGCAATACAGTCCTGTTTGGAACACTCTAATGTTCCGCGTTGTGCGAATTCATAGGGCTTGCGGCTGCGGCAGAAACGGCGCATGTCAACCGGGAAACACTGGCCCACGCGGGGGCCAGCGGGCGATACCGTCCCCTCCTGAAGTCTGCGAAATTAGGCGGGAGTTGTCCGCCACCTGAGGGGATACCCACCAGGCAGATTTCTGCTATGCTGAAACATATTAGTTGCGGCGGTGTCTAAGCCTGTAGCAGGGGTCCGGGGTTTGCCAGGTAGGCCCTGATCCTGGAGGGACACGGCCTGGAGGCGCGGGATAAGGCATGTCCGATCTGGTGCAAACCATTTCGTGGGGACGCGACGAGGCTGAGCTCGTGACCGAGCTGCAGTCCGGTTCCGAGGCGGCTTTCGACTGGCTCGTCACCTACTATCACACCGGCGTGTATAACCTCGTCTATGGGGTTTTGTCCGATTCTGCCGACGCCGCCGACGTCACCCAGGAAGTTTTTCTCCATGCGTTCCGCGGGATCCGTGGATTCCGCCGCGGCAGCTCGCTGAAGACGTGGTTGTACCGCATCTCTGTCAGGCAAGCCCTGAATCACCGGCGCTGGTGCTGGCGCCATCACCGGCAGCAGGTTTCCATCGATGCCGACGAAAATTCCGCCGGTGGCGCGCTCGATCTGCGCGACGCCGAAGCCACGCCGTTTGAACGCTTCGCCTCGCAGGAAGTTCAGGCCAAAGTCCGCCAGGCCTTGGCTGCGGTTCCGGCTGGCTTCCGCAGTGCCGTTATCTTGAGGGACTTGGAAGGCCTTTCCTACGAGGAAGTTGCCGAAGTTCTGGATATCTCCGTAGGGACCGTTAAATCGCGGATTTTGCGCGGGAGGCGCATGCTGCGGGAGCTTCTCGACCCGCTCCTGCGCTCCCCACAAACCGAGGCTGCCGCCCAAAGAGAAGCTGGAGCCAATGCAGCGTCGGTTCCCGCTCAATCGTCCCGCGCGGGAGTACCCCAAACGACACCTACTTCCCAAGTTCAGCCGCCGTCGCGGTATTCTCTCTTCGGCGCGGCGAACGCGCATGGAGAGACTCCATGAACTGCCGCCAGGCCCAGCGGTTTTTGCCCGGCTATCTTGACGGAGCGATTCGTTCGGCGGAACATCTCCGCCTGCGCGAGCACCTCAATTCTTGCGCGGATTGCCGCGACGAACTCGAGCGTTTCCGCCAAGTCGGCATCTGCCTGGCGAGCGTGCAGCCCGTCGCCGTTCCAGCGGACCTGGCGATCAGGATCCGCGTGGAAGCTTCACAGACGCGGACAGTCCGCGGAGCCCTGCAATATTCGTGGGAACGCGCCAAGCTTTTCTTCGAGAACATTCTCGAACCCCTGGCTGTTCCCGCGACGGGCGGTATCCTGACGGCTCTCGTCGTCTTCACCCTTCTGGTTCAGAACATCCTGGTTGGCGTCACCACTGGATTCGTCCCTGGGGACCTTCCCCTGAACCTTGTCCAGCCTGCCCAGGTCGAGAGTCTCGCCCCGTTTGCTGTTCCTGGCCTGGTGACTGGCGACCGCGATCCGGCGTCAGGCGGCGTGATGATCGAAGTCATGTTGAACGCCGCAGGGGATGTTGTCTCCTATCGGATCCTTTCCGGCCCCAATGACGCTGCTGTTCGCAATCAGATCGACCAGGTACTTCTCTTCTCCCGCTTCCGACCGCGCCTCGATTTTGGCCGTCCGACCAACGGCGGTCTCGTGATGATCGGCTTCAGCGAAGTCCGCGTCCGCGGCTAAGCCGAAGCGGGCGCACTTCCTGACTCCTCATCATTGCTCCTCGTTTCCTTGACTCGCCGGAAGCACCCCGATAGAGTCTTTTCCGGCCGCCGCAGACGTGCATGCAACCTACGCGACGCAGCGTCCAGTCCAATAGGTGAACAGAGGAGTTTTCCCTATCCGAAAGTGGGCCCAGAATTCTCCCGCTTGGGCGTTCGGCTTCGCCGTCCTGGCCATACTTAGCGCAAGCGCAGCCATCGGCGTTCGAGGCGCGCGCGGCCAGCAGGCGCCGGGCGGCTACACCGGTATCGATGTCGAATCCAGCCAGCAGGTCTTCGCCACTATGTGCGCTCTCGACGCCGCCGGTTTCGACGCGGACGAGAGCACGCTCGCCGAAATGCCCGACCGCCTGAAACTGCGCGCCGACCTGCTGAAGATGCAAGGGCCCGCAACGGCAACCTTGCGCGAGTTTTATCGGCAGCACGCGTTTGCCAACCGCGCCGAGACCTTGTCGCGCTACATTACGTTCTCGCTTGTCGCAGGGCCGCCGCCGGATTTCAAATTCCTCTACGATCGCGACCTTCTGCCGCCCGACGTGCTGACGATCGAGGATTTCCAGGACGTTCTCGCCAACTTCTATCGCGAGGCACACCTGGCCGCCCGCTGGGCGCTGGTGAAACCGGAATACGACCGGGCGCAGGCTCTCTACGACGCTCCTGTCCGCCACATCGTGACCATCAGTAATGCTTACCTGCGCGAGGTATTGCAAACCTCGCACGGCCGCACGTTTACTGTCTACGTAGAGCCGTTGGTCGGAGACCTCACCAACTTCCGCAATTACGGCAACACCTACTCGATCGTGGTCGGCACTCCTTCGCCGCTTCCCCTCGCCGACATCCAGCACGCCTACCTGCATTTCCTGCTCGATCCGCTGCCTCTGCGCTATCGAAAGCAGGTGGAAGCAAAAAAGGCTCTGCTGAGTATCGCTGGTCGCGCCCCACGCCTGCCGGTCGATTACCAGGACGATTTCGTCAGCTTCGTGGACGAATGCCTGATTCAGGCCGTCCAGTTGCGCCTCGAGCGGCTTTCGCCCGCGCAGCTCGAATCCGCACTCAAACAGGCCGACGAATCGGGATTCATCCTCGTACGGCCGCTGGTCGAGCAGCTGATGAAGTTCGAGAAGGACGCGCCGTCGATGGAATACTATTTCCCGGATTTGATCACCGGGATCGACGTCGCGGCCGAGCAAAAGCGCTTGCAGAACCTCCACTTCGCAAGCGCGCAAGCGGCGCCTCCCTCGGAGCACGGTCCTCTTGAGACAAAGCGTGAGCCCGACGAAGCACAATTGCTGGATCAGGGCGAGCGCGCGATCGCTTTAAAAGAGCCGGCGGACGCCCAAGCCGCTTTTCAGAGAGCTCTGGTCAAGAATCCGAACCAGCCGCGAGCTCTGTACGGCATGGCGGTCGCGTCGGTCTTGAGTGGCGACGCCGATACGGCGAAGAAGTTCTTCGAGAAGGTGATCGTCGTTGCTTCCCCCAGCGAGTCGACGCCCGGCAGCGACGCGAATAAAATCGATCCCGGGATCGTCTCCTGGTCACACGTTTACCTCGGTCGCATCTTCGATATCGAGGACGACCGCGATTCCGCCATCGGCGAATACCAGGCGGCATTGGCGGTCGTGGGGGCGCCCGAATCGGCGCGCGTCGCAGCGCAACAAGGAGTAAAATCGGCGTATCAGCCTGTTGCACCAGCAAACCAAAAGCCCCAGTAATCTTGACCCGTGAAGAAACTGATTGAACTCGCGGGCACACAATGACGGAGACGAAGATGAAACATCTAATCCGAAGCACAGCGCCCGCAATTCTGGCGATGGCATTCGCGTTTGCCGCACCCGGCAGCCGGGCGCAGCAGCAAACCACGCCTCAGCCGGGGCAACAGCAGCAGCAACAACAGCAGAACCCGCCAGCGCAGGGGAATAAGCCGAGCCTGCAAGGCCAGACACCGACTCCCGGGAACGGGCAGGCGCAAGCCCCCGCTCAGGCGCCCAAGGTTGATCCGGCCGAAGAAAGCGCCTACAAGGAATTCGCCGATCTCAAGATCGATGACTACGATCAGCAGATCAAGCTTGGCGAGGACTTCGTCAAGAAGTATCCCGAAAGCCGCTATCGCGAGATCGTGTACAATCGGCTGACCACGGCGTATTACAGCAAACAGCAGGTCGATAAGATGTACGACACGAGCAACAAGGCCCTGGCGCTGAATCCCAACGACGTGCAGGTGCTCGTCCTCGTCGGCTGGGTGATTCCTCACAACTACGATCCAAACGATCCCGAAGCCGACAGACGTCTTGCCACAGCAGAGGCGTACGAAAAGCACGCCCTGGAAATCCTTTCGACTTTGCCGAAGCCCGCGACCCTGACCGACGAGCAATTCAATACCGCGAAGGCGCAGGACGCCTCCATGGCCCACAGTGGACTGGGACTAATCTACTTCCGGCAGCAAAAGCCGCAGGACTCCCTGAACGAACTGCAGCAGTCTACCAGCAGCGGAAAGCCCGATCCGGTCGACCTTTTCATCATGGGCATCGATCTGGACAGCCTGAAGCGTTACAACGATGCCGCTCAGGCTTTCGACAAATGCGCGCAGATTCCCGGCGTGATGCAGGATCGCTGCAAACAACAGGAAGCCAAGTCCAAGACGGAGGCGACTCAATCGCCGAAGTAAACCAGTGTAGCGGACGGGCCGTTTCAGCGCTGATACACCTTCCGAGTCAGACGTTCGGCGCGCCCAGGAGGCGTTCTTACTCGGAGATACCGGCCTCCGCGCGCCCGCGAGGCCGCGTTTTATGACGGAAACGGAGCGCTACGAGCTCGAAGCGAAGCTCGGCCACAGCTTCACCTCGTCTGACTGGCTCGAGCGCGCGTTGACTCACCGCTCGCGCCGCGGAGTTTCGGGCTGTATCGATAACGAGCGGCTGGAGTTTCTCGGCGACCGCGTCCTTGGGCTGGTCGCTAGCGAGCGCCTCTTCCGCGCCTTTCCCGACTGGGATTCGGGGGAGTTATCCAAGGGGCTCGCGCGCATCGTGAGCGAGTCCTCGATTCATTCCGTGGCGTGCTCGTTGAACTTGGGCGCTCATTTGCGAATGGGGCCGGGCGAAGAAAAAACCGGCGGACGCGAAAAGAAGCGGCTGCTGGCCGACGCCTATGAGGCGGTGATCGGCGCCATCTACGTGGACGCCGGCCTCGCGGCGGCCGCTGATTTCCTGGATCGCACGCTGCTGTCACCTGCTCTCGCAAACGGCCTCGACGGGCTCGAACGGTCGGACTACAAATCGTCGCTCCAGGAGTGGCTGCAGCAGCGCGCGCTGGGCGTCGCCGAGTACCGTGTCCGCAGCGAGTCCGGACCGGAGCACCGCAAGACCTTCGAGGTCGAACTGTGGCACGACGGACGTCTTCTCGCCTCGGCGCGCGGCCGCAGCAAAAAGGAGGCGGAGCAGTCGGCCGCAATGCAAGCACTGATTGAACTGGAAGCAAACAATGGATCTGCCTGAAACGGAAAACGCGGAAATAACGAACGCAGCCCCCACTTCCCTTCCCGTGGAGTCTGCCGTCGTGCCTCTGGAAACCGCGCAACCAAAAGCCCTGCCACGCCCGACCGCCAGCTTTGCCGACTATTTCGAATCACTGCTTTTTACGATTCTGATCGCGCTCTTTGGCACCACATTCGTTGTCCAGGCATTTAAAATTCCGTCACAATCAATGGAACCGACCCTGCTCGTCGGCGACCACGTCCTCGTGAACAAGTTCATTTTCGGTGGTCACGGCGCATGGTATGAAAAACTTCTGCCGTATCGCGCGATCCGGCGCGGCGACATCATCGTTTTCAAATTTCCCTACGATGATCATCCGCACTACGTGAAGCGAGTAATCGGCCTTCCCGGTGATCACATCCACATCGCGAATGAGCGCGTGTACGTCAACAGCAAAGCTTTATCCGAGCCCTACGTCATCCACGATCCTTCCGCGCAGGACCCCCTCGACAAGAATTTTCCACCCGATACTCGCTATTCGTATGGATTCCGGCTTCGCCCCGAATGGGCTGCCACAATCGCTGATTACATCCGCGACGGCGAGTTGGTCGTACCGCCAGACCATTACTTCGTAATGGGCGATAATCGGGATGAAAGTTCCGACAGCCGCTATTGGGGCTTCGTGAATCGCGATGCCATCATGGGCCGTCCCGTCGTGATCTACTGGTCCGTGGACGCTACAGCGCAGGATTACGACAATTTGGGTGTCGATGGCACGCTCCGCGGAATGTTCGAGGCTCTCCTGCATCTTCCCAGCACCACGCGCTGGCATCGCTTCCTGCGCGAAGTCCACTGATTCCCTGCCCCGTCTTCCCTGGCGCGCGGCGTGCGTGTGCCTATTGCAAGATCGCTCTATCCCGCATAGGCTGATAACCTCAGCTGCTGATTGTGGCTGTTTGAACTTCGCTCGCCGTGTCCGACACTGTTTTCGAATCAATTGCCTCGGCCCCGCCGCCGGACAGTCCTCCGGGATGGCACATCCGCCTGTGGCACGGCTGGGTCAAGTGGATTCTTCTCGCCATGGTTTGCCTGTCGCTGGCTGACGCGGGTATTTCTCTCTTGATCCAG
This sequence comes from Candidatus Acidiferrales bacterium, assembly GCA_035307985.1. Classification (GTDB taxonomy): domain Bacteria; phylum Acidobacteriota; class Terriglobia; order Acidiferrales; family UBA7541; genus Palsa-295. The sequence continues at coordinate 14,683 of DATGHM010000047.1, forward strand.
CATACCGGGCTGAAACGCCGGCTGACCTCGCGCCTCGAGGCGGCCTTTGGCAGGCCGGTCGAGGTCAGGGCCTATGCCTTCAGCCTGTGGACGGGCCCTGAACTCGAGGCGTACTCCGTCAGGGTCGCTGAAGACCCCCGTTTCGGACAGGAGTACTTCCTGCGTGCTGAATCGCTGACACTGCGCCTGCGCGTCTGGAGCCTGCTCCTCGGGCATATCAGGCTCGGGACGATTTCTCTTTCTCATCCGAGTCTCAATCTTGTCCGCAACGCCGACGGCGACTGGAATCTCGCCGAATGGCTGCCGCGACCGGCCAACTCCGGCGTGCCCGCCGGAGGCACCTATGCCACTTCCGAGCCCCGTCCTGCCCCGCCATTCCATGATATTGAAGTCAGCGTCGGCCGGATCAATTTCAAGCGTGGCGATGAAAAGCTCCCGTTTGCCTTCGTCAACGTGAATGGAACTCTGGAAACAGAGAGCCCCGGCCGTTGGCGGCTCGATCTCGTCGCCGCTCCCATACGCGCAGCCACCATCGTCGAACAGCCCGGAGTGCTGCATCTGGTTGGGAGCTTGGGCGGAACTTCTTCGCGTTTGCGGCCCGCGGCGCTGGAAATCGACTGGGCGGACGCCTCCATCCCCGACGTTTTGAGGCTGATTAGCGATCGCGACTACGGTCTCCGAGGCGCCTTGGCGCTGTCCGCCACCGCGCGGACGCACGGAGATTCCTGGCTCCTGCAAGCGAACGCGCACCTTACGGAGTTACATCGCTGGAATCTGCCGCTCCGCCCCGATAATCCGTCACTGAATTTACTCGCAACCGGGCGCCTGGACGCTAGTGGCTCGCGTCTGCGGCTGGCGGATGCCAGGATCGAAGCGCCTCATTCCAACCTCGCGGTCACGGGTGCGCTGGACTGGACGCATCCCGGGCCTGCAATCGCGGATTTGCTGGTGCGGGTGCCGGGCGTCGGGAGGCCCCGCCGTTCACGCTCGCAAGCTGCGAGCAGCCCCGCTGGAACTCAACTGCACGTTGTCTCGAGCGCGATTTCTCTGTCCGACTTGCTCGATTGGGCTCGCGCCTTTCATTCGGGCGTTGCAGACGGAATTTCGCTCGACGGGACCGCGCGCCTCGACGCAAATCTCGATGGCTGGCCCCCTCATCTTCGCGACGCCACACTCGACCTTCCTCGCGGCGCAATTACCGGCCAGCGAATTACCACGCCTGTTCGCTTCGGCTCGGTCGTCGTTCGCTATGATGCGGATCGTGGAGTCACGCTTTCGCCTGCGACGCTCACCATCGGCGCCCCGGCGAATTCGTTCCGCGTCGACGGAGCCTCGAAATTGGGACTCGACGAGTTTTCCTTGCACGTTCGCGGCGGCACGTCGAACGTGCGCGATGTGGTCGACATCGCAAGCCGGCTCGGCTGGAATCTTGCGCGCGGCTGGAACATTGCTGGCCCTGCGCGCTGCGATCTGCGCTGGGACGGCTCGCGACTTCCCTGGCGCTCTACTCTCGTGGGCTCCGTCGAATGGGGGACCACGTCGGACGGCGTCTCGCTCGGCGTGCCGCTTCTGAATCGTCCGGTTGAACAGATCCGCGCCCGCGCCGATCTCCAGCCCGGCCTCACGCGTGTCACCCTGTCTTCGGCCCGCGCCTTCGGCACGCGTTGGACCGGTACGTTCGATCACGACCTGTCGGACGGCTGGCGATTCTCCGTTTCCGGCGATTCGCTGTCCGTCACCGATTTGGATCGCTGGCTCGATCCCCGCTGGCGCGAAAGCTTTCTCGATCGGATGCTGCCCTTCCTGAACTCGCGCGTGCCCGCGAGCAACGCGCTGCAATCCTTGCACGCGAGCGGGAAGATCGCGCTCGATGATTTCACGCTCGCCCCCGTCGCTGTCCATCGCTTCCGTGCTAATTTGAAGCTCGATGGCCGCCGCCTCGAACTCGCCAATATCGCCGGCCAGTTTGACCGCGGCCAGGTCTCCGGCTCTTTGCAGGCCGATCTGGATGCACACCCGAAATATGAAACGACGCTCGATTTTGCGGATGTTGACCTTCGCGCCCTTTCGGCCGAGTTTCCGTCTCTCGTCAATCGATTCTCAGGCTCTGCGTCGGCGACAATTCGTTTCAACCTCCACGGGACGAACCGCTCGGATATGCTGAACTCTCTCGAATGCCACGGAACGGCTGTCGCAAAGAATTTCTCTGCGCAGGGAATCGACTTGCCCGCGTCCGGCGTCCCTCAACCGCCTGCGCAGCCTGATCTCGTCGGTACCAGTTCGTTCTCCGGCGCGTCCGCTGCCTTCACGTGCGTTTCCGGCAAGATCCAATTTCAGGATTTGACCCTTTCCGGGATCGATGCGCGATGGAACGGCGCAGGCTCCGTTGATTTCGCGCGAAGTCTCGATTTTCGTTTGCGCTCCGTGTCCGCCGATGCTCCCGCGCCGCGTCTCGCGAAACTGGCCGGCGCTGGCGAAAACGAGCAGCGCCCCGACGTCGCGGCCGACGAATACCGCATTACGGGCGCTCTCAGTTCTCCTCGCGTGTCGCACGTCGCCGCGCCCCGCCCAGCATCCGCGGAAAAGCCTTGAGACGAATTTGCTTGGCTGAATCCCGTGTGCTAGTTTCGCCTATGGATGCGACGTTTGCCGTACGCCCGCTACATCCCCATTTTTCTTCTCTCCTTCGCCTTATTTGCCGCGGCGCGTTCGGAGAAGCAACTGCATCTCGCACCGCGATTCGCCGGGGGCGAGCGCGTGCGATACCGGATCGAAACGCGCACGTCTTCGAACGAGCATACGGTTACTCCGATCATCAATCCCGAAGGCGCCTCGCAATACGAGCAGTCCACCAGCCTGATTTTGCGCCTCGATGTCCTGAACGTTCAGCCGAACTCGCGGTCTTCGAGCGAAACGGTGCGCTTCCGCGCCACATTCGAGCTGGCAAACTCAGATTCGCAGGCCAACGCTTACGCGCCGGAAGCCGCTAAGTTCGACGACGCCGTTGACAATCTCCAAGGACAGTCGTTCGAGTTTTTCATCGCTCCCGGAAATAAACTTGCCGATGTCCAGGGCCTCGGCAAAATCGCTCCTGACCGCGACGTCGCCGCGCGAGTCCTTTCCTGGGTTCACGTGCTGTTCGCTCCGGTGGACATTCCCGCGGAGGGCGTTCAAATCGGTCAAAAGTGGAGCAACGAACACCCCCTCACGGATCTGCCCCTCACGGGCGTCATCTGGCGGAACGAATCTCGCTACCTGCGCAACGAATCGTGCGCCGCATCCTCGGGCGTGAAGAACGCAGCGTCACATGGAGCCCAGGGCGATTGCGCCGTTCTCCTCACGCGCTTCAGCATCTTCCGCCATGGCTCCGACCGTTCCGACGCCAGTCCTGAGCCCTACATCCACAACGGACTGCGCACATCGGGCAAATGGACCGGTTCCGGCGAAAGCCTCGATGCGATTTCTCTCGCCAGCGGGCTCCTGGTCAGCTCCACACAGACCGCCACGCAAAACATGGACTACGAAATTCGAAGCGCCAGCAGCAACTCCCGTATCCACCACACTGGCCGCTCCACCACGCAAACCGAGATCACCCTGCTTCCCGCCGCATCACCCAAACTGTGACGCATTCGCAGAGCCGCCTTCACGCCTGCCCGCCTGAACCGTTCCACCCAGGCATCGCGCGTACGGTATAATGTTCTTTTGGCCGGGCCGCGATTTTGCGCTCCGGTGCCGGAACCATGAATTTCAAACTAGCCAGCACATATGAACCGCGCGGCGATCAGCCGCAGGCCATCGACCAGCTCGTTCATGGTGTGAGCGATGGCGAGCGCCACCAGGTTCTGCTCGGCGTCACCGGCTCGGGCAAAACATTCACGATGGCCAAGGTGATCGAGCAGATCAATCGTCCGACGATCGTCCTCGCCCATAACAAGACTCTCGCCGCGCAGCTCTATCACGAATTTCGCGGATTCTTCCCTCAGAACGCGGTCGAGTATTTCGTCAGCTACTACGATTATTACCAGCCCGAGGCCTACGTCCCGTCGAGCGACACCTACATCGAAAAAGAAGCCACCATCAACGACGAACTCGACAAGCTCCGTATGAGCGCGACCCGCTCGCTCTTCGAGCGCCGCGACGTCGTCGTCGTTGCTTCCGTCTCCTGCATTTACGGCCTGGGCTCGCCTGAAGCGTATTACGGCATGTTGCTGATGCTCGAACACGGCCAGTCCGTCGCGCGCGAAGCCATCCTGCGCAAGCTGGTCGAAATTCAATACAACCGCGCCGAAGATCTTCGCCGCGGCACCTTCCGCGTTCGCGGCGACATGATCGAAATCTATCCGCCCTACGAAGAGTTCGCTGTCCGTATCGAGCTTTGGGGCACGCAGGTCGAAGCCATCCGCAAAATCGATCCCCTCACCGGTGAAATCCATTCGTCCGACGGCGAAGTCTCCCGCATCACGATCTATCCGAAGACGCACTACGTCCTCCCCGCCGAACAGCGCGAGCGTGCTATTCAAAGCATTTACGAGGAACTGGACTGGTGGAAGCCCGAACTCGAGCGGCAGGGTAAAATCGTAGAAGCGCAGCGCGTCAGCCAGCGCACGCTGTTCGACATCGAGATGATGCGCACCATTGGTTATTGTCACGGGATCGAGAATTATTCACGGCATCTTTCCGGACGCCTTCCTGGCGAAGCGCCACCCACGCTTTTCGATTACATCCCGAACGATTTCCTCCTCTTCATCGACGAGTCGCACCAGACGGTCCCGCAACTTCACGCCATGTACCATGGCGACCGCTCGCGCAAGGAGACTCTAGTCGATTACGGTTTTCGCATGCCCTCCGCCCTCGACAATCGCCCGCTCACCTTCGAGGAATTCGAGCATCGTGCGAATCAAGTCATCTACGTTTCCGCTACGCCTGGCCCTTACGAGTTGACGAAGTCAGGCGGCATCGTCGTCGAGCAGGTGATTCGTCCGACCGGCCTGATCGATCCGCCAGTGGAAGTGCGCCCGGTGAAGGGCCAGGTGGACGACCTGCTCGAGCAAATTCGCGTCCGCGCCACCCGCAAGGAGCGCGTCCTCGTCACCACGCTGACAAAGCGCATGGCCGAAGATCTCGCTGAATACTTCGCCGAAGTCGGCGTGCGCTGCCGCTATCTGCATTCGGAAATCGATACGCTCGAACGTGTTCGCATCCTGCGCGATCTACGCCGCGGCGAATTCGACGTTCTGATTGGTATCAACCTTTTGCGCGAGGGCCTCGATTTGCCCGAGGTGTCGCTCGTGGCTATTCTCGACGCGGACAAGGAGGGCTATCTCCGCAGCGCCACCTCCCTGATCCAGACCATGGGCCGCTGCGCGCGCCATCTCGAAGGCAGAGCCATTCTCTACGCCGATCGCATGACCGACTCGATGCAGAAAGCCATTGCCGAGACGAGCCGCCGCCGCGCCAAGCAGGAAGCCTACAACTTGGAGAACAACATCACGCCGCAATCGATCATCAAGCCGGTCGATATGCAGCTCGTGAAGATCATCGAAGCGGATTACGTCACGGTGCCGATCGAGGAAGTCTCCGGCGATATTTCGAACGAGGAACAACTCGCGAAAACGATCGCTCAGCTCGAAGCGCAGATGCGCGAAGCCGCCAAAAAATTCGAGTTCGAGCGCGCCGCCGCCCTGCGCGATCGCATCCGTGACCTCAAGCAGCGTGACATCGGCCTCGTGGCTGCATCGGTTGCCGCCGTCGCTTCATCCGTCGCGGAATCAAACAGCGGCAACCCGGTTTCCGCGCTCGCTTCCGCTCCTTCCCAGCGCGCGCCCGGCGGCCCTCCGGTCAGCTCCGAGCCCGCCACTTCTGTAGATTCTGTCTCAGCCGCCGCTGCTCCCGCACGAGCCTCTCATCGTCGGCCTCGCTCTCCTCGCCGCTAGCGCATTTCCGGTTCTGAGATTTAAATTTAGCGCCGCGGCTTTTAGCGCGGCACACTTGAGCTCGCGTTTCCGCAGGGATCGTTCAAGCCACCCGGCCCCTGCCACTTCCGTCCATCGTCATCCCGCGCCCGCGCTGTTGTTAGGAGTGGATTCAAGGGGTTTTCTTGCTTCTGCCCTTCTCCTACGCCCCTTTTTTCAATTCGCGTCCCTTCGGAGGCTGATAATTCCCGGCTATCGTCCTCGACGCAATCGCCAGCCGGTTCCACGAATTGATTGCGGCGACGGCAAGCGTCAGGTTCGCGAGTTCCTTTTCCGTAAACTGCTTCTTCGCCTGTTCGTAAACTGCATCCGGCACGTGCCCTTCCCGAATCTTTGTCACCGCTTCCGTCCACGCCAACGCCGCACGTTCCCGCTCCGTGTAGTAGGATGATTCTTCCCAGGCGTCCAGCCCATACATCCGCTGCTCTTTCTCGCCCGACGCCTGCAGATCCTTCCAGTGCATGTCGATGCAGTAAGCGCAGCCGTTCACCTGAGAAGCCCGCAGCTTGACCAAATTCAGCAATGGCTCGTCCAGTCCGCATTCCTTCAAGTACTCCTCGATGCCAAGCATCGCGTGGTACACGCCGGGGGCCGCTTTCACAATGCTGAATCGTTCCTCCATGATTCCTCCTTCACGCTCAATTCTGGCTGGCAACTGATTGGATGTAGAGCACGGCTCTCCGATTCCCCAGGATCTGCTGCTCCTTCCACAGCGCCTTGCGTCCGTGCTTTCTCCGTTATACTCTGCTTCGTCGGAGAGATATGACCAAAGAGACCGCTGATCTTTATCGCATGAACCGCACCGTTGACGAAGTTGACCCCGAGCTTGCGGCTACCCTCCGCGACGAGCTTCGCCGTCAATCGACCAGCATCGAGCTGATCCCATCCGAGAATTTTGTCTCGGAGGCGGTGCTCACTACGGCCGGCTCCGTGCTGACGAACAAGTACGCCGAGGGCTACGGCACGAAGCGCTACTATGGCGGCTGCGAATTCGTGAATCGGGCCGAGCAGCTCGCCATCGACCGCGCCAAGCAGCTCTTCGGCGCCGAGCACGCCAACGTGCAGCCGCATTCCGGCACGCAAGCCAACATCGCCGTCTATATGACCGCGCTCCAGCCGGGCGACACGGTCCTCGGCATGGCCCTCGCGCACGGCGGCCATTTGACACACGGCCACCCGCTGAACTTCTCCGGCAAGATGTACAAATTCATCGAGTACGGCGTCACGCGCGAAACGGAAACCATCGACTACGACCAGCTCGACCAGCTCGCGCGCGAGCACAAGCCGAAAATGGTCGTCGTCGGCGCGAGCGCCTATTCGCGCATCATCGATTTCGCTCGCATGGGAGAGATCGCCCGCTCCATCGGCGCGCTCCTCTTCGTCGATATGGCGCATATCGCCGGTCTCGTTGCCGCAGGCGTGCACCCCAGTCCCGTTCCGCACGCGGACTTTGTTTCTACCACTACGCACAAGACGTTGCGCGGTCCGCGCGGCGGTATGATCCTTTGCCGCGAAAAATACGCGAAGGACCTCGACCGTACCTTATTCCCCGGAATCCAGGGTGGTCCGCTGATGCACATCATCGCGGCCAAAGCCGTTTGCCTGAAGGAAGCGCTGGAGCCGGAATTTCGCGAATACGGAAAACAGATCGTGGTGAACGCGAAAGCGCTCGCCGCCGGAGTCGCGAATCGCGGCTATCGCGTCGTCAGCGGCGGCACAGACAATCATCTTTTCCTGATCGATATCAACTCGCGAGGCCTCGTCGGCAGCATCGCGCAGCCCGCATTCGACCGCGCCGGAATCACCGTCAACAAGAATGCGATTCCTTTCGATCCGCTTCCGCCCATGAAAGCGGGTGGCATCCGCGTCGGCACTCCCGCTGTGACCACGCGTGGCATGCGCGAGCCGGAAATGGAACAGATCGCCGGCTGGATCGCGGAAGTGCTCGATCATCTCGGCGACGAAGCGACCGAAACGCGCATTCGAGGCGAAGTAGCCGCGCTCGCTGCGAAGTTTCCAATCTATTCGAAGCGGGTCGCGGCCGCCGAGGCCACCTCGGCCGTTCACACGCATCACGCGAATCCGTAGACGCGCGGCGCACCGCTAACCAAGCCCCGAAACGTCTCGTCGCATTGCCGCAATGCGGGCTGCGCTGCGAATGTTCCATTCGCGCGCATACGTTTCAGTCCGGAGCAGTTCGGGGGTGGATTGCCATGCCTGTTCGCGCTGGTTTCCCGTAAATTCCTTCCTATCCCCGTCAATCTATCGTTGCGGTCTTGCGCTTCGGCACCTCAAGTGCAATGGCCCAACTGGTGGATTTCGTGGTCGCTTTACCGTCGTTTCCGCACGGGACGCGCATGGCAGAAACCCATACGATCGAGCACCCAACCATCGCCGATTTACGCGAGAGCGAGATCGGAGAGGCGCGGCGAATTCAGACTTCCCTGCTGCCGACGGGACCCTTGCGCGGGCCCACGTTCGAGATTGCTTGCCGCTTCGCTCCGTTCTCCGACGTCAGCGGAGATTTCGCCGACTATTTTGATCTCCCGAATGATCTCGTGGGGATTTACATCGGCGACGTGGTTGGTAAGGGCCTGCCCGCCGCCATGTACGGCGCAATGGTAATGGGCATGCTGCGCGGAACGAACAAGACCGGCGAAGACACCGGGGCTGTTCTCGAAACGCTGAACAATCGGCTGCTTGTGCGTCCTGTGGCCGGGCGCTTCTGCTCGACAATTTACGCGCTGCTGAATCCGGCCACGCTCGAGCTGAAATTTTCAAACGCTGGTCTGCCCTTTCCTCTACACGCGTCAGCGGAGGGCTGCAAGGCGGTCGGAGAAGGCGGCATTCCGTCCGGAATCTTTCCGGGTTCGTCTTATGAAGTCCATTCGATCGAGCTTTCGCCCGGTGACGCGGTCTTGTTCGCCACCGACGGTCTTCACGAATTGCGCAATTCCGAAAATGAAGACTTCAGTTGGGCGAAGCTGTCCGAAGTGTGGCGGCACTCCGGTGCGAACTCTGCGGAAGAAACGCTCGACCTCCTCTTCGATGGAATAAAGGAATTCTCGGGCAGTATCAGGCAGCACGACGATCTGACGGTGGTTATCGTGAAGGCGCTTTCGACCATGGTGCTGCCCATGCCGGGCGGTGGATTTTCGCGCGTTGCCGTCCGGTAAAGATTAATTCGCCTGGATTGCCATCGAGTAGCTCTGGGGGAACGGCGTAACACCGTCCCCAGATGTTTAGGCTTTTTGGGCCTGGCGGCGGAGGAATGTAGGCACGTCGAGATCGTCAGCGGGTACGTCGCGAACCGATTCGCTGGCGTTCCGGGCGACCTCTCCGACGTTGCGCGCGACCTGCTGCACCACGTTGGCCGGAGGTGGAGGAGCGACAGGCGTGGGCGCCGTTTGCTCGCGTCCCGACTTCCACGTCTTCGGTAGGTACGACGGCCGCGACTGCGGCTTCTTGTTCGCCACTTCGCGGAAACCGGCCGCAATCACCGTGATCTTCACCGCTTCCTTCATCGCATCGTCCTGCACCGCGCCGAAGATGATGTTCGCATCCTCGTGGGCGGCCTTTTGGATGATGCTCGACGCTTCGTGCACTTCCTGAATCGAAAGCGAAGAAGAACCCGTGACGTTGATCAGGATTCCCTGCGCGCCCTGGATGCAATTGTCCTCGAGCAACGGGCTGTTGATGGCACGATTGGCGGCATCGACGGCGCGGTTCGATCCCGAAGCGACCGCCGTGCCCATCACCGCATAGCCCTGCCCTGACATGATCGTTTTCACGTCGGCGAAGTCGCGGTTGATGATGCCGGGAATCGTGATGATATCGCTGATGCCCTGCACGGCCTGCCGAAGGATGTCGTCGGCGATGCGGAACGCGTCGAAGAAGCTCGTGCCTTGCTCGACGCAATCCATCAGCCGCTCGTTCGGAATGACGATGACCGTGTCCACGCAGCCGATCAGTTCGGTGAGCGACTGCTCGGATTGCAGCATGCGGCGCTTGCCCTCGAACGCGAAGGGCTTCGTCACCACCGCAACCGTCAGCGCGCCCAGTTCGCTCGCCAGATTCGCGACCACCGGAGCTGCCCCGCTCCCCGTGCCGCCGCCGAGTCCCGACGTGACGAACACCATGTCCGCGCCGTCCAGCGCTTCCAGAATTTTTTCCGTGTCCTCGAGCGCCGCCTTCCGGCCAACCTCTGGATTTGCACCGGCCCCCAGGCCCTTGGTGAGCTTTGCACCAAGCTGCAGCTTCACCGGCGCAGCCGAGAGCTTCAGCGCCTGCAGGTCCGTATTCGCGGCGATGAATTCGACCCCTTCCACTTTCGCGCGGATCATGCGGTTGACGGCGTTCGACCCGCCGCCTCCCACGCCGATCACTTTGATCCGCGCGCCATTCTGTGCTTCCTCATTGCTGAACGAAACCCGAATTCCCGATTCTTTTGGCGTCATCCTTCCTCCCCCGAACTGCCCTTTCCCGATTTCCTCAGGGCCTGCAACCAGACCCTGAAATTTTTCGTCCATCTGCGCTCGGCACCCTCGAACCAGGCGCCGGCGCGGCATGCCCACCCGTCCGGCAGGCTGCACCGCTACATACAAACAGCAGACCCAATCAAACCGATTCCGTGCGTCGCCTCAGCCGCGACTTGCACTACTGGCTGGCGAAAAGAGCCTTCAGCTTCCCGGTCCAGCCGGCCGGCCGCGCTCCTGCAAGACGCCGCGTTCGCGCCCCGTAAAGCACCAGCCCGATGGCGGTAGCGTATTCCGGCCGCTCTACCTCTTCGCTCATGTCCGAAAGCCCGCGTGGAACCGCCACGCGCACCGGCAAGTTAAACGTCTTCTCCGCCAGCTCGATCAGGCCGCGAAGGCATGCGCCGCCCCCGGTGAGCACGATGCCAGCCGGAATCTGCGATTCGATTCCGCCCCGGCGCAGTTCGTCGCGCACCAGCATGAGCAGCTCCTGCGCGCGGGGCTCGACAATCTCCGCGAGCATGCGCGCATAGATCGTGCGCGGCGGACGGTCGCCGACGCTTGCAATCTCGATCGCGAAATCCTCTTTTTGCAATTCGCGAAGGGCGCAAACGTATTGGCGCTTGATTTTTTCCGCCTCGGGAACTGGCGTACGCAATCCGACGGCGAGATCGTTCGTGAAGTGGTCGCCCCCGACGGGAATCGCGGCCGTCTGACGCACGACGCCGCCAACGTACGCGATCATTTCGGCGGTCCCACCGCCAATATCCAGGAGACAGCAGCCAAGTTCGCGCTCGTCCTGCGTGAGAGACGACTCGGCCGAAGCGAGCTGCTCGAGAACGGTATCGTCGACGCGCACGCCCGCGCGATTCACGGCCGTGACAATATTTTGAGTTGCCGTGCCCGACGCGGTCACGATGTGGACGTTCGCCTCGAGACGCTGGCCGACCATGCCGATGGCGTCGCGGATGTTGTCCTGCGCGTCGAGCGAAAACTCCTGCGGAAGAACGTGCAGCACTTCGCGATCCTCCGGCAGCGATACACCGCGGGCCGCTTCGATGGCGCGGCGAACGTCGTCGCGCTGGATGTCGCGCGGCCGCGCGCCGAGCGTGATCCCGCCGCGGCTGTTCACGCCGCGCACGTGCCCGCCCGCCACGCCGATCAGCGCCGATTCCACCGGAACGCCGACAATCGTTTCCGCTTCCTCCACCGCGCGGCGAATGGAGCTCACCGCTAGATCCAGGTTGACGATCTGGCCCTTGCGCCAGCCTTTCGATTCCGCCGCGCCAAGAGCCGCAAATTTCACTCCCGAATCCTCATCCATTTCGCCGATCAGCGCGCACGTCTTCGTGCTGCCGATGTCGAGAGCCACTACGTGCCGTTCCTTTTTCGTCAAATCCGCCGCTCCGTCAAACCTTCCGCGGGCGGGTCTGAGACCCGCGCCCGCAACTTATGCCCGACACAAACGCCGACGCGCCCTTCGGTCCTGCCGTCCGCAAACCGGCGCCACAAAAGTTCAGCGCAAGTGACGCCGCGTCCGGTGCTGCCGCCTGGCATGCGCTGGCATCACTTCGGCGCGGTGCACTCGCGATCGAGACACCGGCCCCGGTTGCGGCATCGGCTGCGCGGGAAACTGCGTCACCGCAGCAATTTCCGGGTTGACCACCGCCTCGCGGCTGAACCGCAGGTCAACCGAATCGACCTCGCCCGCCGTCGCGCGCCACTGCGCAATGTTGTCCATCAGCGTCACGTACTTGCCGCCAAAATCCGTGTTTCCGAAATGTACGACCAGCGGCACGTCTGCCTGCTTCAACCCTCCGTTCGACGAGCCCGATTTCTGCAGGCCCGTGAGCGACCCGGTCAAATCGTTCGCGTCCGACAAATCAATCTCGCTCACCTGGTTCATAGCGCCGGGCCGCGCGTCCTCCACCTGCTGGGAAAAGCTCTCGAAAAGCTGCATGCGCTTTTCGCGCTCGTCAGCCGGCATGCCGGGAAGAATGCCCGTCACGACGGGGAAGCGGAAGTCGGCGCGCAAGGGGCGGTCGAGAATCATGCCGTGAGCGTCCACGAGCAACATGTCGCTGCCCTGCCGCAGGAAGGCGACCGGCGTGCGCTCAACGATATCCACCTGAATCCGGTTGGGCAGCACGCGGCGAACGGTTGCGTGCTCGACCCACGGCAGCGACTCGATCTGGGCACGGCGCTCGGAGATCGGAACGCGCAGGATGCTCTTGCCCCGGTCGGCCACGAAGGCTTGCAGGACGGCCGCGCGCGAAACGAAGTGATTCCCGGAGATGCCGACCTGCTCAGGATGGACCAGCCGCATTTCGGGCGCGGCAAGCAGGAACCGAGCGCCGGAATAAGCTGACCACACGCAGGCCACCCCGGCCCCAATCCATAGCGTGACGCGCAGGAAGGAATTCCACGATTTCCGGCCGAACTTGCGGCGCTTGATTTCGAGAGGCTTCTGGCGGCGGAGATACCTCGGCTCCTCGTTCGCAAGGAGCTCCTGTGGGAAGGCCTCTGCGTCCATGACCCTTAATTTCGCCAGACGATCACCTCGTTCTCAAGCTCAATCCCGTAAGAATCGCGCACTCGTCCGCGAACGTAGTCAATCAGTTTGAGCATGTCCGCGCAAGAGGAATCCGCTGCATTCACGAAAAAATTTGCGTGCCGGTCGCTAACCATGGCCCCTCCGACGCGGTGTCCCTTCAGACGGAGCTCGTCGATCATGCGTCCCGCCGAGCCGCCCGGCGGGTTCTTGAAAATGCAGCCTGCGCTCTTCTGGTTGAGGGGCTGGCTGGCGCGGCGTTTTTCGTTGCAGACGCGAATGCCCGCCAGAATTTCCTTGAACGGCTTGGGCGGCAGTTCCAGTTTCACGCGCAGCATCACGTCTTCCGGCGCGAACGACGTGTGGCGATAGTCGAAGCGAATGTCAGCTCCCCGGATCGTCTCTACTTCGCCCTTAGCTGCGCGATAGAGCTCGATTTCGCGCACGTAAGAGCCGATTTGCGTGCCGTAGGCTCCCGCATTCATGCGCAATGCTCCACCCACGCTGCCCGGCACGCCAATCAGGCCCTCCATGCCGCCAAGATCGCGCTTGGCGCAGAACGTGACCATCCCACCCAGGTCGGTCGAAGCGTCCACGGTGGCGATATTGCCCTCGATCTGCACCCCCGGGTGCGCCGTAGGAAGGTGCAGAACGACCCAGGGCAGTTCGCCATCTTCGATCAGAACGTTCGTGCCGCCGCCGAGAAAACGATGCGGGATTTTGTTTTCCGCCAGGAGCCGCATGACGTCGGGGATCGACTCATAGCGCCGGAGCAGGAGCTGGTCCGTCGTGCCGCCAATCTCGAGCGATGTTTTCTCCTGCAAGGACACGCCCGGACGTACCTCGACGCCGAGTTCCTTCAGCCGGGCGAGCAGCGCGTTGTCGTTAAGCCGCATGAGTCGAAGACACCCTTGAGCCCAGAAGCAGCGCGAGCTGGTCCAGGACGCGACCGACGCTGCCGGCGCCTATAGCGAGCACGGCGTCTCCCGCACGCGCTTCGCGCAGGATGTATTCCATTCCACCCTGCATCGTGCTCGAGAAGATCACGTTTGCGTGGCCGGCAGCGGTTATCGCTTCGGCCAAGCGCTCGCCGGTGACGCCCTCGATCGGCTGTTCGCCCGCCGGATAAATTTCCGTCAGGATGAGCAGATCGGCCTGATCGAAGCAGTGCAGAAAATCGTTCCAGAGATGCTGCGTACGCGTATACCGATGCGGCTGAAAGAACACCAGCAAGCGCTTGTAGCCGCAGACGCGAGCCGCTTCCAGCGTGGCGCGCACCTCCGCCGGGTGATGGCCGTAGTCGTCGATCAGCGTGACGCCCTCGTGCACGCCCTTGAGCTCGAATCGTCTGCCGACGCCGGAGAATTTCGCCAGCGCCTCCCGAATCACGTCGGGCGCAATGTTCAGGGAAAGCGCTATGGAAGCGGCGGCCGCCGCGTTTCGCACGTTGTGTGTTCCGGGGGGAGCGGGGAGCGTGAAGAGTCCCAGGTCAGCACCCTTGTGTTGGAGTCGAAATTCACTCGACAGCCCGTTGAGCTTGACGTCGCTGATGCGGACGTCCGCCTGGCTCGAAGAGCCGTAGGTAACCACAGGCCGTTTGACGCGCGGCAGAATCGCCTCCACGTTCGGATCATCGAGACACAGGATCACCGTTCCATAGAACGGAACGCGGTTCACAAACTGGAGGAACACGTCTTGAATCTCGTCAAGCGAGGCGTAATGATCCAGGTGCTCGCGGTCGATTGTCGTGACGGCGGCGACCATGGGATTCAGCAAAAGGAACGAGCGGTCGCTCTCGTCCGCTTCCACCACCATGTAATCGCCCTGCCCGAATCTGGCGTTGGCGCCCACGTGATTGACGCGCCCGCCGACCACGAACGTCGGGTCGAGCCCAGCGGCAGCAAGAATCGCGGCCGTCATCGAAGTCGTCGTCGTCTTCCCGTGCGCTCCCGCCACGGCAATCCCGAACTTCAGCCGCATCAGCTCGGCCAGCATCTCCGCGCGCGGAATCACCGGAATCTTCAATCGATGAGCTTCGAGCACTTCGACGTTATCGGAATGCACGGCCGACGAAATCACCACCACGTGCGCGCCCTCAATGTGTTCGGCCTGATGCCCTTCGTAAATCGTCGCGCCAAGGTTCCGCAGGCGTTCCGTAACGGGCGAGAGTTTCAGGTCGGAGCCTGACACGGCGTACCCGGTCGAAAGCAGGATCTCGGCGATGCCGCTCATGCCGCTGCCGCCGATTCCAACCAGGTGAATGTGTCGAAAATTACGAAACGAGCCGTTCATGACCGATGTTCCCTTTCGCGCGACGACATCTCAACTCCGGCCTCGCGCGACTGACTCGTGTCCGCGCGGAATCCGGCGCGGCCCTGTTCGCTCGACCGGCTGGAGGCGTCTTGGAGCTCTCCGCGCGACACCTTCGCAGGTCCTCCGAAAGTCAGCTCTTCGAGTAGGTCCACAATATCCTCAACAGCGCGCGGGCGAGCGAGCGCCCGGGCGCGAGTTTCCATCTCCGCAAGCCTCTGGGGCTCGTCTAGGAAGGCGAAAATTTCGGCCGTCAGGCGCGCAGGAGTCAGCTCGTTCTGTGGGAGGAGCCGCGCGGCGCCTGCGTTCTGCATGGCCTCCGCGTTGCGCGTCTGATGCGCATCCGTTGAGGCTCCGAAGGGGATGAAGATGGCGGCGCGTCCGGCGGCCGAAACTTCCGCCACTGTGATCGCGCCCGAGCGGCAGACGATCAGGTCCGCCTGGGCAAACCGCTCCGCCATGTTCTCGATGAAGGGCAGAACCTCCGCTGGAAATTGAAGCTGTTCATATGCCGAACGGACCTCATTATAATCGCGCTCACCCGTCTGGTGCACGATGAAAAGTTGGCCCTTTCGCGCCGACAGCGCGTCGAGCGACTCGATTATGGCGCGGTTGATGGGCGCCGCACCCCTGCTGCCACCCGTAACGAGAATGTGGAAAGGCGTCCCGTGCTGTTTGGGAGGGACGGAGAAGAATTCGTTGCGGACCGGGCAGCCGGTCACGACAGCTTTGCGGCCGAGTTTCTCGGCGGTCTCCGAATGGGCCACCGCGACGCGTGTCGCCATGTTCGCCAGGACGCGATTCGTGAAGCCCGGCTCGACATTCGGCTCGAACACCACAGAAGGAATCGCATGCATCGCGGCGAGAAGCATCATCGGGCCGGAGGCGTAGCCGCCAACTCCGAAGGCAACACTGAAATTGTGTCGGCGCAGGATTCGCTCGGAATCCCACAGACCGGCTGGCAGCAGCGCGAGATTGCGCAGGAATTTTGTCCCGCCAATGCCTTTCAGTCCCGCCACGCGAATCAATTCGAGCGGCAGACCGGCCTGTCGGACCAGCTTGGCCTCTAAGCCGCGTTCCGTTCCGACGATCACGACGTTCCGTTCCTCGTTTGAAATTGTTCCGCTTCCGCGGCGGAGCCACTCACGCGCAACAGCTACAGCCGGAAAAACGTGCCCGCCCGTGCCGCCACCGGCGATCAACAGACTCCTCGGCGCGAATGATTCGCGGCTCTCTGGCATCGACGTTCACGTTGCGTCGGCGTGTTGGCTGATGTTCAGCAGCACGCCGGTTGCCAATAACATTCCAAGCAAACTCGATCCACCATAGCTGATGAACGGCAGCGGAATGCCTTTCGTCGGCATCAGGCCGAGAACCACGCTCAGGTTGATCAGGGCCTGCCCGAGTACCATTGTCGTGACTCCCAGGCCCACGAACCGGCCGAAGTCGTCGGGCGCTTTCATGGCGGCCACGAAACCGCGCCAGCCATAGACCGCGAAGAGCAAAAGAATCGCGACGGCGCCGATGAATCCCAGTTCCTCGCAAATCACGGCGAAGATGAAATCCGTGTGAGCTTCCGGCAGATAGAAAAGCTTCTGATGGCTCTCCATCAATCCGACTCCGCTGAATCCACCTGAGCCCACGGCTATCAGAGACTGTAGTAGCTGGAAGCCGCGGCCTTGCGGGTCGGTGCCGGGCGAGAAAAAGGATTGCACGCGCTCGAGGCGATACGGTACCCGGACGATCAACAGATAAATCGCCGGCAACGCTGCGAGCGCGACCGGAAAAATGTAACGCAGTGAAAGCCCGGCCACGAACAGCATCACCGCTGCGATAAGGGCGATCATGCACGCGGTGCCCATATCCGGTTCGGCGAGCACAAGGGCAACCACCAGGAAGACGGTTCCGAGAGCGGGCAGCAGCGTTTGAAGGAAATCGTTCATCCCTGGGCCGCGCGGCGACCGGCGAATCTCGATGAACCACGCGAGATAGAGGATCACAAAAAGCTTGGCGAGTTCGGACGGCTGAAGGCTCAACGGTCCCAAGCGAATCCACCGGTGCGTCGCGTGCGTGCGGTCGAGGAAGAAAACGGCGGTTAGTAGAATCAGTGTCAACCCAAGTCCGGTAAAGATCACGCGCGGCTGGCGAAGCTTGCGGTAATCCGTGTTCATCAGCCAGAACATGCCGCCGATCCCGAGCGCGATGTAGAGAAGCTGCCGGATCAGGAAGACGTACGCATTCCCATACAAATCCCGCGCGGTGACGGCCGAGGCGCTGAACACCATCACGGCGCCGAACAGGCACATCGCCAGCGTCGCACCGAACAGTTGCCGGTCGGGTTGCAGGCTGCGAGGCATCGGTTAGCCTTTCTTTCGCGCGACGGAACTGAGATCCGTTTGCGCGGGTCTTTCGCGAGACGCTTCCGAAATCGGCAGAACTTCGGCTCGCAACGTTGCTGGCCCTGTTCGATTTTCGAGACGCGCGACGAGTTCCTTGAAAACGCGGCCGCGGTGCTCGTAATCTTCGAACTGGTCGAAGCTCGAACAGGCCGGCGCGAGCAAAACGGTATCGCCCGGCTGTGCCGCTTCCATCGCAATTTCGACGGCTCGGTCTAGAGTTCCCGCATCCGCCAGCGGGACGGCTCCCTCCAGTTCCGATCTGATTTTTTCCGCTGCGGCGCCGATCAGAACGGCGAGTCGCGTCTGCTGGCGCAGGACCTCGCGCAACGGCGCATACGGTGCGCCCTTGTCTTTGCCGCCAAGAATGACGATCAGTGGCCCGGGGAATGCCTCGATCGCTTTCAGGCTGGCATCCACGTTGGTGGCTTTGGAATCGTTGTAGAAAGCAACGCCGCCGATACTACCCACGAACTCCAGGCGGTGCTCCACGCCGCGAAACGTCTTCACGCCTGCCGCGATTCCGGCGGG
The DNA here is from genome assembly GCA_035307985.1 of Candidatus Acidiferrales bacterium. Lineage (GTDB taxonomy): Bacteria > Acidobacteriota > Terriglobia > Acidiferrales > UBA7541 > Palsa-295. Next base: position 32,918 of record DATGHM010000047.1, read on the forward strand.
ATCGGCGCCGGCGAGATGCGCTGCGATGCAGGCCGCCAGCGCGTTTTCCAGGTTGTGTTCGCCGCGAAGAGGAATTTCGTCGCGGCGCAGAAGTGGAATCTCCGAGCCATCCGCTCGAAAGATGATCTGTCCATCGCGCAGGAACGCGCCCGAAACGACCCGCTTCTGCCGGCTGAACCAGTAGACGTGCGGACGCGAAGGCATCCGACGAGCCACTTCCGGATCGTCGGCGTTCAGCACGGCGGCATCACGATCGAGCTGGTTTTCGAACATGCGCAGTTTCGCGGCTGCATATTCCTCGAATGAGGCGTGGCGATCGAGATGGTCCGGCGTCAGATTCAGCAGCACGCCGATCTCCGGGCGGAATTCGGCGATGGTCTCGAGCTGGAAACTGCTGATTTCTGCGACCGTGACGCTCGAATCGGTTGACGATTCAACGATCGCCAGCAACGGCACGCCGATGTTTCCGCCCACCAGTGTGTGGATGTTGGATGTTTTCAAAATGTGGGCGATCAGCGAAGTCGTGGTCGTCTTCCCGTTCGAGCCGGTGATCGCGACGAGCTTGCCGCGAAGAAACCGCCACGCCAGTTCGATCTCGCTCCAAACGGGAATTCCGCGCGCTCGCGCCGCTTCCAAGGCTGGGAGTCTTGCGGGAACGCCCGGGCTGAGCACGATCAGATCCTGCTCGAGGAAGATGGCCGGATCGTGCGGGCCCAGCGCAAGTTTCACGCCGGCCGCGCGCAGTCTTGCGCCGGCCTCAGCCAGTTGTGATTCTGGCTTTGCATCCATCGCGGTCACCGACGCGCCATAACCCGCGCTGAACAACGATGCGACAACTCCCGTGCGCGCCAGGCCCACCACCAGCACGCGTTTGCCTGCGAGATCGATTCCGGGCCTCACTTCCATTCACCTCAATTTCAAAGTCGTCAGCGAAAACAGCGCCAGCACGAGCGCCGCGATCCAAAATCGCACGATGATTTTCGATTCGCTCCAACCGCCCAGCTCGAAGTGGTGATGGAGGGGGGCCATGCGGAAGACGCGCTTCCCCGTGAGCTTGAACGAGCCTACCTGTATGATGACCGAAAGCAGCTCGATAACAAAAATCCCGCCGATCGAAAGCAGCAGGATTTCCTGCTTTAGAATCACCGCCACCACGCCGATCGCGCCGCCCAGTGCCAGCGACCCGACGTCGCCCATGAACATTTCCGCGGGATGCGCGTTGTACCAAAGGAAGCCGAGCGAAGCGCCCACCACCGAGCCGCAAAAAACCGTCAACTCCGCGGCGTCGGAGATTTTTTGAATCTCCAGGTAACCCGCGAAGCGTGCGTTGCTCGAAAGATACGTGATCACCGTCAGCGCGGCCGACGAAACCAGAACGCACCCGATGGCAAGGCCGTCGAGTCCGTCCGTGAGGTTCACACCGTTTGAAAGGCCCGCGATCACGAGCACCAGGAAAAGAAAAAACGGCACGAAGGCCAGGGGCCAGATAAAGCGGTGCTTCAGGAGCGAGTCAATCACGAGATCCGGGTGAAGTTTTTTCAGGAACGGCACCGTCAGCTGTGTCGAATAAGCATTCTTCGTTTGCTGCCAGGCCAGCACGACGGCGACGCCCAGGCATGTCAGCACCTGCAGCAGGAATTTCTTCCGCGCCGTCAGTCCAAGGTTGCGCTTGCGGATTACTTTGTTGTAGTCGTCGATGAATCCGATCGCTCCAAAGGCGAGCGTGGCTCCGAGCGCAAGCAGTACGTAAACGTTCCGCAGGTCGGCCCAGAGCAGCGTCGGAACGGCAATGGCGCCGACGATCAGCACTCCACCCATCGTCGGCGTACCGGCTTTTTTCTGATGCCCCTTCGGACCCTCTTCGCGGATGTATTGCTTCACCTGCAATTCGCGCAGGCGTTCGATCACCCACGGTCCCAGCAGCAGCGAGAGGACCAGCGCAGTGAGGCTCGCCACCGCCGTGCGCACCGTGATGTAGCGGAAGACGTTCAGCGGGCTGAAGTGAGGCCGCAGAACATGGACGAACAGGTAGTAGAGCATCTCAGTCGCGCCTCTTGCGGCCGACCGCGACGCCGCCCGGCGAAACGTTCTCGATCGCGCGCGCTTCGTCCAGCCGGCGATGCTCTAAATCGATTGCTTCAAGCACTTTTTCCATGCGAACGCCGCGCGATCCCTTGAGAAGCAGTAGATCGCCCGGTGAAACGAATCCTTTCAGGAACGCCGCTGCCTCGTCGGAAGTTTCAAAGTAGCGCGTGCGCTCCTCCGAATGCCCCGCACCGACCGCTGCGCGGACCAACTCCGCGGCATGTCCCCGCACGCCCACGATCCAATCGATCCCTCCCTGCTTCGCGGCCGCGCGCCCGCACTCGCGATGCAGCTCGGCGGATGAATCGCCCAGCTCGAGCATTTCTCCCGCGGCCAGAATCCGGCGCCGGTAGCCGGGTGTTGCCGACAGAAGCTCCATCATTGCGTTGAGCGCCGAAGGGCTCGAATTGTAGGAGTCGTTGATTACGGTGAAACCGTCCTCGAACCGAACCACTTCGCCGCGCTTGTCGGCCGGCTTCAGCGTCGGAAATGCGCCCCGCGCATCCGCAATGCCCAGGTCCCAGATGCTGGCAGCGGCGAGGCCTCCGAGCGCGTTCATCACGTTATGCCGCCCGATGAGAGGCAACTCAAGACGCGCGCGCCCCGCGGGCGAGACGAAATCGAACGAGGAGCCTTCCAGCCCGCGCTCCTCGATGTTCTCGGCGCGAAAATCCGCGCGGGAACTCGTCCCGAACGTGATCACGCGTCCGCCGGCGACCTCCGCGAACCGCGCCACTCGCTCGTCATCCGTGTTGAGCACCGCGGTCGCTCGCGGCCATGCCAGGTTCTCGATCAGCTCGCGTTCGGCCAGCGCAATTTCATCGAGAGACGAAAAGAATTCCAGGTGCTCCACCGCAACGCGCGTGATCACGCCCACGTCCGGCGACGCGATTTGCGCCAGTCGCGCAAGTTCCCCGCGATGCGACATCCCCAGCTCGACAATCGCCGCATCGCAATCATCATCCAGCCGCAGCAGCGTCAGGGGGAGCCCATACTCGTTGTTCAAGTTTCCCTGCGTCTTCAGCACGCGGAACCGCGAGCCCACCACCGCCGCCAGAATTTCTTTTGTAGTTGTTTTTCCGACCGAGCCCGCCACGGCGCCGACGAGCCGGCCCGGCTTCGCCCTCCTCCAGACTTCGCAGGCATGGGCGGCCAGTCTCTGCAAAGCGACGAGGGGATCGTCCACGACAAAGAGACAGCCCTGGATTTCCCGCGGATATTCTGCGTAGCGCGCGCGCGCCACCAGCCCGGCCCCCGCACCACAGGCCAGAGCCGCGGCAATAAAAGCGTGTCCGTCGTGACGCGGACCGTGTATCGCGATAAACAGCTCTCCCGGCTTGAGAGTACGAGAATCAATCGAGACACCGGCCAGCCCGGCCATGGGGTCGAGCCCCGCGGGAGCCGGGACACCCAGCGCGTCAGCCGCTTGTACAACTGTCCACCGCATCGCGTCTCCGTCGGGCTTGGCTTGTCGCTCAATCCCTTCGCTCTCAGACCTCTCAGCCTCGTTGCTGCGTTTGCAGGTTCACGGCCATTCCAGAAGACTCCCAGCACAGCGAACCGCTCGGTTCGCCGTGACTACAGCCTCGAGTAGTCCTTCCGCCGCAAGATCGCTCGCGCCTTTTCGCGATCGTCAAAATCGATCACGCCGTCGCGCAAAACCTGATACGTCTCGTGGCCTTTTCCAGCGAGCAAAACGATATCGCCGGCCTTGGCCTCGTCGAGCGCCATTTCCAGCGCGCGCTCGCGGTCCGGTTCGGCGCGATACTTCGCATTGACCCGCTGCAACCCGACTGCGACGTCGTTGATGATCCGCAGTGGGTCTTCGCTGCGCGGATTGTCGCTGGTCAGCACGACTATATCGCTCAGCGACCCGGCCGCTTCCCCCATCAAGGGCCGCTTGGCGCGGTCGCGGTCGCCACCCGCTCCGAACACCGTGATGATCCGCCCGCTGGGGCTCAGTTCGCGCGCCGTCGAGATCAAGTTGCGCAAAGCATCATCCGTGTGCGCATAGTCGACGATCACCAGGAACGGCTGGCCTTCATCGATGCTTTGAAAACGGCCGGGAACCAGATCGAGGCTGGCGACGCCCTCCTCAATTTTCCGCGCCGGAATGCCAAGTGCAATCCCCGCCCCGATCGCCGCGAGAATGTTGTACACGTTGATTCGCCCAACCAACGGCGATTTGATTTGCAGCTTCCCCGCAGGTGTGTGAGCTGCGAATTCGGTTCCGTTAAAGCCCAGCGAAACCGCTCGCGCCGAAAGATCGGCTCCATTCTTCAGGCTGTACGTCAGCGTTCGGCGGGCCAGTCCTTCCAGCCGGTCGGCATAAGCATCGTCGGCATTGATCACGGCGACTTCCGGCGCGCCGGCTCCCGTCCCCTCGAACAGCCGCCGTTTCGCTTGAAAGTAGTCCTCGAAATCCTTGTGGTAGTCCAGATGATCGCGCGTCAGGTTTGTGAACACCGCCGCCGCGAAATGGCAGCCCCACAAACGATCCATCGCGAGCGCGTGCGAACTCGCTTCCAGAACAGCGTGCGTCCCGCCCGCGTCTCGCACTTCCGCGAATATCTGCTGCAGATCGAGCGATTCCGGCGTCGTATTCGGCGCGGGCCTGCTGCCCTTGGGCGTTCGATAACCGGTCGTGCCCACAAGTCCCGGCGAAATCCCCGCCGCCCGCAGAATGGAGTCGATCAGAAACGTGGTCGTCGTCTTTCCGTTCGTGCCGGTGACGCCAACCAGCTTCAGCGCGTCTGCCGGCCGCGCGTAGAAATTCGCGGACGCCAGCGCCAGCCCCCGGCGCTCTTTTCCTGGCGTCAGCTCAACCCATGCGATCTCCGTCGCAATGTCCGCTGGCCGCGAATGGGAACTGGCGATCGCGATCGCTCCTCGCTCGATTGCTCCGCTCACGAATTGGAAGCCGTCCGCTTTCTCGCCGGGTAACGCGAAAAAAATGCTGCCGCCCTCAACCTTGCGGCTGTCGCACACCACGGAACGGATGTGCGCGTTGGCACGGCCGGTGACGCACACCACGTCGGCTCCTCCGACGATTTCCGCCAGGCTCATTCCCGGCGCGTAATGGTTCGCTTTTGTGCTTTCTGAATTCACTTCTCCGGCGCCTTCGATCAGGGTCCTCAGTTTCCACTCCTCCGTCCCGCCGTCCCGTTGTCCGGACGCCCAAATCGAACCGTCACGCTGCTGCCACGCAGGACGGTTGTTCCCGCTTCCGGGAACTGTTGTAGTGCAATACCGTTTCCAATCAGCGAAGGAACCAGCCCCAGATGCGAGCATGATTCCGTCACGCCACGAACCGTCTGTCCCGACATGTCCGGCACCGCGATCGAGCCCGGGCTGCCAAATGCAACGGTCGGCGCCGCTCGCTGGCCCTTCTTCGCGATGGCCGCTTCGAACCGCGCCTCCGTCGCTTCCGTCTTTGCAACGTCCATTGCCGAAGCCCTCTTGGAGACGTACGAATTCTTCGCCGTCTCCGTGTCCGAAGGTGACGGCACATCATGCGGCACGTCAAGATAAGCCAGCGCCTGCTCCGCGACGCGCTTGAAGATAGGGCCGCCGACCAGGCCCCCGTGGTGTTCGCCTTTCGGCGAATCGAGCGTCACCAGAATCGAAATGGCAGGATTGTTCACCGGCGCGAAGCCGATAAACGACGAGTTGTACTCCGTGCGCGAATAGCGTCCGGTCGCTGGGTCGATCTTCTGCGCTGTTCCGGATTTTCCCGCCGCGGTATAGCCGTCGAGCTGCGCGGGTTTTCCCGTGCCTTCCAGAACCACCTCTTCCATCATCTCGCGCAGCGTTGCGGCTGTCTTCGGGTCCGTAACACGCGTCGGATCGCTGCCCGGAAGCGAAAATGGTTGGACGCCGCCGCGAACCTCTCGCACCACGCTGGGGCGATACAGTATCCCACCGTTCGCGATCGCGGAAACCGCCGACACGATCTGAATCGGCGTCACACTCACTTCCTGTCCCATCGCCAGCGAGCCGATCGAACTTGCGCTCCAGTCGTCGATCGGCCGCAACAACCCGCGATTCTCTCCCGGCAGCAGAATTCCGGTTGCTTGGCCGATCCCGAATTGGCGCATCGCGTCATAAAAGCGAGGAGCACCCAGCCTGAGAGCCAGCTTGATTGTTCCCACATCGCTCGAATTCTCAAGAATGCCCGTCACCGTAAGGGTTCCGAACCGCTTCCAGTCGTGAATCAGCCGTCCCCCCACCAGAATCGATCCCATCTGGCAATCGACCAGTTCATTCGGCCGCGCAACGCCCGCCTCAATCGCTCCGGTCATCGTGATGACCTTGAAAATCGAGCCCGGCTCGTACGCCGCGCTCACAGCGCGGTCCATGCGCATATCTGCAGGATAGGCGCCCGCTTTGTTGGGATCAAACGTCGGCCAGTTGGCCACCGCGAGCAGCTCGCCGGTGTTCGGGTCTTGCACGACGATCGTGCCGTGGATCGCGTGGGTCTCTTCAATCGCCCGGGCGAGTTCCTTCTCGGCAATATATTGAATTGTTTCGTCGATCGTCAGAACGACGCTCGATCCCGTTTCCGCAGCCGACTCGCGGCGGTCGTACCAGCGACGTCGCCCATCCGCCATCACCATCATCTTGCCGGGGCGTCCTCGGATTTCCGGGTCGAGCGTGTACTCGATTCCGCCGAGTCCTTTCTCATCCACATCGACGTATCCAAGTACCGACGCCGCCAAATCGCGCTGCGGATAGACGCGCCGGTTTTCCTTCTGAAAGAAGACGCCCTTCAGATTCATGTTGTCGATGCGCTGCACCGCCTCCGGCGACAGCTTGCGCGCCAGGCGCACCGGCGTGTGCGCCCCCCGCATTTTCGCCTCCAGGTCGTCGCCGGGAATGTCCAGCACGCGTGAAAGAAGCTGCGCCACCATCTCGGGATCGGTGATGTCTGTGGGATCCGCGAAAACGGAATCCATCGGCAGGCTGACCGCCAGCTCGCGGCCGTTGCGGTCGTAGATCGTTCCTCGGCTGGGACTGATCTCGAAAATGCGTTGCTGTTGGTGCTGGGCCTTCGCGAAGTATTCGCTGTAGCGGAAAAGTTGGAGATAGCTCAGGCGGGCAAAAACCACCGCCATCCAAACCATCGCGACCGCCCAGACAATCGGCCAGCGGAGACGCAAATTGCGCTGGGGCATTTTGAACTCAGCGTTTGCCCGCGCAAACGCACCAATCCTTGACTCCGGCTTGTTTCATCGGAGATTCGGCGCGCCGGCCTGCTCGATTCCCCCGCCGAGAGTCCTGCCGGTATCCGCTCAAATCACGGCCGGAGCGTCTGGGCTGTGGTGCGCGCCTGCGCCAGGATCACGTCGCCCGATGCATCCGCCGGAGTCACCTGGCCCGGCACCGATACCGTCAGTCCAAGCTGGTTCCGTGCGATCGCATCGACGCGGCCCGGTGAGCGCAGCGTGGCGACTTCGAGGCGAAGCTGCTGGTTGAGCTGCGCCGCCTGGTTCCGCTGCACGTCGAGTTGCTCGATCTGGTAGCGGAGCTGAATGCACTGGAAATGCTGCCAGACGTAGGAAATAAGACACGCCGCCAGTGCCGAACCCACCGCCACGCGCCGCCAGAATTCCTGCAGCCGCGCCGGCGCCGTCGGGCGTGCCAGGCGTGAATTATCGATCCGCTTTACTGTGTAATACTCGGTCATCACCGGCTCCCAGCCCGCGCGCTACGCGCCGGCACCACCCGCCGAAGCGGGGTCAATTCTTTTCCGCCACTCGCATCTTCGCGCTTCGCGCCCGCGGGTTTGCTCGGATCTCTTCTTCCCGCGGCTGGATCGGCTTTTTCATCAGCAGTCGAAAACTCCCCTCGCGCGCCAGCGCCTGAAACCTCTGCTTCACCAGACGGTCTTCCAGCGAGTGGTAACTGAGGACGATCCATCGCCCTCCAGAATTCAAAGTGGCGGGGGCCCGCGAAAGAAACTGCTCGAGTTCCTCCCCTTCTCGATTCACCGCTATCCGCAGCGCCAGAAATGTTTTTGTCGCGGGATGCAGTTTCTGCCTTCCCCTTGCCTTTCGAGCCCCTGCCACAACCGTTGCCAGGTGTTCGGTATCGCGGACCGGCCGCGCCCGTACGATTGCCCTGGCGATTCTGCGTGAATCCGTCTCCTCCGCTTTCCCGTAGAGGAGGTCGGCCAGCTCTTTTTCCGGCCAATGATTCACAATCTCTTCTGCCGTCAGCGTCTCGCCTTCTCGCGACAGCGTGGATTCTGCATTCATGCGCATGTCGAGCGGCCCGGCCGAACGAAACGAAAAGCCGCGCTCCGGACTGTCCAGCTCGAGACTCGAAACTCCCAGATCGGCCACCACGCCGTCCACCGGCGGCAACCCCAGTTCCTTCGCCACTTCGCCGATCCTTGAAAATTCCGAGTGCACCAGAATCACCTGCTTCTCAAACTCGCTCAGCCGCTCGCGCGCGATTGCTAGAGCCTCGGCGTCGCGGTCGATTGCCACCAGCTTCCCGGTCGTCAGGCGGCGCGCAATTTCCAGCGAGTGCCCACCCGTGCCGGTCGTCACGTCCACATACGTCCCTTCCGGCCGGATGCGAAGCCATTCGATGACCTCCTCCACCAGAACGGGCGTATGCAAAACGCTCAAAAGCTAGACGCCCATCTCTCCGAATGCCTTTTCGTCTTCCGCCGTAACAGGATTGCTATTCAACCGGGTCAGGAATTGCGCGTGATTCCAGATTTCCAGGTACGTCAGTTGCCCCTGGATATCCACTTCCCCCTTCATCTCCGCCGATTCCCGCAGTACAGGTGGAATCAGAATGCGCCCCTGCCCATCCACCTCTACCACCTGGCCAAAATAGTTCGTGCGTTCCAGAAACTTCCGCTTCGTGGGTTCGTAGGAGGATCGCTTCGCCAGCTTCTTCTCGATCGCCTCCCACTCCTTCATCGGATACACCCGCGCGTGGTCCCCCTTCGCGCTCGTCACGTAGAATTTCGAACCGGCCTTGCGCAGTTCGACCAGGAAGTCGGCCGGAATCTTCACCCGCCCCTTCTCGTCCACCGTCGCCAGATAATTGCCGCGCAACATGAATGGTCTTGGGCGCTTTCAGTTTCGACCGGGACTCTGACCGAACCGCCGCGTCTGCCAGTGCTTCTTCGATCGCGCTGAAGAGCGCTTCAAGCGGTCGGAAGATTCGCGCTTCAAGCACGCTAGAGCTCGACATCACTCGCCGTTCAACCCCTGCCGTCGTTCTTTTGGGCTTTCCACTTCGCGCCACTTTCTCCCACTTTGAGCCCCGATTGTAGCGGCCTTCTCCCGCGTGTCAAGAGGAATTCGTTGTTCCGGAAAACTTTTTTTTCGGATTCAGCCCGGGAAAAACGATTTTCAAAACGGCACAGACGCCACCGCACCACAATTCCTAGTGCCGATGTCTCGACGTTCTTACCACAACTTGTTGTGCGATCGCCCGGCGACTCCCAATTGTTTCGTAATAGTTAACAAATCGGCGCGCCGGCCCGATCAGCCGAAGGATGGCAGCCGCCAGTCCGTTCGGCAGGCGGGCGACGAATCCCAGTTCGAGTCCGTCGCGGACCTTTCCGGGGACTCCGGGTCAATTTGCCGGTTCTTTTTCAGCGCAGATCGAAGGGCATCCGCGCCGTACGGCACGAATTCACGCATTCTCTCGGTCTGCGTTTCACTGGTATTACTTCGGCGCGAGGATGTTGTCGAGCAAGTCCGGTTTTCCCTCGACTCGCGAGAGAGACGGGTAACGCAACCCGCCGTGGTAGTCGATTTCAACCGTCTGAAAATCGTTGCCGCGCTTCACCAGCAGCTTTAGCGGAGCGGTATTCTTCTCGGCTTGCAGGATCGCGGCGCGAAGCGCTTCGATACTGAACGCCTTTCCGTTTACTCCCACTACGTTCATGTCCGACGTCAGGCCTGCCTTGGACGCGGGACTCTGCCACCAGACAGTTCCAAGCTCCCCTGTGGACTTCACCGCAATTCCGAGGGAGGTCGCGAAATTGACGAAGGAGTCGGGCCTTTCCGACGCTTTCAGCCATTTGGGAGGAGTGTCGCCGAACGTCAGACGATAGCCGCCCTTCGTGATGCCCTCCTCCGGCGTCTGCGGGTGGAGTTCGTACACCCGCTTGCGCAGGAATCCGGCCCAATCGTAGGGCTGAACCGACTTCAACGCCGCCACGATGTCCTCGAACGTGTAGGTCCGCGTGATGTAACTGCCGTTGTCGATTCCATAGAACGTCCGGGCAAAATCGTCCAGCGATTTCTTGCCTCCGCTCAGTTCGCGTATCTTCGTGTCCGCATCGAGCCAGACCAGCAGGCCTTCCATGTAATAGTCCTCGCCGCGCAGCCAGCTCGGCCATGTCACCGGGCGGCGCTGCGAGACGATCGGCTGGTTTGTCGTATCGACCAGCGGCCGCCAGTCTCTGCCCGGGCTCACTTCGAAATTGGCGGCAATCGAGGCAATCAGGTCTCTCGTTTCGGCGGGAGTTCGCATTCCCGAACGCGCCGTCAGCACGTATCCCCAATACTGGGTCAGCCCTTCGTAGACCCACAATAGGTCGTCTCGCATGGGCACGTTGAAGTTCGGAGTCCACAGGTCCGCGGGTCTGCGGAATTTGCCGTTCCACGAATGCGTGTACTCGTGCCCGAGGAGATCGCGGCCACGAATGCCTGCGGCCCAATCGGTGAAGTAGTTCGCACGCGTCCCGTCTTCGCTGGATTGATGGTGCTCGAGACCTTCGCCTCCCAGCGTGTCGCTCAGCGAAAACAGGAAGTCGTAATGGCTGTAGTGATGCGAGTCGAAGAGTTTGGCCGTCTGCTCGGCCAGATTCCGATGCAACTGCAGTTCTTCCGGCGTGATTGCCAGGTCTTTCGAAGAGTCGGCGAAGACATCGAGGAAAACTCGGTTGCTCGGGCCGGTCGAGAGGTCCTCCCGCAGGTAGTTGGCCCCTGCGTACAGCGGCGAATCGACCAGCGTGTTCAAGGTTGTGTCCTTGAATCGCACCAGGCTGCCGCTTTGCGACGCGACTTCCAGCGCCGACGCGAAATGCCAGCCTCCGGGCAGTCGTATGCTGGGCGCAAACGCAATGTCGCGCGAGAAGTACCCCGCCGGGTAGAGCACCACTGTGTTCCACGACAGGTCGATCATGTTCGACGAGAACGCGATGCGGCCCTGGGTCGCCTTCAGCGGCGAGAGATAGTCGAATTTCATCTCCAGCCTGCGCGCGCCCTCAGGGACGTCGATGTGGAACGCGTACATGTTCACGCGATCACGCGTCCACGGAACGGATTTGCCGTTCGCCTTTACCTCCAGACCGGCAAACTCCGAAATCGGCCCCGTCGGCGAATGGTTTCCGGGAATCCATGCGGGATAGAGAAGCGTCAGCTCGCCCGGCTGGACCGGGATGCTCTCGTCCACGCGGATCACACGGCCCGTGAGGTCCGTGACGGAAACGGCGAGTCCGATTGTCCCGCCCGGATAGGGCTCATCAACTGGCGCTTTGATCGCCGGCGGCATCGGGCTAGGTTGTGGGCCCGCGTACTGTTGTGAATAGGAAAGCGGCGCGAGCACGGCGCAGACAATTGCGAGCAGGGCGGCTTTCGCGGAAGCTGAGAAATGATCTACTGAAGCGCGGCGATTGCCGCATCGTTGGACCGGCATGACGGACCCTCTCCTTGAACCCATAAAGCCCGATAAATATTGTTGCCGATCGAACCACAATTCAAGTGTCCGTTTTTGATTTTTCAGTTCGGGAGTCAGGACTCAACCCGCACGCTGGCAGAGATTAGGAAGGCAAGCTCGTCATGCCAAATTCGTCAGAGGATTCGAAGCCTGCCTGCCGCGGGTACGTCTCGCTCGACAGCGCAGTGTATTAGCAAGGGAGGTCGCTCTAAGCCAGTTCGCAGGCCGGAATTCCGCACGCCGATGGAGGCTGCCAAACGATAGTCCTTTACGGGTTTGCTCAACCGAAGAGAGAAACTCCGAATAAGAGAAATAACGAACGAAACGCTTATCTCGGATTCGAACCGCCCCGCAGAGAATTCAGATCCCGCAAAACGCCCTGCTCATCCGGAGTGAGCCCCTGGGTGAACCGCGGGTCCTTCAGCGCGGCGTCTCGTTGCGCCGGACTCATGCCTTGGAGCGTGTGCAGCCGCCCAATCACCAATTGTCTGCGATCGGGCGCCATCTTCTGCCATGCAGGCAGCACGTCGTTTCGCACCATCTCGCGCTGGCCTGGACTCAAATGCTCCCAATTCCGTTCCGCGTGGCTCAGGCGGTCCTTTTCGGCGGGCGAAAGATTGTTCCATTTCTGCAAATTCCGCCGGATCTGCGCCTGCTTGTCGGGAGGCAATGCCTGGAACCGCTGGTTGTTACTGAGAAATCGCTCCTGTTGCTCGGGAGACATGTCGCGCAAGCGCTGCACTGCTCCCGGGGGCAAACGGTGCGCTGCTTTCGGATTCGGGTTGAACGAGTTTTGATTCGGAGGCCGCGCCACTCCGCCGTTCGCGGGCTTATTCGCATCGTGCCCGGACTGCGCCGCCTTCGCATCCGCTCCACGGGCGGCTCTGTTCGCCCTGGCCCCTTCCCTTCTCGCCTGCGCCCGCTGGCGCCACGTCTGCGCTCGTTCCTGCCTCGCGACTCGCAACCGGCCCTGGCCCGGTGCAGGCTGCGCCCCCAGCGCCAGCATCAGCGCCAATCCGAGCGCGAACGTGAGCCTGCGCAAAAACATCTTCAGAGCCCGCCTCCGGAATCGTCGGGCTGCTGTTGCTGGTTCTGCTGATCCGTCTGCTGCGCCGGGACCGAGGGCACTTCCGCCAGCACGTCCGATTTGGTCAGCAGGTCGTAATTTTCCAGCACGCCCAGGTGCTCGATCATCTGAAACTGCTCGTCGGGACTAAGCGACGCTGCGGACGGCGTTGTCTGGCGCTGCGGCAGGTGCGCCATCCAGAGGCTCAGCGCCAGCAACAGAGCCACGGAAAACGCCAGCCTCGGCTGAGGCACAATCCCGAGAAACCACCGCCGCTTCGATTCGGCCGCCATTCGCTGCCGCAGCCGCGCGTCGAAACCGAACGAAGGCTCGTGCACTGGCACTTCGTCCAGAACGGTCCACAATTGCCGAAACTCCGCCGCGCGCTTCCGGCAGCTTTCGCAACCGGACAGATGCTCTTCCACGTCGCGCCGTTCCGCCGAATTCGAGCGGCGGTCCAGATACGGGATCAGCTCTTTCGAAACTTCCTCGCACTTCATGACATCATCCTTCCTTCCCCTGCGCCGGGCCGGGCGGGCTGCGCCACGAGCGGAGCCAGTTGCACGCGCAGGGTCTCGTAAGCGCGGAACAACAGCGATTTCAGCGCGCTTTCCGAGCACTCCAGAATTTTGGCGATCTCGCCATAATCCATCTCTTCGTATTTATGCAGCAGCACCGCGGCCCGTTGCTTCTCGGGCAAAGAATCCACCGCCCGGCGGATGAAATCGGCGCGATCGCGTTCGATCATGTGCTCGTCGATTCGCATCTCGCGCGACGGCAGTTCCAGCGGCGCCCCATCCTCGTCTTCCTTTGGCGCGTCGATCGACGTCTCCATCCGCCGGTGCCGGTTGTCGCGTATCGAGTTCAATGCCAGGTTCGTCGCGATGCGGAAAAGCCACGTAGTGAACTTCGCCGTCGGGGAGTACTGCTTCCTCGCCCGGTAAACTCGCAGGAACACTTCCTGTGCCAGATCCTCCGCCGTGGCCGAATCCCGAACCATCCGAAACAGAAAGTTGACCAGAGGCGTCCGGTAACGCCGCAATAGAAGGTCAAAGGACCCCTCGTCCCCGGCCTTCACATCCAGCATTAGCTGCACGTCGGAGGTGGTCATGGCCTCCACATTGTATGTAACACTCCCGCCCACATAAAGTTGCACGCATAGGCGTGTTGCCGAATTACTATCCGGAACGGTGATGAATCGACTTAAGTCTTTGCAGGGGAATAACTTACGGATGGGACGGCCTGCCCCTCTCTCGAATCACAGTCCTGGGCAACACTTCGTAGCGGGTGGCCCGCCCTCTTGTCAGAACCGCTTTTTTGTCGGCACAAACGCATGCTCCCATCATGCTACTTCACTGCGGAGTATACGTTTCGCGATGCCCGCCACTATCCGACCGCAAGAAAAACCAAAGGCCCCACCCTCACACGCCGAGGATTGGACACCCGAAACATCAAAACCCAGAGGTTGGACCACCCGCCGGTACGCTTCAGGTTGTGCCACGACGGGCAGGATACGTACAAAGCTAATAGCTGGCGTGTCGCTGGCCCTCTTGCTTGCCGGGTTCGCAATAGGGCAGCACCTTTCGAAGCCCTATGTATCCTCAAATTCAAAGCTTCTGGGCTTCACGCTGGGGAAAAGTACGTTTACCGACGTTCGGGATAAGTTGGGTGCTGCGAAGATCGGGCAATGTTCACACGAGGTAGAACCGATCAGCTACATCGGCTACGTCTCTCTAAGCCCTGACAAAATTAAGATTCTTTTTGAATCTAACAGGTTCGATCCGCCATTCGAACTCAGTGGACTTAGAGTTGTCGCGGGGAGCAGGTCCACTTCGCCCTGCCAGATTCAGTATAAACCGACCGCCGCTTTCGATGGTGACGTACAGACGGATGGAGGCTTGAAACTCGGACTGACCAAGGTAGCGCTGCTCGCGTTGTTAGGCTCCCCTAGCCAGGTGAGCGGCAATCGGCTCACATTCGAATGGTGGTCGAAAAGGCCGATGACCAAGGCAGAAATCGATCAGGAAACTCAGACGTTCAAGGCTCCAGTGACAAAACCGTATTGGGATGTCCACGATGTAATCAACGTGGTTCTGAACGACTCTAAGGTCGCCGACTTTGAGGTACAGCGTACGGTCACCTATTGACCCAGGTCGCATTCTGCCGGTTAATCGAGAGCGCCGTCCGGGCCATGAGGTACTACGAGCACCGCGCGGTTGCCCTAGGGATGTATAATCGGGCCATGTCGAAGAACATTATCCATGTTTCCGAAGCCGAAGCAGCGAACGACTTCGCGTCGCTTCTAAATCGCGTGCGCGCGGGCGCGGAAGTCGTGATC
The DNA here is from genome assembly GCA_035307985.1 of Candidatus Acidiferrales bacterium. Taxonomy (GTDB): domain Bacteria; phylum Acidobacteriota; class Terriglobia; order Acidiferrales; family UBA7541; genus Palsa-295. The sequence continues at coordinate 48,100 of DATGHM010000047.1, forward strand.
GAGCACGACGCGCAGCCCGTCGCGGCTTCACCCTGCCGAGCCTACCGTGCGGTTGCTCTCTGAATCCCTGAGGCTGGCCCGACAGCATGGTTCAACAGCCACGCTGGATGAGGATTTCGCCAACGATGTAGAAGCGGCTGTCGAGAGTCACCGCGATCCGCTCAACCCGCCCGCATGGGACTGATCCTCGACTCCAGCGTCATCATCGCCGCAGAACGCCGTGGGCACACGGTCGAGCGGCTGATCGAGCGAATCGTCGGCGCGACCGGGGACCAAGAAGCAGCACTTTCAGCCGTGGGTCTGACCGAGTTGGTTCACGGCCTCTATCGCGCCCACACACCAGAGCGGCGCCTTCGCCGAGAGGCTTTCCTGAAGGAACTGCTGGCGGACCTGACAGTGTATCCGTACACCAGAGAGACTGCGCTGCTGGCGGGCAAATTGGACGGAGAACAGCAGAGCCGCGGCGTGATCATTCCCTTCGCGGACTTACTCATCGGCGCAACAGCCCTAGCGCTTGGCTACTCTCTGTTGACAGTCAACGTTCGCCACTTTGGGCGAATCCCTGGGCTTTCGGTGGTGAAATTCTAGCCGGGTGGCCCGGCCTCTTGTCGGAACCCCTTTTCGTCGGCACAAACGCATGCCACCATCGTGCTACTTCACTGTGGAGTATAAGTTTCGTGATGTTCGCCGCTATCCGACCGCAAGAAAAACCAAAGGCCCCACCCTCACACACCGAGGGTTGGGCACACGAAACATCAAAACCCAAAGGGGCCACCCCCCTAATGCACTGGACACGGTACTGTGATCTGTCTGCCGTTCTCAAGTTTCGTGCACGGCAAATGGATTTGTGAGGATATTATTTTATTATCGATACGTTGAAATGCGCCTCGGACGCCCGGTGCCTCGACCGTGTCACAATCGAAGAAGTATTCTCTTCCTGCGATAATCGAAGGGGGAAGGGATCCGCCGGCAGGGACTGGCTGCTTGTAGCCCCAAGGTACAGTCCCGTATTGCAGACGGGCGAGATCCTCCACAGGCCGAGGATCCTGCTGCGCCTGGATTTTCCAAACAGCCGACTCGGTAAAAAATGAATCGAGCGATAGGGGACCGACTACTCGACCAAGCTCGAAATCCCCTGGCGATACGACATATACGGAAAAAGTGCTCAGCTCTCCGCTTCCCGAAAGAATGAAGATCGGCGTTGGGCTTCCCGCCAGCTTCACCGTCGTAGGCCGCTCGCCTAAACACCCGCTTGTCGAGGACACGCTAAACAGCAATATAAGATACGTTAGAAGTTTCACGTTGACTCAAGAGGCCGGGCACCCGAAACATCAAAACCCAAAGGTTGGGCACCCGCCCGACGGTTCACGAATGTCCGGTAAGCCAACTAATCGGGAGTTGGCTCGCGTTGCACCACAATCAAAAACACCACACCGACAACGGTAAACATTCGGAATGCCGCTTCCTGCCCATTCCATGTTTGCGACTGCCACATCAGAAACCATTCGCCCCCGACATCGAGGAATGCCACCAACCACATCAGCAGGCTCGTCGTCAGCGCAATTACGGCGACGTTCAGCGCAGCGGCGAATTGCGCCCTGTCCGCACGATACGATTTCAGCAACCGAACACCAGCCCACCAGCATAGAAGCATAGTGACTGATTCCCAGGCGATGATGCCGATGTAGAAGACCGTATGTACTAGCGGCGAATTGACGGCGCGCCACATGTCGTGGTTCCCCGGATAGGTCGAGTCCATCATCAGGACGTGGCGGACAAACTCGTAGTTGGAGCCGTAATCCGTGATGTTGTTTAGGACCAGAATCGTGTAGAAAAGTGCGACTGCAAAAACGAGAACCGTTTTGGAAACGCGAAGCACCATTACATGCCGCATAGGTTGTCGCACGCGGGAATTATATCTTCTCGGTGACTTACCGCGAACTTTGTTGGAGTGCGCACAAGTTCCGAATGGTATCGATCAGGCGTGTTCCTGAAAACTTGACATTGTGGGCCGGTGGCCCGGCCTCTCGTCAGAACCGCTTTTCGTCCGCCCGAGCGCATTCCACCATCGCGTCACTTCACTGCGAAGGATGTTTCGTCGGGTGCCCAACGCTCGGTGGGTGAGGGTGGGGCTTTGTTTTGGAAGAAAACCTGGACCGGCGCGCTCGCGCCGGTCCAGCCACTCGCGGTCACTAAGCTTGCGCAGTTACTGGTGCACGCCGCTCTCGATGAACCGCGCGATGTTGTTGTGCAGGTTCACGCGGTCCGCGTCGTGCAGATACATCATGTGGCCCGCGTCGTAGTAGTCCAGGTGAACGTTCTTCTGCAAGTTTGCCGGCAGGCCCAGGTGGTCCATCGTGTATTCGGTGGCAAAGAACGGCGTCGCCAGATCGAAATACCCGTTCTCCACCTCGACGCGCAAATAAGGATTGCTCACCATCGCCTCGGCAAGGTCCCCTTCCACGTTCGGCGCCCCCGGAAAAAAGCCTCCGCGTCCCCCGCGAGGGCTCCTTTTCCAATTCCAACCCCTCGAATCTTCCGCCTGATCGTGGTACACCATGTCCTTGCCGAACTTCAATTCATCGTGGTTGTAGTGGTTGACCATCGCCGTAAACGCCCCGCCCACCGCCGGCCCTTCCGGATCGTCCTGCGCATACTCTTCCAGCAGGTCGGACGTCGGGCCCGTGAATCGCGCGTCGATTCGGCCCACGGTCTTGCCTTCGCTGCGTTCCAGTTCTGCCATGAACTGCGGGAGTTTCACTCGCAGGTCGGCCTTCATCAAGTAGTCCTCGCTCAGCCCGGTAAATGACGACAGCTTCTTCGCCACCGCCGCCTTTTCGTCGGCCCCGATATTGGATCCCTTGGCCAACGCCGCCGCGTACGGCCCGTTCGCATATTGCCGCGCCTCTTCAATGAACGCGGGCAGATCAGCGGGCCGGTCCTTCAGCACTTTGTGATACCAAGCCACCGCCGCATAGCTCGGCAAATAGAAAATGTAGGGACGATCGTCGCCCGCGCCGAACGAAATCGTCGACAGATCGAGCACCGACGAGATCAGCACGATTCCATTCATCTGCATCGAGTAGTGGTCTTGCAGGTAATCTCCCAGGGCCGCCGACCGGAACGTTCCGTAGCTCTCGCCGATCAGGAACTTCGGCGAATTCCAGCGATCGTTCCGGCTGACATACGTGTCGATGAACTGCCCGAACGCATCGATGTCCTCATCGATCCCATAGAAATCCTTCGGCTTCGCCTTGCACACCGCATGGCTGTAGCCGGTTCCCATCGCGTCGATGAACACGAGATCGCTCTTGTCGAGCAGGCTTTCCGTGTTGTCCACCAGCTGGAAAGGCGCCGGCGGTGTGTAGTCGGGAGCACTCGTCGTCTCCACGCGTCGCGGCCCAAAAGCCCCCATGTGCAGCCACAATGTCGCCGACCCCGGCCCGCCGTTATACAGGAACGAAATCGGCCGCCGGCTCGGATCCTTGACGTCGCTCCGCGTATACGCCACGGAGTACATCAAGCCCGTTGCCTCGCCCTTATCGTTCTTCAGCAGTATGAAACCCGCGGTGGCTGTGTACGGAATCGTCTCGCCGCCCAGCCGGATCGAGTGCTGCGTCACCGACGATTCCTCTTTGATCGCGGCAAACCCGCAACCATTCGGAGCGTTGGCTTCCTCCTGCTTCGCGTTATGTTCCGGATGTTCTCCCGGATGCTGCTCGCCTCTTTCCTGCTGCTGCGCCCACACGCGATTCGGCACGCCGAAATAAACCAGAATCGCCGCAAGCAAGACATGCGAAATCCTTCTCATCGAGATCGCTCCTGTTGAATGGAAGTGCCTTCAGCCCCGCGGGATTCTATGTGCGAAGGGAAGTCCAAGTCAAAAAAACTATGTTGCTTCGCCGCCCTGCGATCAGGCTCTTTTGGCCGGCGCCGGCTCTCTATTTTCCGTTGAAAGACAATTTCAGGCCGGTGGAGAGCACCACGTCGTTGTCTTTCGTTCCCAGAATCGGTGGATTCGAAATATACCGGTCCCCGAACGCGATCTGCCAGCCGAGCCATTTCTTGATCTGGGTTGTCCACGCCGCATCCAGCGAAAAGCGGTACTGGCTGATGTCGCTCAAATCGGGATAGAACATGAAGTCCTCCGTAAACGCCGACGTGCTTCCCAGCTTCTTGGTGAAATCCTCGCCCAGCGTAAGCCCTGGAAGATTTCGGCTCAGCCCTCCGGTTGGGCTTGTCGCCGTAGCTCCACTGTAGCTTTCACGCGTGTAGTTGACGCCACCCAGCAAGTCGAACGTCGTGTTCGGATGATTGATCGCGTGCCAGCCCAGTCCAACGGTGTAGATCTGCTGGAGGTTGAGCGATTGCAGGCCGTTGTGCGTGAAATCCCCGCTCACGAATGCGAAAAGCTTCGGATTCAGATTCCTGTCGTACCGGATGCCCCCGAGAATTTCGTCCGCCGTCGCGGTCCCGCCGAAGACTCCGCCCGACGTCGAGTAGATCGAGGAGAAATAGCTCTTGATCTCGTCCGACAGCGTTTTCCGGTCGGCATTGAACCCCACGGCGAGGCTGGTTGTATCGCTGTTGCCGCGCGCCAGCGCAAACCCGAAGCTCCCTCCGCCCGCCCACCCCTGGAACAGGTTGGGATGCAGCGAGCTTTCGTATACCTGCTGCTCCTTGGGCGAGCGAATGATCGCTACATCGGAAAGCGGCACGTTCACCTCGCCTGCGTTCGCCGTGTGAACCGTTACGCTGGAATCCTCGGTCGTCACCGTCCCGTTCACCGTGGTCTGGTTGTTCCGAACCACGTACAACGGCTTCTCCGTCGTCATCTCTTTCACCGCCGACCATTTCACTTTGATCTCTCCGGCATAGTCCGTCTTGAACGTGATTTCTTTCCCGTCGGTGCTTTCGATGGTTCCTGTCAGGCGGTCCCCATTTTTGAGAACGATCGTATCGGCCAGAGCCGTACCGGTGAGCGCCAGAAGGAGAAAAGGAATTGCCAGAGCTTGAGTGATCTTCATCGTGGACCTCTCAGAGTTGGTCGTTAGGCAGGTGTTTCGAGTCTAGCAATTCCGAAATCTTCCGGGAAGTTCCTTTCGCTCTCTCTTCGGCTCGCGGGAGCGACGCCAAAAAGTTTCAGTCCGGGCTCGATTTTCCTCGTACACGCCGTTAGGATATTTGCCGTGATCCGACGGCTGTTTATCGTATGGGCTTTGGCGTTTGCCGCGCCGGCCGCTTCGTGGGCCTGCGCCTGCTCGCAAGCGCCTCCCGGGACCTGCCCGCATTTCGACCCGGGCGACGTGGTCTTTCTCGGGACCGTCACACAAGTTGCCGAAGTCCCGACTTCCGCCGCAGACGCCGGTAACCAAAGCGCCACCGCCACTCCCGTCCTCCGCTACCATTTCCACATCGACGAAAAGTTCTCTGGTCCCGCTGCTTCCGAAATCGATGTCTATTCCGGCGGTGACGACGGTGATTGCGGTTTCCGCTTCAAGAAAGGCGAGCGCTACGTCGTCTTCACGCAGCAGGAAACCGAACGCCGCCTCTTTGCCACGATTTGCAATGGCACGCGGGCTGCCGCCGACGCCCGTGCTCTGATTCCGCAACTGCGCTCTCTCCGGGACGGCCAGCGCGTCGCCTCCGTATTCGGTGTCCTCCGCCGCGCCGATCCCCCGACCCTCGCCCCACCCGATGATCCCGACGACCCGCTTCCAAACATCCCGCTCGGACTCCGCTCGCGCTACGATCGCTTCACTGCGACCACCGGCCCCGACGGCGTCTATTCCATTTACGACGTTCGCGCCGGCGAATACCAGTTCACGGCCGATCTGCCTCCGGGCGTCGAACTCACTCACAGGGGCACGGCCAGCGGGCTCGACTCGTTCACAATTCCCAACGATGCGTGCTACGAATTCAACGTCGACGCGCTCCCCACCGGCCACATCGAAGGCAGCGTCACCGGTCCCGACGGAAAACCGCTGCGGCTCGCCTCCCTGGAGCTCTTTCGAGCGGGCACTTACGACGGTTCCCGCTCGGGCCTTTGGACCTTCCAGGGCGCCAAGGGAACCTTCGCCTTCGACCACATCGGCGCCGGCCAGTACATCATCGTCTACAATCGCCCGAATCGCATGGACCCGAATGACCCGTTTCCCCGCAGCTTCTATCCCGGCGTTTCGGATCCGAGCGAAGCGAAGCCGATCGAAATGAAAGAAGGGCAGCTCGTGAAGGTGAAATTCGAGCTGCAAAATCCCTATCCCACGCGAGTCCTGCGCGTTCACCTGAAATGGACAGACGGCAAGCCGCCCGGATCCGTCTTCGTCATGGCCAAGGCCGACAAGGGCGATAATCCTGCGGCCAAGGTCGTGGGCGACGGCGTTTACGACTTCACCCTGCTACAATCCGCACATTACACTCTCTCCGCGTGGGAGCAGGTCGTGCCTCCGCGCCCAGGAGCGGCGCGCGGCAAGACCGATTGCACGCTTCCTGCCCGAATTGACTCCGATTCCCTGTTCGTCGACGGCGCCGACGCGACCGCCAGCGACATCACCCTCACCTTCTCCGGCCCCGAGTGCCAACCACAGAATCCGTAGCTTTTTTCGACCGTCGTCTCAGGCACCTGGTCAGAACGGATTCCCCGTAACCTTTCAGACAAGCCCGCACCGTTGGGCGCTTCCCGCCACAACGGCGACGCGACAGAATCGAACCGCAGAGTTACCGGGAGAACAACGCTATGAAGAGAATCGCTTGTCTGACAGTCGCCCTTTCAGTGGCCCTCGCAGCCGCCCTTGCAATCGTTCGGTCCGCCATGGGCGATGAAACGCGGGAACAGAAACGGCTGGCCGCGTGTGGGCAGGTCCTCAAGGAAGTGTTGGACATCCCCGACGGAATCCCCAAGGATTTGCTCAATAAGGCCGAGTGCGTCATCGTGATCCCCTCAACTCTGAAATTCGCCATTGGCATCGGGGGAGATTTTGGACGCGGCGCAATCACCTGCCGCACCGGAGAGCACTTCACCGGGCGTTGGAGTGCTCCGGCCATGTTTGCGCTCGAAGGCGCCAACATCGGCTTCCAGTTGGGCGGCCAGGCTACCGACTTCGTTCTGCTGGTGATGAATCCAAGGGGAGCCAACTCGATCCTCGTCAGCAAAGTGAAACTCGGCGCCGATGCATCCGCCGCGGCAGGTCCGAAGGGCCGCGCCGCCGCAGCGGACACGGATATCGTTATGAAGGCCGAAGTCCTTACCTACTCGCGGTCGCGCGGGTTGTTTGCCGGAATTTCGCTCGAAGGTTCCACGCTTCGCTCCGACGGCAGCGCAAACCGCAAACTCTAC
>DATGHM010000048.1:0-3013 GCA_035307985.1 Candidatus Acidiferrales bacterium
GGAATCGCGCCCCGGCTGCTTTCCGTGCCGGGATCGAATCCCGTCGTGTTCGGCGAAATTCGCACGCCGGGCGCGAAGCGGACCATCGTCTTTTACGCGCACTACGATGGCCAGCCCGTCGATCCAAAACAGTGGGCCACGCCTCCTTTTGTGCCCACACTGCGCGACGGCCCGATCGAAAATGGCGGCAAGGTGATCCCGCTGCCCGCGCCGGGCATGCTGTTCAATCCGGAATGGCGGCTTTACGCGCGCGCCGCCGGCGACGACAAGGCGCCGATCGAAGCGATGATGGCCGCTCTTGATGCCATTCGCGCGGCCCGGATCAAGACGAAATCGAATATCAAGTTTGTTTTCGAAGGAGAAGAAGAAGCCGGCTCGATTAATCTCCAAAAGATTTTGGCGGCGAACAAGGAGCTTTTTTCCGGTGATGTGTGGCTGATCTGCGACGGGCCCGTCAGCCAGACGCGCCAGCAGTCGATTGCCTTCGGCGCGCGCGGGATCACGGAAGTCGACGTCACGGTGTACGGACCGCGCCACGAACTGCACAGCGGCCATTACGGCAATTGGGCGCCGAATCCCGCGATGATGCTGGCTCATTTGCTCGCGTCCATGAAGGACGAGAACGGCCATGTGCTGATCGACCATTTCTACGACGGCATCGTCCCGCTCACCGAAACGGAGAAGCGGGCTATCGCGGAGGGGCCGACCCCGGATCGTCAACTGATGAAGGAATTCTGGCTCGGCTCGACGGAGGGCGCGCCGAAATCTCTCGCCGAGCTGATCAATCTGCCTTCGCTGAACATTCGCGGCATGGCCAGCGGCCATGTCGGCGCCGAAGCGTCAAACGTCGTTCCTGCAACCGCCGAAGCCGACATCGACATGCGCCTCGTCAAGGGCCAGGATCACCGCCGCATCGAACAGCTCTTCATCGAGCACATTCGCAAGCAGGGATACTTCGTCGTCGATCACGAGCCCACCGCTGAAGAACGGATGAGCCATGCAAAGGTGGCCAAGGTAATTGTGGAGCCGGGCGGATACGACTCCTCGCGTACTTCCATGGATTTGCCCATCTCGCAGGAAGTGATTCGCACGGCGGAGAGCGCGCGCGGTCCCGTCGTGAAAATTCCCATCATGGGAGGCAGCGTTCCACTCGTTGCGATCGACGAGACCCTCGGGACGCAGACAATCACCGTTCCGATCGCCAATCACGACGACAACCAGCACAGCTTCAACGAAAACCTGCGCATCCAGAATTTGTGCGACGGGATCGACCTGATGGCCGCTCTACTCACCATGTAAACGACCCCGTTTGTTTTTCGGCTCCAGGATTCTAGGGGCGGGTCTCAGACCCGCCCGCCGTTATTCAAAGCGATGCGGGACGCTGCAAAAAATGTTTCGCAGTTGTTGCTCTTCCCCTTCCCCTTACAGCCAGACCGCATCTGCCCCTGTGCTAGAATGCCGCTAAGCCATGAGCAAAACGTTTGACATTAGCATCGACGCTTTGCGTGATGCTACCGAGAATGCTCTCCCTGAGGTTTCCGTAGGGACACGGCATGCCGTGCCCTCTGCCAGGATCACCACCCCGGCAGCCGGAGACGGCCGTTTAGGAGGTCGGAGCTTTAGCTCCGACGTAGCCGTGGCTTCCCACGGTGGGGCTTTAGCCCCTGAAGGCCGGCTGCCCAATAAATCCTTCTACATCGAAACGTTCGGCTGCCAGATGAACGTGCACGACTCGGAGAAAGTTGCCGGCGTGCTGCTCGGGCGAGGCTATCGCGCCGCGGAGAATCCGGCGCAAGCCGATCTCCTGCTCTACAACACGTGCAGCATCCGCGAAAAGGCCGCGCAGAAGGTCTTTTCGCGCCTGGGAGACCACAAACTCTCCGCGAAGAACAACGGAAAAGTGATCGGCGTGCTGGGCTGCGTGGCGCAGCAGGAAGGCGAAGAGATTTTCGAGCGCGCGCCTTGGGTGAGCCTGGTGTGCGGGTCGGCGAGCTACCGGAAGCTGCCGGACCTGGTCGACCAGATCGAAACCGGCGGACGGCGCGTGATGGGTCTCGATCTCGACACGGATGAAACATTCGAGACGGAAATCACCCGGCGCGACAATCCGTTCCGCGCCTATCTCACCATTATCGAGGGCTGCGATTATTCCTGCGCGTACTGCGTGGTGCCGCACACGCGCGGCCCGGAGCGCAGCCGCGCGAGCGGTGCGGTTCTGTCGGAAGTGCGGCGCCTCGCGGACTCCGGCTATACGGAAATTCAGCTCCTCGGCCAGACGGTGAATTCCTACCGCGACCCTTCTCCGCGAGGGATGAATTTCGCCACATTGTTGCGCGGCGTCGCCGCCGTGCCGGGAATCCGTCGCGTGCGTTTCACCACGTCGCATCCGAATGATTTTCATCGCGAGATCGTCGAAGCCATCGACGAAATTCCCGCGCTCTGTGACCACGTTCACTTGCCCGTGCAGTCCGGATCGCCGCGCGTTCTGAAGGCCATGCGCCGCACCTACACGCGCGAGGAATATCTCGAGAAAATTTCGTGGCTGCGCAGTGCGCGCAGGCCCATCTCTGTGACCACCGACCTCATCGTTGGCTTCCCCGGCGAGACCGACCGGGATTTCGAAGAGACGGTCACCCTGCTCGATGAAGTGTGCTACGACGGCGTTTTCTCTTTCAAGTATTCTCCCCGGCCCAATACCCCGGCGATGACGATGCCGGATGCGATTCCCGAGGAAGAAAAAGGAAGACGGCTGGCCATCTTGCAGGACCGCCAGCGCCAGATTCAGATCGAGCGGAACGAAACGCTGGTCGGCGAGACGTTTGAAGTGCTCGTCGACGGGCGCCACGCATCGCGCGGCCAATGGAGCGGCAGAACCACGAGCAACCGGATTTTAAATTTCACTTCAAGCAGTGAAAGCATTCTGGGAGAATACGTTCAGGTGCGCGTGACGCGTGCGGGACCGAACAGCCTCGTGGGTGAACACGTGGAGTCTTCCTAACCCGGAACGGGAGGC
>DATGHM010000049.1:0-6878 GCA_035307985.1 Candidatus Acidiferrales bacterium
AAATAAACATTTCTGGCGATGGGCACAGATCGTGACGAAATACGCTCCGGGCAACGAATAATCGAAGCCCTTCATGCGAATGGATCGTCGTTCCGGACGCGCGCTGGATTGATTCATGGAATTTGCGCGTGATTATACGGCCACGAACCCGCTTGCGGCTTTTCGTCTTCACGTGCAGCAGCGAGGCTTTTCTTTGGTTCGGCGCGCAACGTGTCGAAACCTCTTGCCGGTAGGGGCGCAGCACGTCTTGTCCCCCCGACTGTCCCGTCGCCGGTCGCTCAATCGCGCGGATCTTCAGGCTTTTTGCCGGCAGGGGCGCAGCACGGCTTGTCCCCCCACCGTCTCGTCGGCGGTCGTGACTGTTCCCGGTAGGGGCGCAGCATGCTGCGCCCGGACGTTACCCCGTATCGCGCCTTATCGAAACGGCCATCCGCGCCTCTCCACGCTGTTCGCCTTCGCCAAAGCCGTCGGCCTGAAACTCACCGTCAAAGCCGCTTATTTCCGTCGGTGAAGGGAAACGTCGCTGGTAAGGAATTTCTTCACGGGAGGGGCACGCTGAAAGCTGCGCTGTGGCTTCTTCTTCCTCCGGTAGGGGCGCAGCATGCTGCGCCCGGACGTTAGCCTGTATCGCGCGTTGTCCAAACGCCCTCCGCGCCAGCCCGCGCACCCGCACGTTGTTTGCGATCGCCGCACGGCTTGTCCCCCAACTGTCTCGTCGTCGGTCGTCACTGTTCCCGGCAGGGACGCGCGCGGGTATCCTCCTTTGACTGCCTCGTCGGCGGTTGTGACTGTTCCCGGTAGGGGCGCAGCATGCTGCGCCCGGCCTTTAGCCTGTATCGCGCTTGTTGTCCGACAACGGCAACCCGCGCCTCTCCACGTTGTTCGCCGAAGCCAAAGCCGCGGGCCTGAAATTCACCCTCGAAGCGGCGGCGTGATCGCGTCGTTGGTCGCGAGGATTCGCGTCAGGAAATGACTTCTTGCCCTGACACAGGAAGGGCAGTCTCCGTCTTCGTGTCAGGATATGACTTCAGTCATGTCGATCAGGCGGTCGCGACTGTTCCCGGTAGGGGCGCAGCATGCTGCGCCCGCACTCTCGCCTGTATCGCGCCTTGTCCAAACGGCAATCCGCGCCCGTCCACGCTATTCGTCGTCGTCAAAGCCGTCGGTTTGAAGCTCACCGTCGAGGCGGCTTAGTCGGGAAGAGTATAATTACCGCGGACTCTCTGGGGATTCCGATGAGCCAACTCGCGATCAATCACCAATGGCGAACTGTGGTAACCGCAGGCGGCCCTTACTATTTTCCAGCCAGGTTCACAGCCGATTTCAGACAGACATTTTGTCGGCCAGCGGTTTATCGATGGCGCGTAATGCAGAATGAGGGCGACACGACAGAGTCGATCTATATAGGCGAGGCAGAAGACCTTGTTCGAAGAATTCAGCGAGTAATTACGCCGCCGCAGACGGCAAAGGGCGGCAATACGAACAAACGGCTAAACAAGATTTTCACAGATTTCATTCGGGCGGGTAGGAAGGTTGTCCTCGACGTGGCCGAGATCGAGCCTTTCGAGCTCAACGGCATCCGTTTCGGGCGCGACACAATTGGAGAGCGTTTCAAGAGGTGCGCGCTGGAAAACATTCTGCTCGTATTTGCGGCGGCCAATCCGCACTACAAATTGCTGAACGCAGTACTCGATCCTCCAGGCAAATCACTCGAAGTGCTACAGGCGCTCCCAGCATATAAGCTCAGGGAGCTAGTGCAAAGGTACAAGCCGAAATCCCCATGTTGACCCACGCCGCCAGTCGAGGCAGCCTCATCGGGAACGCCTCATCTGTGAAGGCGGGCCCCGATGACCCGGAGCACTTCGTGGATTTGACTCCAGCTTGCCAGGAGCGTTAGGCCCGCAGCCACGGCCGCAACGATGCTCAGTAGAAGCACAAGCCGTTGCAAGCGATACGTTGCGATCAGGTTTCGCCGTGAGACGTAGCTCTCGAAATTTTTGGCCACAAGATTCAAGTGCTTCCTAACGAGACTGAGTCGAGATTCCAGTGACGCTCCTAAGGCATCGGCTAGGCTAATCGACGTACCGTTCTGGCGAAGCGTCAGGCGTGCAAGATCGCGGACTATCCGTATCTCACGTTCAAGCCAAAATTTGGCATCGTCCAATTCCAGGGCTAAACGGGATATGAGCATTGCTTGTCTCTGCACACGATCGTTCATTTTCATGTCTTTGCCCAGTCTGCGCCCTGGCAGCCCGCCGTGCGTTAGGGCTCTGTAAACATTCACGCGCAGTTTCTCCAATTGCAGCCGAGTTCTCGATATCACGTCCAGAAAACAGATATATGGCAAAATTACATCCAAAATCTCTCGCAATCTGAGATACTCGTGGCTCCTCGCCTCTTGCGAAGCGGACAGTTCAGAATACATTTCGACAAATCGGTACGGTATCGACGGGCGACCCTCGGAGTCCTGCGACCAGACGAACAGCAGGTCCTTACGGGCGAAGCTATCGAAGGATGATCGCGACTGAAGCGTCAGAGACTCCATCCACGGCAGAGCGCCCCGGAGACGTTCTCGGGGATCATTGATCTCGGGGAGCCCCCAAACCCTGAATATATCAATGGCAACCAAGCGGCTTCGGCCATTGTCCGAGCGCGTAAAAAATCCCCTAAGATGTCGCCGGACCACTTTTTCGACTGCGGAATGCAGCCCCTCGCCAATTTTAAGGATGGCATCCTGCATTGCCCATTCCGCCGGAGACTCTGACTGGCCCCAGGAGTGCTTCCGCCACGGAGTCCATCGGTGAAAGCGCGTCAGCGGCAAATACTTACAATTGTGTGCCGATCTAAGTTGATTAGTTGCGCTTTCTTCGAGACGCACGTCGAACGCAACAACAACCGCAGAAGGAAGTATCCTGTGCACACTGACCTCAACCGAGCTGATTTCCTTGGGCAGTTCGGGACAAATGCGGACCTGCGATACTCCAGGCCAGGATTTTTCTCGTCGGAGACAGCCAATGTTCGACCATCCTCCCGTGAACAAGCTTCCAACCGTTGTCCCGAGTCTATCTATCTCGTCTCGGCCACAAGGCTGGGCAGGAAACAGCCTTCGGAGACCAGAAATGAGCCTGTCGAACTCCTCCACTGAAAAAATTTCCATGAGGCGAAATCCGGAATAGGCGACCTGTACGCCAGCGGGGGCCCGAGTCCGAGCATATAGCTGGTCTGCGTCGCGCCACTGATGCTCGCGAATGGACTGTAGTGTTCTTAGGAACCCTTGGCGGACGGTAGGCAGGCTCTCCGCTAGATCGAGGTACCGCCGCGTCAGCGCTTCCCTGCACCTCTCGCCCAACCGCCTAGAAAGACCTGCCATTGCGTGTACCCTGTGTTTTCAGTAGGTCAAAGCCATTCAAAAAAAGAAAGGGCGCTCCGGCAATGAACCGAACCGCCCTTTTTGAGGTTAGGTTAACGACTTCGCCGTTTAGTACATGCCGCCCATTCCGCCGCCGCCGGGCATGCCGCCGCCGGCGCCTGCACCCTTCTTCTCGTCTTCCTTGATTTCAGCGACGAGGGCTTCGGTGGTAAGCATGAGGCCCGCGATGGACGCCGCATTCTGCAGCGCCAGCCGCGTGACCTTGGCCGGATCGATTACGCCCGAGGTGACCAGGTTGCCGAACTCACCCGTTTCCGCGTTGTAGCCGAAGTTATCGTCCTTCGACTCGCGAATCCGCCCTACGACGATGGCGCCTTCCTGTCCCGCGTTGTGCGCGATTTGACGAGCCGGCTCTTCGAGCGCGCGCTTGACGATGTTCACGCCAATCGCTTCGTCGCCCTCGAGTTTCAGCTTGTCGAGCGCATTCAGGCAGCGCAGCAGCGCCGTGCCGCCGCCCGGAACAATGCCCTCCTCGACCGCTGCGCGCGTGGCGTGCATGGCGTCTTCGACGCGAGCCTTCTTCTCCTTCAGCTCGGTCTCCGTCGCCGCGCCCACCTTGATCACCGCAACGCCGCCGACGAGTTTCGCCAGCCGCTCTTGCAGCTTCTCCTTGTCATAGTCCGACGTGGTGTCTTCCACCTGCGCGCGGATCTGCTTGACGCGACCCTCGATCTCGCTGGCCTTGCCGCCGCCCTCGACGATCGTGGTGTTGTCCTTGTCAATCGTGATCTTCTTCGCGCGGCCCAGGTCCTCCACCTTGACGTTCTCGAGTTTGATCCCGAGATCCTCGGTGATGGCCTTGCCGCCCGTCAGCGTGGCGATATCTTCGAGCATCGCCTTGCGACGATCGCCGAAGCCGGGCGCCTTCACGGCCGCGCACTGCAAAGTCCCGCGCAGCTTGTTGACCACCAGCGTGGCCAGCGCTTCGCCTTCCACGTCTTCTGCGATGATCAGCAGAGGCTTGCCCATCTTGGCGATCTGCTCGAGCAGGGGAAGCAGGTCCTTCATCGAGCTGATCTTCTTTTCGTGGATCAGGATGCGGACGTCTTCCAGCGCGCACTCCATCCGCTCCGGGTCCGTCACGAAGTAGGGCGAAAGGTAGCCGCGGTCGAACTGCATGCCTTCCACGACTTCCAGCGTCGTTTCCATCGTCTTCGATTCCTCGACGGTGATGACGCCGTCCTTGCCCACCTTCTTCATCGCTTCCGCGATGATGGTGCCGATCTGCCGGTCGTTGTTGGCCGAAATGGTGCCGACCTGCGCGATCATCTCGCCCTTCACGTCGCGATGGAGCTTCTTCAGCTCTTCC
The DNA here is from genome assembly GCA_035307985.1 of Candidatus Acidiferrales bacterium. Classification (GTDB taxonomy): domain Bacteria; phylum Acidobacteriota; class Terriglobia; order Acidiferrales; family UBA7541; genus Palsa-295. Next base: position 4,740 of record DATGHM010000049.1, read on the forward strand.
ACGGCGACTTCGACCGCCTTGTCGATGCCGCGCTTGAGGGCCATCGGGCTCGCGCCCGCGGCGACCGTCTTCACACCTTCGCGGAAGATGGCCTGCGCCAGGACGGTTGCGGTGGTGGTGCCGTCGCCCGCGACATCCGAGGTCTTCGACGCCACTTCGCGCACCATCTGCGCGCCCATGTTCTCGAGCGGATCTTTCAGCTCGATTTCCTTCGCTACGGTCACGCCGTCCTTGGTGATGACGGGCGCGCCGAATTTCTTTTCGATTACCGCGTTGCGTCCCTTTGGCCCGAGCGTAATCTTCACCGCATCGGCCAAAACGTTGACGCCGCGCAGAATCGACTGGCGGGAATTCTCACCAGTTACGATTTGCTTTGCCATGGATCTGTCTCCTCCTGAGATCGTTCAAGTACCGAGAGTTTTTCGGGTGCTTCAAAATTTCCCGAGTTTTTATTTCGAATCAGTTGCGTGCGAATTAGCGGGCTGAGTGGAGCGCGATCGCTGATACAGGGTGGTTCGCAATCCCCCAGCGCCGAATTTCGGAAGCGACGCTCCCTGTGCCGGCTTCGCATCCGCGCCGCCAAACCCACGCCGTGAAACTTACTTCCTGCCACCTGCGGCTTTGGCTGCTCCGCCGATTTTGGCGAGGATCTCGTCTTCCTTGAGGATGAGATATTCCTCGTCGTCGATTTTTATGTCATTCCCTGAATACTTGCCGAACAAAATCCGATCCCCCGCCTTCACGTCGAGGGGGATGAGTTCGCCTTTTTCGCGACGACCGTTGCCGACGGCGATCACTTCGCCCTCTTGGGGTTTCTCTTTGGCCGAGTCGGGGATAATGATGCCTCCCTTAACGACCTCCTTCTCTTCGAGCCGCCGGACCAGAACGCGGTCGTGGAGCGGCGTAATGTTGACTGGCATTTTTGCAATTCCTCCGGTGGGTGCTGTTTGTGTCGCTGGAGGGGAGAGCAGGTCTTTAGCACTCCCCGACAGCGAGTGCTAATATAACAGACCACGATTTTGTGTCAAGCGAAAAGGTTAACATCAGCACGCGCAAGGCTTGAGGAGCTATGTTGTAACAGTCCTGTAATGTGGAGATTAGGGGTGCGGCCAGTAGCGAGCGAGATCAGCCTTTCCGGACGAAGCGGTTCCGTTGAGCGCGGATCATCAATAGAATCGATCAGCAAAGGTGATTTGTGGGTCTGGCTGCGGCTGAAGACGGCAGTCTGACCCCGGGGGCTGAAACCGATTCGCGGTGAGCGCTTGGACGATATGGACGATATGACTGAAGCCATGCCCTGACACGAAGACGGAGACTGCACTTCCTGCGATCAGGGTGAGAAGTTCATACCTTACACGAACCCGCACAGGCAGGGGCCGCGCCTCGTGTTCGTCAGGAAAAACTCGTTCCCGGACACGACGCGGCGCGGTTCTGCTATTCTGCCGCCAGCGCCCGCCTGAAAGAAGGGCGGCGGGTACAACGGGTCGTCGAATGTCAAAGCGGCGGGAAAAGACATCATCGTTTCTTCTGCAAGATGCCGGCTTCGGTTTGAAGCGGCGGAAGGCGGCGCCGCACGAATTTGTGCTGGACGCGCTTTCGGCGCTTTCCGTGCGGACGCGGCCGATGTTCGGGTGTCTTGCGGTGTACGTGCCTGTTCAAGACGGGGGCGACCGGGAGAAGATCGTCCTGGTTTTGCGCGACAAGCCGGGGAATAGCGCGGACAACGGCGTGTGGCTTGCGACAAGGATCGAGCATCACGAAAGCCTGCGGCGCGAGTTTCCGAACATGCGGTCGATCCAGGTGCTGGGAAAAAAAGTGACGGGATGGCAGATTCTGCCCGTTGATGCGCCGGATTTTGAGGAGGCGGCCCTGCGCGCGTGCGAACTGATTGTGGCGGGCGACGCGCGGATCGGGAAAGTGCCGGGAGCGAAGAAGCGCACCGGCTCGAAGGCAAAGAAGAAGCGGCGCGTCAGGAATTAACAGCAAAGGGCTCCCCCTGAAAAGAAGGGCGGCCGCTAACAGGACGGGAAAAAGTCGAACCGCAGCTTCAGGGGTTAAAACCCCTGACGCAAAACGCCCACTTACCGCGGGGTTAAAACCCCGCCGTCCTGAGGACAAGGCGTTTTTCTGCAAGGTGCT
>DATGHM010000050.1:0-37467 GCA_035307985.1 Candidatus Acidiferrales bacterium
GCACCTCCCGATGCAATCGGAATCCTCGGACGTGAAGCAGGAGAACATCGAATTGCGCGTGGGGATGGATTCTCAGCAGGTGCAGTCAACGCTTGCAGGGATGCTCGAAACCGTGCCGCATGCGGTGGGCGTGAACAACCATGAGGGCTCGCTCGCGACCGCCAACCCCGCCCTGATGCGCGAACTGATGCCTGCACTGCGCCGGCGCGGTCTCTTCTTCATCGATAGCCGGACAACGGCAGCCACCGTCGCCTACAATGCCGCCGAACAGGCAGGAGTTCGCGCCGCCTCGCGCAAAGTGTTTCTCGACGACACGCCGACGAAGCAGGCCGTCCGCGCCCAACTCGAACTGGCTGCGCGCGACGCGGCCCGCAACGGCTTTGCCATCGCCATCGGTCATCCGCATCCCGCCACGATCGCCGCCCTCAAGGAGGCCGTGCCGCAACTCGAGGCGCACGGTGTCCAGCTCGTCTTCGCCTCCGACCTGGTGCGTTAGCTTCCTAAGGGATCGCTTTCGCCGTTCCGGCCTGTCGGCCGGACCGGACGCCGAGATTCCTCCTCCTCGCCACAACGCAGGATTTCCGCGCGACGGGAGAATGCAGGCGCGAAAATCCTGCTGCTCGTCTTTGATTGTGTGACGAAGGCGAATGACACGTTCGTGGACATCCAACCGAAGAGAACATCAACGGAAAAACTCGTTCTTTCGATTTCGGGAAAAGAATCCGGCTTGCGGCTACGGTGCGCCTCGGCGTCACTCGACGGGCTGGCCGGCGCGCTCGCGATAGAACACGATCAGGTCGGTGCTGACTGGCTTGGCCCCGAGTTGGCGGAGCAACGTCACAATCTGGCCGCGGTGATAGGTACTGTGATGCAGGACGTGGTTGAGCATCGGCTCGATCGGCCCTTCGAAGGGTGTTCCGCGCGTGTTCTTATACTTGATCACGCGCCCCAACTCGGCGGGCGTGAGCGAATGGACGTACGCGTGGAGATTGCGTTCGTGCTGCGCCCAGCGTGCGCGCAGGGCTTCCAAATCCGGAAAATCCGCGGCGGACGGAAGAGCGGTTGGAACTCGCTCGTGCCAGCGTTCGAGCCATAGCCATTCGGCGCCATAGATGTGCGCGAGTGTGTCGCGCACCGAGCGAAAGCTGGAGCCGAGATCGCGCGTGAACTGCTCCGGCGTCAGGGATGCACAGGAATCGAGCGTGCGGCGGTTCGCCCAGGAGTTGAAATCGTACAGCTCGTGAAAATCATCAACCGTCATGCCGACTCCTTTTCGAAACTCGAAATCCGACCATTGAGTTTCGGAATAGCAAGATCGCCGCGCTTTGCCAATTCGCCAGACAAGATCGGAGTGCGAATGGAGGCCGCAAAACAGAAACTGGGCCCGACTCCGGTCACCTTCGCTCCTTCACGATCTCCTCCCGGATTTCTGCCGGCGAGTGATACGACTCCGCATCCGACGGGAATTTTCCGTCGCGGACATCCGCGCAGAACTCGGAGGCGGCTCGCGAAACTTCCGTCGCAAGATTCGCGTATCGCCGCGCGAATTTCGGGCGGTGCCCCATCGTAAGGCCGACGAGGTCGTGGAAGACCAGTACCTGACCGTCGCAGTCGGGACCCGCGCCGATTCCGATCGTCGGTATGCGCAGGCTTTGCGTGATGCGCGCGCCCAGTTCGCGCGGCATCGATTCCAGCACGATGGAAAACGCGCCCGCCGCCTCGACCGCTCGGGCGTCGCGCTCGAGTTGCCGCGCCGCTTCAGACGATTTTCCCTGCACGTGAAATCCGCCCATCGCGTGGATGGACTGCGGCGTCAGTCCAACGTGTCCCATCACAGGAATCTCCGCGTCGATCAGGCGTGCGATCAGTTCCATGCGCCGCTCGCCACCCTCGATTTTCACGGCTTCGGCGCCGCCTTCCTTCACCAGGCGGATCGCGTTGCGCACGGATTCTTCCGCGGAGACGTGATAGCTGCCGTAGGGCATGTCCGCCACGAGCAGTGCGTGCCGGGTTCCACGCCGCACCGCGCGAAGGTGCACCAGCATTTCATCGATGGTCACCGGCAGCGTGTTTTCGTAACCCAGCGAGACCATCGCCAGCGAATCGCCCACCAGCAAAATGTCCACGCCGGCATCGTCGAGCAGGCGCGCCGTCGGATAGTCGCATGCGGTTAAACAGGTGATTTTCTTCGCTTCTTTCGATCCGGATGATCCAGCTGAGGAAGCCTTCCAGGAGAGAATGTCGGGCACGGTGACCTTCCCGTCGCCCGCGAGGGGTGTTGCGCTCATTTTTGCCTCCGGTACCGCTCCCAATCGGGATGCAGCCCACCAACAAGCTTCATCGTACCAGACGCACGGAAAACCACGCAAGGACGGGCTTCGCCAAGGCAAGCACTCCGCGAAAAGCGACGGAATGTCCCTACAAGCTAGCTTTAGCTCCGACCTTCGCGCCGCGTCTCTTCCACCACTCATAGCGTTTTTGAGACTCCGACCCCCTAAACTGCATCTATGAGATGGCTAGATGGCTTCTAGAGTTCGGCCAGCGCGCGGTGAACCAAGTGGATCGCGATGGCTCCTTCGCCTACGGCTGAGGCCACCCGTTTCACGTTGCCCGAACGAACGTCTCCCACGGCGAAAACACCGGGCAGACTCGTTTCCAGCATTTGAGGAGGCCGCGAGAGGGACCAAACGTGACCGTTATCAACGGAGTCCAAATCGCGTCCTGTAAGAATGAACCCCTTGGTGTCGATCGCAACGCAGCCCTTCAGCCACTCGGTTCGCGGCGACGCTCCCGCCATGATAAAAAGGTGGCGGATGTCGTGGACCGAAGTCTCGCCGGTAGTTCTGTCCTGCCAGGTGACGCGCTCGAGATGCATGCTGCCGTCGAGCGCCATGATTTCAGTCTTGTAATGCAATTCGATCGAGGGATTCTCTTCGATACGCCGGATCAAATAGCGAGACATGGTGTCCGACAATTGGCCCGAACGCACCAGCATGTGTACCTTGCGCGCGGTCTGCGAAAGATAAACCGCCGCCTGTCCTGCCGAGTTTCCGCCGCCGACGACGATGATGTCCTCGTCCTCGCACAGTTGCGCTTCCATGTAGGTTGCGCCGTAATAAACTCCTTGTCCTTCGAACCTCTCCAGATTGGCGATGCGCGGCTTGTTATATTGCGCGCCCGTCGCGATCACGATGGACCGGGCCGCCAGCGCGTTCCCGTTGTCCAGCACAACTTTGTACGGACGCCTCCCGCAATCCAGCCGGACCACATCGTGCGCCACCATCATCTTCGCGCCGAACTTCTCGGCCTGCGTGATCGCGCGCGCAGCCAGTTCCTGACCGGAGACTCCGGTCGGGAAGCCGAGGTAATTTTCGATCTTCGAGCTTGAGCCGGCCTGTCCGCCGGGGGCGTTGGTTTCGATGACCAGCGCATCCAGGCCCTCCGACGCGGCGTAAACCGCGGCAGCCAGGCCGGACGGTCCGGCGCCGACAATGATCAAGTCGCGGAGTTGCGACTCGTCGATATTGATGTTGAATCCGAGGCAGTCCGCCAGTTTCTGAATCGACGGGTTGCGCATCACCGTGCTTCCGTGGCAAATGACCACGGGGACCTCCTCGAGTTTCACCTGAAAACGATCGAGGAGTTCCTGCGAGGTCTTATCGGTATCGAGATCCACGTACGTGTAAGGATGTCCATTTCGCGTCAGGAACTCGCGCAGGCGCAGCGTGTTGGCGCAGTGACGCGAGCCCATCACAATGATGTTTCCCTGGCTCCGCTTGATCAGTTCCAGCCGGCGAAGGATGAAGGCGCGCATAAAAATCTCGCTCAACTCCGCGTCTTTTGCGATGAGCGAACGCAGGCCCTCGCCGCTGAGCTCGAGAAATTCTCCAGCGGCGGTGGCGCGGCCTCGCACGAGACTCCGGCGGCCGGAGACCATCGTGATTTCGCCGGTGAATTCGCCGGTTTCATGTTTTGCGATTGGGCGTTCACCATCCAGAGCCGGCTGCACGATTTCCATGCTGCCGGAAAGCAGCACGAAAAACGGCACGTTGGTATCGTCCGGTTCAAACAGGATTTCGCCGCCCTCGACGCGGCGGACCTTGCCCAACGCTCGCACTCGCTGAATTTGAGCCGGCGTCAGGACGGGGAAGGCTTGCGTGCGTGCGTCGAGGACGCTCGGTACGGGAATGGAAGACATGGTTCCTCCGGAGACTATGCGGGCTTATGGCGTGCAGCCTCAGTTTAGATGACGCTTACCTGGCTTTGGCTTCAGGCCCGTGGCACGCGCCAGCCCATCGATCCCGCAGCCGAACTTTGTTCCCGTCATGGCGAGGTTGTCCCGCAAGGTCCGGAGGAGCGGCATGTCGGGATCGGCATCAAGCGTTTGCGGCTTTCCATTCACCCGGAACGAAATCGAGGCCATGGCGTCTCCTCCTCATCGATCTCGGTCAGAAGAACCAGAACCTCCGCCGCCGCTTTTTTCCTCCACTTCCGTCCTCGCCTAAGACGTCCGTATTCAATCCTGGCACGTAAGGCAGCGGGCGCCCCTCGAATGCGGCCAGCGGATTATCGACCAGGAGCGCCTGCGCGACGTTGGCGCCGTAGGTTTTCGCGACGAGATCGAAAGTTTCCTTCAGTTTCAAAGGGCGGGACGTCGTGTTGTGGGCATCGCTCGCCAGAAAATGGACCGCCCCGGCATCGAGCCAGCGCCTGGCGGCCTCTTTCGCGGCCGATCCCCATCTCCCCAGCAGGGATCCCGCCGTCACCTGCGCGTAGCAGCCCTGCCGCAGCCACTGGAACAGCCGTTCCGGCTGCGTGCGAATCAAAGGGTTCCGTTCCGGATGCGTGATCACTGGACGCAGTCCGGCGAGCTGCAGTTGATGAAGCGCCTGGTCCATCGAGGGCGGAATCGAAAAATCCGCGAACTCCACCAGCAGATAGTCTCTCTGATTCAGCGTGTAGCGCGCAGCGTCGTGCCGGATGTCCCGCAGGTTTTCGAAACTCAGGTGAAAATCACAGCCGGTCGCCAGCACCAGCCGTCCATCGAATTGCGCCTGCAATTCGCCGCACCTCTGCCGGATCAATTCGGGCGCAAATGGGTACGCCCCGTTCGCGTGCGGCGTCCCGACGATGTGCGTGATGCCGTCGGCGATCGCCATTTCGGCCATCGCGGACGCTTCTTCGATTGTCTCGGCGCCGTCGTCGAGCCCGGGAAGGATGTGGCAGTGAATGTCGATCATGTGCCATCGAGCATAGCGCGCGCGCCCGTTTTTTCACAGCAAAGCCAGGAACTCTAGCCAGAAGGAATCACCCACCACAAGCCACAGGGTAAACTATGTCGGTGCGCAAGATTTCGGTGGTATTGACGAACTCGGTTGACCACAGAATCAGCAAACGTCGAGCCAAGAATGAGTGATGAGACTCCTCCCAGGTCTGAAACTAAAGCCCGGAATCATTCGGATCGCTCAGACTTGTGCCCCTGCAAGATCGCGTTGATTTCGCAGCCAACCAGAAGGGCCATGCCAGCCAGATACGTCCACAGCATCAGGATCATCACGGCGGCCAGATTGCCATAGGCGGCGTTGTAATTGCCGAATTTGGAGACGTAGATTCGAAGTCCAATCGAGGCGAGCGCGATCAGAGTGGCGGCAACCACAGTGCCGGGCGAAACAAACCGGGACTTAAGCTTTACGGCAGGCCCCAAGCGGTAAGTCGCGGCGAGCGCCAATAGCAACGCGGCGGCAATGATGATCCACCGAAGAGTCGCGAAGAAGATGACTAACGGGCGGCTCCATCCGATCATCGACGCGGCCCACGACTGAACCACCCCTCCGAAGATCGCCAGCGAGAGAGCCCCGATCGCCAGTAGAACAAACAGCAACATCAGGAGGATCGCGTTTCCCCGCGCTTTCCAGAACGGTCTCTGTTCCCTGACATCGTAGACAACATTGAGTTGTTCCATGATCGCGTAGGCGCCGGAGGACGCCGACCAGACCGTGAAGATCAGCCCGAATGTCAACAAACCTGCCCTTCGTTCAGACGCGACGTACCGGATGGTTCCTTCGAAAAGGTTTGCAGACTGCTCCGGCAGAACCTGGTGGAGAAGATCCAGTATGGCCTGCTGTAGGTGGGGGATGGAGAGCGAAGGAAGCAGTGAAAGGACGAAGATCGCCGCCGGGAAAAGTGATAGCACAAAGAAGAACGCAAGAACGGCGGCACCATCGATTACGTGGTCGTACTGAAATTTACGCCACAAAACCCTTGCGAAATCTATCCACGGCCTAGGAGACGGAGTGCTCGTTGAAAAGCTCCTTTCCGTAGTTCGGCAGCGTCGATCCGCCTACGTCCTCTTTTGTTCGATTCCCATCCTCGAAATCCGGTGACATGAACCAGATGCGAGAATCCGTGCCTCAACGCAAGGGTGAGTACCATGACCGTATGAATACGAATATCTTTTGCGCAGCGGGCCATGCTAGCGTGAGTAGATTTTATGCTCGACAGAATTCAAGACTGCGGCTGTCGAGCTTACCCGACTAGTGCCGAAGAAAAGGTTTTCTTGCTCGATACGCCTGTCGAGAAAAAATGAAGTCAAGTCGCCTGGAATCAGCGACATGACTAAAATTACAGGATTATTTACTTGACACAGGTAAGCCATTCGGGTACTCTGTTTTCGCATGGGCGTAACGCTCAATCCCGCTTCAACTTGGCCTGAAGCTCGCGCTTCACTTCCCCTACCAGCTTGCGCAGCGGAACGCTTTCAAGCGGTCGGCCCGTCTTCTTTTTCTTCGGTTTGCGAGGTGCTTTCATGGCTCTCCTAGAAATGCTGCGTAAGTATTCCACGGATGAAAAGTGCCGGGAGATTTTGACCAAGCTGCGTTGGCCCGAAGGCGTCCGCTGCTTGCGATGCGGCGACAATGAGCGCATCTGCTACTTGGAATCCCGTAAGCAGTTCGAGTGTGGCTCATGCGGCTATCAGTTCTCCGTGACAACTGGAACGGTTTTCAATGACACCCATCTCCCGCTGGAAAAGTGGTTCGCGGCAACATACCTGCTTTGCGAAGCGAAAAAGGGAATGTCCGCTTGCCAGATTCAGCGGACGCTGGGTATCAGCTACAAAACCGCATGGTACCTCTGCCACCGGATTCGTCACGCGATGATGCAAGCTGACCGTCCGATGCTTTCGGGCAAAGTCGAGATGGATGAAACGTTTGTCGGTGGAAAGAATATCGGACGGGGGCACGAAAATAAGAACGAGAACAAAGAAGTCGTGATCGGCATTCGGCAGCGCGGTGGCGAACTGCGTTTCTTCCATGCGGAAGACGTGAAGTCTGGCACACTCCGCAAATTCATCCAAGAGAACATCAGTCAGGATGTGGACGTTCTGTTCACCGATGACTACCTCCCATACCGTGGTGCGGCCGCTGTTCTCCGCAAGGACGGACGACACAAGACGATCCGGCACAAGCTGCACATCTATGTGAATGGAGACATTCATACCAACACCATTGAATCCGCGTTCTCGCTGCTCAAGCGTGGCGTGATCGGAACCTGGCATAAGATTTCTGCGAAGCATCTCGCGGCCTATCTGCAAGAGATGGAATTTCGCTTCAATCGTCGTAAGCGAGCCGATCTTTTCACCGATACGCTGCGCCATATGATTACCGCTCCCGTCCTTACTTTTGAGCGTCTAACTGCTTAGGGTCTTTGAGGCGAATGTCGTCTGGTGCGCCCTGTCCCATTTCTCGAAGTATCTTCCGCTCGCCGCATGTATCGCACTCAACTATCTTTCCATAAGCCGATTTGCGGTTTGCAAATTCACGCTCAAAGGTATGGCCTTTGGGACATGAGACGGTGACGATTACCGGGCCCTCACCAGCAAGAATCTTAGCTATCTCGAATCTCTTACGTGTAGCCTCAATCTTGACTGGATCGTGTTCGACCCGCAGTTTTCCGTTGATCCCCCAATGCACCGGACCTTTTGGCAGCGAACGCATGCCCCTGTTAGCAAACAGATCGTTTACGGTCATCGCGTCTGCTTGACGGTCGATTTGCTCGCGGTGAAGTTCGATTGCAGACTTTCCAAATTTTTGCAGTTCCGCTTCGAGTTCTGGAACAGAGACACCCACATCGGAGCACGAAAGGAACAGAGCATGAATTCGCACTTCATATTCTTCTAGCCGTTCCTCCATTGCCTTAACGTAGTTAGGTTCAATGATGTGAATTCCGGTGCCGTCTATCACGGCTGCATCGAGCGGGTCCCTTACGTAATTTGACGTGTTCTTGGCTACAGTAACGGTATATATGCTTGCGAGCACGGCCTGATTTGCGGTCATCTTCGCCCGAAAGAGACGTTGAGCCGTATCCTCGTATAGTTTGTGGCTCCATCCATTCAATTCGGCCCGATCCCTTCGCGCCGGACGCAACACTGCATTTTCAGAAACCCACACATCAAACTCTTTCGCCAGCGGGAAGCACGCCGCAATAAACAATTTGAAATTCTTGCTGGCATCAGGACACGTAGCAACGTCGGTCCTATAGAATCTGGCTAGTTCTAGTTCCAGTCTGCGATGCAGACGTTTCAGACTGGCCGGATTTTTGCTGGTACAGGTTGCTCGATCTTCTTTTTGAACGGCCCTTTTCGCCTTTTCGATAAATCCCTCGATAAGATCAGCATGGCCGCCTCCACATATAGCGACCTGATATTTTCCCGCAGCGATAGGCGTGATTTTTTGCACGGTCGCACGGACATCGTACGACGTATTCGTTTCCGGGTCGTGTTCGGTTACCGTTTCCTGTGAATCGGCGCAAATGGCGAACGCAGAAACAGATGGAAAATTAGCGATTAGGGTCACTCGCCGCCTCTTTGGAAGCCGCGCTGTTCTCGATGTCAGTTCTTGCGGCTTCGGAATCACGAGCATACACCCCTAACCTGCGTGAAGTAAACAATCGCGAAAAATTACTCGATACACTTTTGAGGTGTTTTTCGGTCTCGAAAATCGTGCTTCTGCCTTTCGACGGCAGATGCTATTCGTAGCGAAGGGCGACGATGGGATCGACGCGGGTGGCGCGGCGGGCCGGGATGTAGCTCGCCACGAGGGCCACGAAGATCAGTGCCAGGGCGGAGCCGCCAAACGAGACGGGATCGTAGGTGCTCACCCCATACAAAACGCTCTGCATCGCGCGCATCAGCAGCAACCCCGCGACGATTCCCGTGCCGGCTCCGATTACCGCGATCCGCGCGCTTTCGCGCAGCACCATGCGCAGAATATCGGCGCGGTTTGCACCGAGGGCCATGCGGATGCCCATTTCATTCGTCCGCTGCGTGACGCTGTAGCTCACCAGCCCGTAGAGTCCGATGGCGGCCAGGATCGTGGCCAGCAGCGCGAACACGGCGAGCAGACTCGCGGCGAATCGCTGCGGCCCCAGCGATTCCGCGATGCGCTCGTCCATGCTTTTCATATTCGAAACGGGCTGGTTGGCATCCACATCGCGGACGGCGCGCCGGATCACGTCGCCGAGCGCCTGCGGATTCCCGCTGGTTTTCGCGATCAGAAATCCGAAAGGCGCCATCGCCTGATAGATCGGGAAGTAGTAAACGCCGGCCGATGAAGATTGCGAGCCTTCGGAGGAAGAGTCTTCTCCAGCCAGTTGCGTGAAACGAATGTGGCGCACCACGCCCACGATCACCGACCAGGGCGCTTTGTCGCCGCGCCGAATCTGTTTTCCGATGGGGTCCTGATTCGGCCAGTATTGCTGCGCGAGATTCTGGTCAATGATGGCGACCGGCTGCGAGCCTGTGCGGTCGTCGTCCGTGAAGAGGCGTCCCTTCAGGAGCGGAATGCCAAGCGCGGTGAAATAGCCTGGCGTGACGTAGCGAACGTTACCCCACGGACCGGGATTGCCGGGCGGCACGGTGAGCCCCTCGATGCTGAAGGATGCCGATGAATTGCTTCCGGTGAACGGCAGCGGAAATCCAGCGCCGGCCGCGGTGACACCAGGGGTACCGGTGAGGCGGTCCAAGACGCTGCGGAAGAACGCGAGTTGCTTCTCCGGCTTGTCGTAGTGAGTCTCGGGAAGCGAAAGCCCAGCCGTCATTACGCCGTGCGGTTGGAAACCGGGATTCACTTCGCCGATCCGCGCGAGGCTTTTCAGAAGCAGCCCGGTTCCGGCCAGGAGAACGAGCCCAAGCGCGAGCTCCCCAGCGACGAGGAACGAACGGAAGCGGTGCCGCGCGCGGCTGGCTGTCGTGGAGCGGCCCGACTCGCGAAGCGCGTCGTAGGGATCGCTGCGTGACATGTGCCACGCCGGAGCGGCCGCGAAAATCACCACGGCAAGCAGGCCAACCACGACGGTGAAGGTAAGAACATAGCCGTCGAGTGGAAACGCCAGGGCACCGGCATCCAGGTTCTTGGGCGCGGCCAGCAGAAGAGCGCGGATCCCGACGCGCGCGACCCCGAGCCCGGCGACGATCCCAAGCAGGCCGAGGACGACGTTCTCGCTGAGGGTTTGCGCGATCAGGCGCTTGCGCGATGCGCCCAGCGCGGCTCGCACCGCCAGTTCCTTCGAGCGCCCCGCTGCCTTGGCCAACAGCAGCCCGGCGATGTTGGCGCACGCGATCAGGAGCACGAAGGCGACGGCGCCGCCCAGAATCAGGATTGGCGCGCGCAGATCGCCGAAGACGAATGTGGTGAGCGGCATCAGGAACATACCCCACTGCGAATCCTTCGCGTACGTCGATGCCGGATTGTCGATCACGCGCTGCGACAGGATTTTCACGTAGGCGCCGGCCTGCGCGAAGGAGACGTTCGGCTGCAATCGCGCCGCCGCGAAGTAGCTTTCGTTGAACGTATTCTGGATGTTGAACTCGCTCGGCGCGAGGCCCAGCGGAGTCCACAGATCCGCTTCCGGACTGGGCCAATCGAATCCTTGTCCCATAACGCCGATCACGCGGTAGGACTGCTCGTTCAAGCGGATGCTGCGGCCGACGACGTTCGGATCGCCGCCGAACCATCGCTGCCAGGCAGGATACGCCAGCACGACTTCATGGTTGGCGTTGGGCTGGTCCTCTTCAGGCGTGAACACGCGGCCGAGAATCGGGCGCGCGCCGAAAACGTCGAACCACTGCCAGGAAACTCTCGCGCCTCGCAGGCGCTCGGGAAAATCCCCGGTGCTGTAGTTGAAATCGGATGTGTCTTCGAGGGCGGCGGACTGGAAGATATTCTTGCTGTCGCGCACCTGCGCGAAATCGGGGGCGGAAACGACGATGTTCGTCAGGCCGAGCTTGAGGTACCGCGCGCGCTCGACGACAACGCGGTCCGGGTGCGCGACACCGGGAGGATGCAGAAAAAGCCCGTTGACCACGGAAAAAATCGCCGCGTTCGCTCCGATGCCCAGTGCAAGAGTCAGAATTGCAATCGCTGCGAACCCCGGTGATTTTGCGAGCGCCCGGAATCCGTAGCGTACGTTCTGCAAAAACGTTCCCATCGCATGCCCCCTGTTTTGTTTCTACGCAGTTGGCGGGCGTTTAGTTCCCCCCAGTGCATTCCCCGATTCTTGACCACAGAGCGCAAATGCAAATCCCTCACCGCCGTTCGCAAAAGACGCTGCCGGGTTCGGGACGACAGTCCTTGGGGTCACCGCACAGACGAGAGCGCAAAACATCAAAGGCCTCACGTCGGAAGACGTGAGCTACATACCGGGGCTTACGACAACGTCAGTCGGCGCGCTTGGCGGTCTTGCGGTCGACCCTCCGTGCCAGCATGGTCTTCATCAGACTGTTGAGGTCCACTTGCTCCGCGGACTCTTCGATGGTGCGCGTCTGCATCACATCGAAAACCGGAAGTTGGGCGATCGCGGGATATGGCTGCTCGTCGCCGCGCGCGGAGAACCAGATGATGCGATTGAGGATTTGCGGATTCGCCAGATCCTCAGAGACGAAATTCTGCTGCTCGGTTTGCCGGATGTAGCGCGCCATTTCGCGATCCCTGCTCGGCCGGACCACCAAATTGCTCAGCGCCACCTCGGGAAGGATCACCTTGTAGGGCGTCAAATCGGGCTTCGATTGGAAGATATCCATCGGCGAAGCGGCGGCATCGAGCTGGTTCATAGGCGGCATGCCAAGCAGCAGTTCCATGGTGCGAATCAGGCTGACGGTGCTGTGGTACTGGTGAATGAGCGCGCCGGGACGATTGTAGGCGCTGATGACGAGAGCCGGCGAACGATGCGCGTCGACGTGGTCGGGGCCGTCCTGCGAATCGTCCTCGAGAACGAAGACGGCCGTGTCCTTCCAATACGGACTCGAGGAAACCTCCTGCACCAGGAGGCCGAGCGCGTAGTCGTTCTCGGCAACGTAGAACTGCGGCGTGGGCATGTGCGGGCGCAGGCCATTGGTGTGATCGTTCGGGAGGTGCATCACGGAAAATGCCGGAAGCGTTTCGCCGCGCCCGTCCTTGAGGTCGCGAACGTAGCCGCGGAATTCCGTGAGAAACGACTGCATGCGCGAATAACCCTGGAAGCGCGAATCGGAATTCCACGGAGAGATCAGCGGGTCGGTCCCCGACTTCTTGGCGGCGCGATAGGAATCCACCGTCATCGAATCAGGCGTGTAGAGATCGAACATGCGGAAGGTGGGGCTCGCATGCGCCTCGAGCGCTTTTTTCGCCGGAAAAGCGATGGCCGTCTGCGACGTGTCCGGATAGTCGCGGTCGCGATTGGCGTTGAACGCGTCGACCTCGGCGTTTGAGACGGTGACCATGAATTCGCCGAAGGTGCGATAGCTGAGTCCGCTTCGGGCGGCATCGTCCCAAAGATAGAGCGTTTCCGGCTCAGCGACATCGCGTGCGCCGTGAAGGTAAGGGATGTAGCGCTTAATGTAGTCGGCAATTTGCCGGGGCGTTGCCGGAATAGGAATGATGGGCGGCTCCCCTTTCATCGCCTCGAAATCGGGCAAGCGATTCTCGCCTTCGAAATCGTAGGTGCGGCCGCGGTCGGAATAGGCCCAGCGAAAAACCTTGTCCACGTAGTCGGTCGAAAAAGCGGCATTGCACCAATTGTGGCCGTCGGGGCTGGCCTCGGAGTTCACGAAGAAGCGGTCGAACAAGCCGAAGCGCAGCGCGAGCGCATGCGCATTGGGGGTGATGTTTTGCGGTTCGCCGTTGGGCCGCGCGGCCGCTTCGCCGCCGCCGAAAATCGCCAGGCTGGGAGCGCCGTCGGCGGGCTGACCATCGCCGGCGCGCGCGATATCGCCGAACACTTGATCGTAGGTGCGATTCTCGCGAATGATGTAGATGATGTGGCGAATCGGCGATTTTCCGGCAAAGAGTTGAATGTTCTGCGCGCCGATCAGGCCGTCGTTCTGCAGCACCTCGTTCGTGTAGTTCGCAAGGGCCTGCGGATCGGGCTCGGGAATCAGTGAGTAATTCCCGGCGATCAGGGCAACGTCGTATTCGCCGCCCTGGCCTTTGTGGCCGCGTCCGACCGGGAAGCTGCTGCTGGGGCCGTTGGGCGCGCGCCCCGAAGTACTTACGATCATCGACGAACTTTCGAAGCCCGTGCCCTTGCCGTTTCCTACGATGAGGTTTCCATCGGCTACAGCGATCGCCGAGGGATATTGGCCGGTGGGAATGAATCCGCGAACGGCGCTGCGACCTGCAGGCGCGGCGTCGTCGGAATCGGTGTTTGCCCGTTCGTGACTTTCTTGCGCTTCCGCTTTGGCGCCCATGGCGGCGGGGGAAAGCGCCACAACCGCGATGGCGTTGCTGTGGGCGTTCGCAACGTAGAGCGTGCGGCCGTCGGCGCTCAGCGCCAGGGCTTCAGGAGAGCCGCCGGGCAGGGCTTTCTCTTCCAGTCGGACGCTGATCGTCTCGACGACCGTGTCGCTTGCCGTATCGATGACGGAAACACGGTCGCCGTCGGAATCGACAACGTACAAACGAGTGAGCGCGGCGTTGAAGATCATTTCGGTGGGGTGCGGCCCTACGTGGATGAATTTTACGGGCGCGTCTTCATGCTCCAGATCCTTGACGGCGACCGACGCGGTGGCCCAGCAGGAGATGTAGGCTTTCTGCGCCTCGCGTGCGCCGGTCGGAGCGAACGCGACGACTTCGTAGGGAAAGACGAAATGGCCGGCTTGCCCGTCGGACAAATCGACGCGCGACAGGCGGCGTTCGTCGCGCAAATTGCGGATGATTCCGAGGCTGTCGCCAAGGTCGTTGGCGACGAAGAGCGTATCGCTGTCGGGGCTGATGGCAAGGCCCTGCGGATAGACAGGCTCGGTGCCGTGGTTGTAGCGCGGCGAACCGGCTTGAAACGTCAGGCCGGCAACGGAAATGAACGGCGCGGTTACCTTCGTGTTTGGGCCGGGGGACGGAGGGGAAATGGGCTCGCGCTCTTTGGGATTGAACCGAAAAATCCAGATTTTATTTTCGTACCCGCCGGAAACGTAGAGGAGGTAGGAGCCGTCGTGCTCGGGCTGGGGAGAAAAAACGGCGCCGACGTTGGCGCTCTGCGGAGAAGGGAAGTAGACATTTTGAATCGCTTTGGGCGCGGGCTGCGCGTTGAGGTCGATCACGGTGAGCGACTGGGTGCCGGAAAACGTGCTGGAATCGAACTCGATGCCGTAGCCGCTATTCACGGCGACGAGGAAGCGCCCGCCGCCGTCTTTGCCTGCATGATCGGGACTGCGCACGAACTTGACGGGAAGCGAGCCGATCGCGGGATTGCCGGTGGTCACGTCGCCAATCAGGGAACCGGCTGGCGTGATCGGCCGGCCCTCGGAAGCGGGTGCATGCGTGATTTTGACCTGAGCGTGCGCAAGGGAGATGACGACGCCGAGAAAACAGAAGAAGACAAGACTCGCGATGACGCACACTTGTTTTCGCATGAGGGCGACTCGTCCTTTGGATGGATTTCCAACCGCTCCAGGCCGCGCAGGGCCCGTTCTCAAATTCCGGGCAGAGTTTGAAGTGAGGAGACTAGACCGCGGTTAATGCGATGTCAACGGCGCGTTAAAGGCGGCTTGGCGCGGTTGAGAGAAACCGATCGACGGAGTGAAAGCGATGAAGATCGGCCGGATCCGCGAGCCGGTGAATGCTTCGATCGCGCGGCACTGAGTTGATATGACCATCGGGATATGTCACTTTCAATACGGTCACGCCCCTGGATTTGGGTTACCTCCTTGTGGGCTGACGCTTGAACATCAGACCAAGCGTTGATCCGATGATATTTACGATGAACAACCCGGTGAAGTACCTGCGCGGCGTGGGCCAGCAGAGAGCGGCTGCGCTTGCGGAGAAGGGAATCGTGACCGTCGGCGACTTGCTGACGTATTTCCCGTTCCGCTACGAGGATCGGATCCATTTCACGCCCATAGCGGAGGCGATTCCCGGGCAAGTGTACACGATCATGGCGGAGGTAGCCGAGGCAGGCAGCGTGGTGCGGTTTGCACGCGGGCGCGCGCCGATCTTTCATTGTGCGGTGCGAGACGGCTCCGGCACATTGCACCTGAGATTTTTTCATGGCGGATACCTCGAGGATCGGCTGAAGCAAGGCCAGAAGACCGTGGTGCACGGAAAGGTAGAAATCGATCCATACCGGCCGGCGCGGGTGGAGATGGTGAATCCGGAGTTCGAGCTGGTGGGAAGCGCAGATGGGCGTCCGCCGGATTCGACCGAAGTGGGACGGATCGTCCCGATCTACGAAACGATTGGCGGCCTGAGTTCGCGGATGCTGCGGCGAATCGTCTATCAGGTGCTGCTGAGTTTCGAGACGAATGTGCCGGACCCCCTGCCGCCCCAGATTCGGGAGCGGTACCGGTTCCCTTCGCGACGCGAAGCGCTGATTCAGGCGCACTTTCCTTCGAAGAACGAAGATCTGGAACTGCTGAACAGTTTTCGGAGTCCCGCACAGACGCGCCTGATCTTCGAAGAATTTTTCTACTACCAGCTCGCGATGGGCTTGCGGCGACTGAACGAGCAAGCACAGCCGGGAATCCCCATGCGCGTCAGAGAGGACAGAATTCGCGATGCACTGAAGCGCATCCTGCCGTTCAAGCCGACGCCCGCGCAGAAGCGCGTGCTGGGTGACATTGCCGGCGACCTCGAGCGGCCCGCGCCCATGCATCGCCTGCTCGAGGGCGACGTGGGGAGCGGCAAAACGATCGTGGCGCTCGAAGCGGCGGCGATTGTGATGGAGAACGGCTATCAGGTCGCGCTGATGGCCCCGACGGAGATTCTCGCGACGCAGCATTATCTTGGAGCGCGGAGGATTTTCGGCTCTGCGGGATACAAGGTGGAGCTGGTGGTCAGCGGGAAGAAGCGCAAGGAGAAGGAGGATGTGATCGAGCGAGCGCAGAGCGGCGAGGCGCAATTCATCGTGGGGACGCACGCCCTGATCGAGGATCCCGTGCTGTTCCGGCGGCTGGGTCTCGTGATTATCGACGAGCAGCACCGTTTCGGCGTGCTGCAGCGCAAAAGACTGATCGAGAAGGGCGCTTCGCCGCACGTGCTGGTCATGACCGCAACGCCGATTCCTCGAACGCTGGCGCTGACGCTGTACGGCGATCTGGATCTTTCGGTGATCGACGAGATGCCGCCGGGGCGCACGCCCATCGAGACGCGCTGGACGGTCGAGGAACAGCTCGCGGGAGTATGGGAATTCCTGCGGCGCGAAATCGCGCGCGGCAGGCAGGCGTACATCATTTATCCGGTCGTGGAGGAATCGAAGCAGGAGCTGAAGGCCGCAACCGCCGAATATGAGCGGCTGGCCAAGAGCGTTTTTCCGAAGCTCCGAATGGGGCTGCTGCACGGGCGGCTGAAAAATGAAGAGAAGGACGCGGTGATGGAGCGGTTTCGCGGCGGCCGGATCCAGATTCTGGTTGCAACGACGGTGGTCGAAGTCGGCGTCGACGTTCCGAACGCGACAGTGATGGTGATCGAGCACGCGGACCGCTTCGGGTTGGCGCAACTCCACCAGCTTCGCGGCCGAATCGGGCGCGGAAAGGAAAAGTCGTACTGCATCCTCGTGGCGCCAAAGTCGATCAAGGGCGACGCAAAAGAACGAATCGAGACGATGGTGGCCACGTCGAACGGCTTTGAGATTGCGGAGCACGACCTGAAGCTGCGCGGGCCCGGCGAATTCTTCGGAACGAGGCAGCATGGCGATGCCGCGTTTTCTTTTGCGCAGCCGTTGAGAGACCGTGAGATTCTTGAGTTCGCGCGGCGGGAGGCCTTTGAGCTGGTCGAAACGCCGTCGCAGGCGAATGAAGTGGCCGCGCACCTGGAATCGATGAATCCGGCGTGGCAGAGACGATATCAGCTGGCGTCGGTGGGATAACGGAGAACCGCGAAGCGATGCGTGTGATTGGCGGGCAATTTCGGAGCCGCAGGCTGAAGAGTCCGGGGAAGCTGGCAATGCGGCCGACCAGCGACCGGCTGCGCGAGACGTTGTTCAACGTGCTGGGGCCGGCGATCGAGGATTCGCTCTTCGTCGATCTGTATGCCGGGACGGGTGCGATCGGGATCGAAGCCATCAGCCGTGGCGCGCGAGAAGCGATCTTCGTCGAAGCGCATCCGGCGACCGCGCGACTGATTCGCGAAAACCTGGCATCACTGAAAATTGAGAGTGGCGTGGAAGTGATGGAGACGGACGCCGCTCGCGCCCTTGCCAAAATCGCGCAACGGAAGCTCGTTGCCGACTTTATCTTTCTGGACCCTCCATACGACGAGACCGAGGAGCTTCTTCGCGTGCTGGAGCTTCTGGACGAGTCTCACGCGATCGCGCCATCGGGGATGGTGATCGTGGAGCACAGCGTCAAATCGGAGCTGCCCGAGCGATTCGATTGTCTGGAACTCTCCAGGTTGCTCGAGCAAGGCGACGCGGCGCTGAGCTTCTACCGGCTGGCGCTGGCGGCATGAACTACCTCGGTTCGCCTTATACGCGCCTGCACGGTTCTGTGCCTATCTCCTGTGCCACGGCTTGATTGCTTGCTGAGTCGCTTTGAGCCTGCGCCGTTATCGTCGGCACTTTCGCTTTAGTCCCGCTGTGTTACATGGTTAAGCGATTCCGGATTTAAGACTATCCGGCGCTTCCACGCCGGGAATATAATCACGCGTTCAATGGAAGCTTGGCTACTTATTCGCTTACTCTTACTGGTTCTCATTTTGCTTTTGGCGGGGCCAGTCGGCACTGCGCAACAGTCCAGTTCCGCTTCGCCACCGACATCAACAATACACCAGCCTCTGCAAGGAGCGCCCGTTCTCACGGCTCCGACTATTCCTCATTTCGACGACTCCCCGCATGGCCTCGAATCGATGATTTCGAAGATATTCGGCCTTGAGAAGACGGGTGATGCGGAAGGCCTGAAGCCCTATCTTCAATCCCTCGAACTGCCGGACCCTGGTACTTGGTTCACACGCGTGTTCGGGGACCAAGTCGGTGCGGCGTTCTCCCGTGAATACGAGCAGATTCGTCCCCAAGTCCCCGCGATGCTCTCCAACGCCTTTGCCGGCCTTCTAAGGAGCGGACTCACGAAACCAGTCGCAGTCGAGTTGAAGAATGCCTGCGATCCGCGAGCTACAGCCCCGCAGTATTCGCTCCTTCTTGCTCGAAAGACTAACGAACGGCTCTATGTGATCCGTTTTGTTCACGACAAAACACTCACAGACGTCCCCTTCTTTGCATACGCGGATGGCTCCTTCCGCTATATCGGAAACGTGAAGATGGACACCCTCAGTCCAGAAACGCGCGGTGGCCCGCAGACCACTCTGGAAGAATTAGAGAAGTTTCCAAACCAGGTTCGCGTTGGCGGCAACGTGATGGCTGCGCAACTCATTTGCCACCCTTTTCCCTACTACCCGGAGAAGGCGAAGCAGGAAGGGATTCAGGGCAAAGTGGTGCTACACGCGATTGTTGATCGAGACGGATTCATCAAAGACCTTCATCTCGTAAGTGGCGACCCCACGCTGGCGCAGTCCGCTTTGAGACGGTTCGGCAATGGCGCTATCGCCCGACTGTGCTTTATGGCAGGCCGATAGAAGTTGACACGTCCATTACGGTGGTATTCACATTAGGGCACGAATAATCCTGGCCGTCTGAAAAATGGAACGTCGGCCTACACTCTACCCTCTACCAGGCCGATGGCGGTGGGGAAGGAACCAATATCGCGCAGGTCCAGTGGCAAGGGCGGTCCACCCTGGCTCACGAATTTAGCGAGAGCGGACGCGGGTCTGGGTGCTGGCGCGGAAGACCTCACGGTTTTCCTGGGCCGTTGGTCTACAAGCAGAAGGATGTTGCCAAACCGGGGAACGAATTGGATCGCCCTGCCACAAACCAGAGGCACCCCATACAGATGACTTCTACTCGCAACACGTTACGAATAGAAAATCGCGTAATCCTCTGACAACAAAGGCCATATAAGTCTCTACTCGCAACAAAAATGCGCAACTTCGTATTCGCTTTGCCCTCGCCTTTTGCCGAATTTGGCCGCCCGCCAACTTTGGGGTTGAGGTGCGCATCTCATTCGTCGAAGATTACGGATACTCATGCAAACCGGAGCAAAGCGCAAACGCGAGCCGCTGAGTCTGGGAATCGCGCCGGAGAATGCGGCTGCGACGGATCTTAGCAGCCGCGTTCAGGAAGAGAACGCGGCAGTGGATCCCACGACGGGGTCTCAAGACGATTCACTCGTCGAGTTTTCGCCGCTCGGGCGGCTGCCGAGACTCGATCTGGGCATCGATTGGCAATCGCCGTGGCGGGAGTTCCGTTCGAGCGTAGGCGATTTCTTTTCCGGGCAGCGTGCGCCGAAGGACGAAGAGTTGCCGGAGGATTCCGATCTGCGCGTTCACTGGATCGGCGGCCAGAATTCTGCTTCGGCGTTTGTGGCTTCTTTGCTGTGGCACGTTGCTGTGGTCATGTTGCTTGTGCTACCCATTTGGGGATTTCTTCCGGCCACCGCCCACAGTCTCGCGCCGGTTCAGATCGAGGTGAGCTGGACCACACCCCAGGATTTGCCTCCGATCCATCTGCAAACGCCTGACGTGCCGGCCGCGAAGCCGGAACCGCGCAAGCCGAGCCTGCCGAAGGTTGCGGAAGAACAGCCGCCCGCGCCGGACGGGGCGGACGCATTCCACCCGCGGCAGACCATTCTTTCGATTCCGGTGCGCATCACGCATCCGCGGCAAACGTTGATCGAGCCCGACGCGCCGATGACTCCGCCGAAGGTCGAGCCGCAATTGCCCAACGTCGTGCAATGGGCGGCGAACACGCCCGCGCCGCAGCTCCAGTTGCAGCTTGCGCCCAGCGCCGCGGCGCCAAAGATGCGCCAGCGCAGGATGGACAACGCCGTCGCGCCCGACGTTGCAAATACGGAGAAGAATCTGGGGCCGTTGAATGTCGCATCGAGCGCGGTGGTGAATCCAGCCCCGCAAATGCCCGTGGCGCCGATGTCGGCGCCCACGGCGCGGTTTCGGCGCGAGCGAACAGACGGCGCAGCCGCGCCGGAAGTGAACGCCGCGAATGGCGATGCCAGTTTGCGAAATGTGATTGCGCTGTCCGCTTCGCCGGCGCCTCCGGCACCCGTTGTGGCCGTGCCCCGGGGAAATCTGGCCGCGCGCGTCGCGATTTCGCCAGCCGGCAAGCGAGCGGGCACCCCAAACGTCGGCGGGAGAGGTGCGGGAACCGGCGCTTCAGGGGGAGGAACTGCCGGGAACGGATCTTTGCCGGCGGCCGTGAGCGTCAGCGGAGGGAAGGGCCGGGCGGTGGCGTCCGGCGGCGGAATCGCGGCGAATCACCCGCCGGCAAGACTGATCCTGACCCCGAAGAATTCTCTGCCGGACCCTGCTGGAGGCGTGAACCCGAGAAAAGGCCCGGCAGATGTCGCCGGTCTCAGTCCGAACGCGCCGCCCGAAGCGCTGTTTTCCGGCAAAGAAGTGCATACGTTGGATATCAACCTGCCGAATGTCACGAGCATCTCGGGAAGCTGGATTCTGAACTTCGCGCAGCTCGACGAGACAGCGTCACCGTTCAACAAGCCCAGGGGAGTGCTTTACGGCCCGGTGCCTATCCGCAAAGTCGATCCGAAATATCCGACCGAGGCCATCCGGCAGAATATCGAAGGTGAAGTTGTGCTCTACGCGATCATTCGCGCGAACGGCTCGGTGGACAGTATTCAGGTGGTGCGACATCTCGATCCACAACTCGATCGCAATGCCGTTGAAGCGCTGGCGCAATGGAAGTTCCGTCCGGCAACGCGCGACGGCAAGCCGGTGGACGTTGAGGCCGTCGTGCACATCCCATTCCAATACAAATTGCCGGAGCAGTAGCGGTCTCCCGTGGACTGGACGTCACGCAAGGCGCAAGGCGCGAGGAGAAAAACGCCCGGTCGATCGGATCAGAAGACGCGCGCGAGACGACCGCGCCACGGTGATCACCCGACGGACAGCAGCTTGACGAGGCGGTCGATTTCCTCGGGCGTGTTGTAGAGATATGGCGAGATGCGCAGGGCCTTCTCACGCAGGCTGACGATGACTTGCGCCTCGCGCAGCTTCTCGCACATCTCGCGATTGTGCTCGGGATTGCGAGCCGACACGCACACGTAGGGGCCGCGGCGCTCGCGTTCGGCCGGCGAGGCGAGAACGAAATGATCGCGCGGAAGGCGGTCGATCAGTTGGCACACAAGCGACTCATTGTGCTTGCTGATTGCGTCCGTGCCGATCTTGACCAGCAAGTCGAGCGAAGTGTCCCACGCGGCCAAATTGATGAAATTCCCCGTCTCGGCGGAATCCCAGCGGCGAGCTCCCGGCGCCGCGCGCAAATCCTCGAGAGGCAGGAAGTGGAAATTTCGTGCGCCCTCGAGGGCCTGCCAGTACAGAGGACCACAAGGAAAGCGGTTCATCCATTCGGGCGATGCCCAGAAAAAGCCCGTGCCATAAGGTCCGAGCAGCCATTTGTACCCGCTCGATGTGACGAAATCCGCACCGAGAGCGCGGACGGAAAGTGGGATGGCGCCCGCGCATTGCGATGCGTCAAGGATGAACATAGCGTCCGCGGCGTGACACGCCTTCGCCACGCGCGCAGCGTCCAGCATGGAGCCCTCGTCGTAGCGAACGAGACTGGCCGAAACGAGGCGCGTTTTGGGCCCGATCTGCTCGGCGTAATCTTCGGACGTAATAAAGCGACCGCGCGGCGAAACCACACGGACGCTCAGCTTTCCGGCCTTCTGATACGGAAGCCACGTGGCGAAGTGAGCCGGAAACTCACCGCGCCCGACCAGGACTTCGTCTCCCGCCTGCCATTCAATCCCCGCCGCGACGATTGAGAGTCCGGCGCTCGCGCCCGAAGTGATGGCGATCTCCTCCGCGTTCGCGCCAACCAAGTGCGCAAGATTCTTCCGAATGCGATCGGGAAGATCGAAATAGAGATTGTCGGCGATCCTGTAGGGCAGCTTTTTCATCTCGATCGCAGCCTGGGCTGCGCGCGCGGAGACGAGCGGAAGCGGGCCCTGGTTCGCGACATTCAGATATGCGACGCCTTCGAAGTCAGCGAATTCGCGGCGATAGTCGGGGGACACGTGAGTGATTCCTCCTCGTTCAATCAAAGCTCTTCGAGAAACATGCGGCCGGGCGCCCGCCGGCGTGAGGCGCTAAAAATGCGCGCGCAACTGGCGAAAACCGGCGAGGATCACCAGCTTTGCGTTCCCGGCCTCGATCTCGGTCTTCTCCAGTTCCCAGGTGGCTGAATGCGGAATGAAGACGGCATTCAGGCCCGACTGCAGCGCAGGGTTGATATCGCTGCGCGGGCTGTTTCCCACCATCCAGCCGTTCGATTTCACGATCTTGAATTGCTCCACCATGCGCTCGTACGTCGAGGCCTGCTTTTCAATAACGATCTCGACGGCGTCGAAATAGGAGAGGAGTCCGGAGCGCTCGACTTTCGCGGCCTGCTCCGCCTGCTCGCCCTTGGTCAGCAGGATCAGCCGGTGATGCTTGGAAAGATAGGCGAGCGTTTCGGGAACGCCGTCGATGATGTGCGGCGGCGTGTGTTCCAGTTCGTGCGTGATGCGTTCGATTTCCTGTATGATTTCGCGCCGGGCGGAGTTTCCGGCCAGCTTCATATACGTTTCTTCAAGGGAGCGGCGAAAGCTTCTGACGCCATAGCCATGCTGGCGGATGTTGCGGCGTTCCGTTTCGTTCAGGATGTGCCGGACGTACTCGAAGGTGTAGCCGAGGTGCTCGAGCTGCGAGATGAAGTGCTCGATCGTCTTCTCGAAGAAAATATTGTTTTCCCAGAGCGTGTCGTCGGCGTCGATGAGCAGTGTTTGGCGCGCCATGCGAAATTTCCCCGAACCAGAATTCTGCTTGAGCCGCCGGAACAAGAGAAGAAAATTCTGGCGCCGGCCGGCGCCATTCCGCGGCCAATATGGGCCGGGGCTTCAGTTTGAGGCAGGGAGGAATTCGTAGCGTTCGATGCGCGCGGCCACGCCACGACGTGATTCCAGCGGGTCGACGCGGAGCACGCGTGCATAGCACCGGATGCGAACGTCGCCAGCCAGCGTGATCTGGTGCGGAAGGGTGAGCACGAACTCGATGGAACTGCCGGCGTCGAGTGCGGCTTCGATCAGGAAATAAAGCCCGCGGAAACTGACGTCGCGAGTCTCACCTTCCTTCTCAGACACACCGTTGTTGTTGCTGGAGTAGCGGACCTTCAGGGGAAGCATCATCGAAAAACGCCGTGCGGCGCGGCGCTCCACACCGTTTTCCATTTGCGCCTCCGTGATCTGATCGTAAGTCAAAACTATCATTGGATTTAGCGGAGCGCAACGGATTTCCGTCCAGAGTGGCGCGGGCACAAGGTCGATGCGAAACGTCTCGAATTCAACCTTTGACGCGAATCCCGGCTCCCAGTAGGATCGTTCCGAGGACTCCAAACCATGCTGAGGGCGACTTCGCTCGACTCGCGCAAACATCCGCGCGCTCTCCTGAATCTTCCCGTGCGGCTCCGTTGGTACGGGCCGCTGGGCATGCGTTTGGAAACCACGCACACGATCGATTCCGCGCGGGAGGGCTTGCTGGTGCGGCGCGCGGAGCCCTGCGAAGTCGCTACGCGAGTCTGGGCTGCGTTTCCCTACGACGCGCAAGCCGCCGTGCAGCCGGAGATCCCCGCGAGAGTGGTGCGGGTCGAGCGGGATTTGGGAGGGAGTTTTCGCGTGGCCCTGAAGCTCGAGTTCGGTGCGTGGCAGGCGGCGCAAGACTCCGCCGTTGAGCACCGCGAGGAGCCGCGCCTTCGCTTCGCTCTGCCGATCTTCGTGCGACCGGTGGGCACGCCCTGGCCGGAGGAATCCATGACGCAGGATCTTTCGCGGTCCGGAGTGCGATTCGAGACTGCCCACGTCTATGAGCCCGGCGAGGATGTTCTGGCGAAAATTCCGTGGGGCGGATGGGACGAGCAGGGTGAAATTCCGGGGCGTGTGACGCGCATCGAGATGCTCGAGAGCGCGCCCGCGGCAGGCATGCATCCGGGCGGCGAACGCCCCGGGGGCGCGCTTCTTACCCGCGTCGCTGTGCGCTGGACGGGACACGAAAAACCGTGAGCTGTTTTCCCCGCAGGCGCTTGCGTTTCTCCCGCAATTCCGCCGCTTTGCTCCTGCCCCGCCTTCCCGTAAACTGAGCCTCTCGCTTCATGGCTGACGTCTTCCATCGCACATTCTTCATTCGCGGTCCTGCCGGCCAGCTCGAAGCCATGCTGTGGACGGCCGAGAAGGCCGATCCGCCGCTCGTGGCGGTCGTTTGCCATCCCCACCCACTCTTCGGCGGAACGATGCACAACAAAGTGGTCTACCAGGCCGCCAAGGCGCTGCACCGCAGCGGCCTGCCTGTTCTGCGATTCAATTTCCGGGGCGCGGGCCTGAGCGAGGGCGGGCACGACGGAGGGCGTGGCGAACAGGACGACGTCCGCGCCGCGCTCAACTACCTTTCGGAGCAGTTTCCGGCACAACCAATCCTGCTCGCGGGATTCAGTTTTGGAGCGTGGGTTGGATTGCGCGTCGGCTGCGAGGATCCTCGCGTGACGAAGCTGATCGGCTTGGGGATTCCCGTCGACAATTCCGATTTGACCTATCTGCGCGCGTGCGTCAAACCGAAGCTGATCCTGCAGGGTGCGAACGATCAGTTCGGCTCGCGGGCAAATGTGGAGGCGCTCTTCGCGGAGATGTCTGAGCCGAAGCAACTGGTCATCGTGGAGGGCGCCGAGCATTTCTTCGCGGGCAAACTCGACCAGGTCGCTGCGGCGATCACCTCGTGGCTAGGTTCAGCGGATTCCTGACGCGACCAGGATTACGGTTCTGTTCCAGCGTATCAGCTGTGCGGGCCAAAGAGTTTCAGGAACTGGTCGCGGTGCGCGGGTTCGATGCCAACGAGCGCGAGGTTGGCGTTGACGTGCTCCGCATGGCTCATCCCGGCCAGCGCTGTGGCGATCCCAGGAGCGGAGCGGGCGAACTGCAGCGCCAGGGCGGCGTTGCTTCGCAAACCCAGGGCTTCGCCAACGTAAGGGGGGAGATTCTTCGTCAATTGGCCCTGCAGCAACGCGGCGCTTGAAATCAGCGTAATTCCCAAGGCGCGAGCGGCCTGCACCATCGCCATGGTCTTTCCGTTCACGATTTGATTGGGACGCGTAAGCGCCTCGGGCATGGCCAGATTGAACGGCAACTGCACGAAACGAAAGTGATGGTCCTGTCCTGCCGCTTCGCGCACGATCGAGACGATCTCCTCCAGCGAAAGATAGCTCGGGGACTTGGGATCTTCACGGAACGCGTTCCAGGTAGCCATTCCGTAGGCGGCAATTTTTCCTTCGGAGACGGCGGATTCGAGCAGTGTGAAAGCGGCGGCGATCCTCCGGCGAAATTCCTCACGCGCGACCTCCGGCAACTGTGTTTCGGGATTGTGCAGATAGAAAACGTCCACACATTGAATGCCCAGATTCCGGCGGCTGCGTTCGAGTTGATCTGCCAGAAACGCAGGCGAGAGGCAATGGCAGCCCTGCGCGATATCTTCGGGGCGAAAGAGCTGGCGGCTCAAATATTCCTGCGCGAAATACTCGTCCGGATCCGCGGGCATTTGTCCGTCAGGCGTGAGAAAGCCGGCTTTCGTGCAGAGAATGAGTTCCTCGCGCGAAAAGCCGCTGGCCACCAGCTGCTTCAGTGCTGCGCCGACGGAACGTTCGCTGCGCTGGAAGCGGTAATTAATGGCGGAATCGACCAGATTGAATCCGCCCTGCAGCGCAGCCACAACGCTCTCCGTGTAGCCTCGATCGGTCACGGAATCCGGCTCGCCGAGATACGTTCCGATGCCAATCGAAGAGGCCCAGAGGCCGCCGGCGATTTCGCGGAAATGACCCGGGGCGATGCGTTCGGCGAAACGCTGCGCGTAACGATGCGTACTCTCGGGCGTGGCCCGTCCGGGAATGCGAACGTCATTTGGAGAGGCTGGCGATGCCATTCACGATCTCTCGTCATTCGCGACAGCGAAGTCGCGGAGTATAGCAGAGCTTCGCATCATGCGTTACGACAGGGTGCCGCTGTTGAGAGGCTGAGCGGGCTCGCCACCGGCGAACCCCTGCGCCATGATGAGCTGCCGGGCCTCGACGCGAATTTTCGGCAGATTGCGCCCGAAGATAATCGCGGCGATGATGGCGCCCACTCCACCGATCGCGACGGTCCAGGGAGCGCC
Organism: Candidatus Acidiferrales bacterium; assembly: GCA_035307985.1. Taxonomy (GTDB): domain Bacteria; phylum Acidobacteriota; class Terriglobia; order Acidiferrales; family UBA7541; genus Palsa-295. Next base: position 26,718 of record DATGHM010000050.1, read on the forward strand.
GATGCGGCCCGCCAGCCACCCGGCAAGCAGCGCGCCCAGCGGCATCATTCCCATGAACATCATCGAATAGATCGACATGATGCGGCCGCGCAGGCGGTCGGGCACCATGGACTGAATCAGCGTGTTCGATGAGGCCATTTGCACCATCACGCAAAACCCGACGGGCACCAGCAAAATCACCGACAACACGTACCAATGTGAAAAGGCAAACAGAATCAGCGAGAGCCCGAACCCGCCACACGCCAGTGCCACCCAGCGGCCCAGTCCGCGGACTCCCGACCGCGCGGCCAGCACCAGCGCTCCGGTGACTGCACCCACTCCCGTGGCGCCCATCAGAACGCCCAGAGTCCGCGCGTTCCCGTGCAGGATGCGCGCGGCGAAGATGGGCATCAGCACCGCGTAGGGAGTGGCTACCAGGCTCACAAGAGCGATCAGCAGAAGGATTGCGCGGATGGGCGCGGTGTTGCGCGCGAAGCGGAAGCCTTCCGCAATGTGATCGAGCGGAGAACCCACGTGAACTTCCCGAGCTTTTGGCTCGATTCTCATGGCCGCCAGGCCGGCAATCACGGCAATGTAACTGACCGCGTTTATGAAGAAGCACCAGCCTTCGCCCTTCCACGCCACGATCAGCCCGGCGATGGAAGGCCCCACAACGCGCGCGGCGTTGAACATCGAGGAGTTCAGCGCGATGGCGTTCATCAAATCGTCGCGCCCGACCATTTGCACCAGAAACGCCTGTCGCGTCGGGATGTCTACCGCGTTTACCGCGCCCATGCACGCCGCAAGAACGACCACTTCCCAAACGGTGATTCTTCCCGAGAGGGTCAGCCCGGCCAGCGCGGACGCGATGACCATCGACGCGGCCTGCGTGCCGATTACGACTTTGCGGCGGTCCCAGCGGTCGGCGATCATTCCGCCGAGGGGCGCCAGCAGGAACACGGGAATCTGTCCGGCGAATGTGGCGACGCCCAGAAGCAGCGGCGAGTGCGTGAGGCGGTAGACCAGCCAGCCCTCGGCGATGTTGTCCATCCATGTGCCGACGAGCGAGATCAGTTGTCCACTGAAGAAAAGCTGGAAATTGCGGTGGCGCAGCGCGCGAACCATCTCCGGGAGCTGAAACCCTCGCGCGCGAGAATCGGATCGAATTCCTGAGGCGGCCCGGTTCGGCATCACTCTTGATTGTACGATGGTATCGAAATTCTTCGTGGCGGATTGCCGGTTCTTTACCCGGCCGGCGGCGCCTGCGGTTCTTCGGTTGGAGGCGCCAGCAGGCGGCTGCAGGCGCGCAGGATGCGGCGATAGGGCCAATCAGCGCCGCGAAAGAAGATTTCTCCGTCTCGCGGTTTCGAGTAGAACCAGCGCGCGATCAGCGACAAATGTTCCGGTAATTCGGGCGGAACGGAGCGCAAACCGGCGCGTTCCTTCGAGGCCTGGCCGGGATCGGCAGTTTCGTTCTTTGCCGCGCGATCCTCCGGCGCCGACGTGGATGGCTGCCGCTCCGGCGCGCTCGGCCGCGGGTCCAAAACCTGCCTCAGCATGGATTCCACGGATCGCGGATCGCTCGCCAGTTCCGCGAAGCGAAGGAATGTCGGTTCCTGCAGCAATCCGCCCAACACCGGAAAAACCGCGATCGTTTTCTCTTCTGCGGCTCGTTGCAGGATCGCCGCGTACAGCTGATCGATCGGGCGGGCAATCTCCGGAAGCCCGCGCATTTCTGTTGCCGCTTTCTCGATGCGCTTGTGCAGTGCGGCGGCGCGCTCGAAATCCAGCGCTTCGCTGGCCGCTTCGCGCTCGGCTTCGAGCTGGGCATTCAGAGATTCGCCGGCTGTGGCAAGCGCCTCCACCACGCGGCCAACCTCGGAATCATAGTCTTCCTTCGTGCAGCCCGCGAAACACGGCGCGAGGCACATCTTCATTTCCGAGTAAATGCAGCCCGGAAAACTCGGGTCCCGGCGAATTTTGATCTGGCAGCGGCGGATCTTGAAGAGATCGAGGAAGCCCTCCGCGAACGAATCCGCAATCCGCCGCGAGGCGAACGGACCCACATAAAATCCGCCATCGGCGCGAATGCTTCGCGTGACGTAGCAGCGCGGATATTCGTTGCGGAGATTCACTTTCAGAACGGCCGGAGGACGCAGGCGCATCAACGCGCGATAGCGCTGCGGAAAGTGCTCGCGAGCCTGCTCGTATAGCGTGAGCGCCTGTTCGAATTTCGAGCCGGCAACACGATAGCGCACGCGAGCGGCAACTTCGCGAAGGTTGATCCGTTTCGTTGCACCTTCCGCAACGCGCAGAAGGCGCTCCGCCGCGCGGCGAATGTCCGCAGTGCGCACGAGGTAGGGCTGCGCCCCCGGAGCCTTCATTTCGATCAGCAAGACGCCGGGACGCTGAGGCAGGGCCCCCCAAAAGCTGGATTCGTTCGCGGAATCGAACTCCTGGGCGCAATCGAGTGGCAGCACTCAGCAAGAATACACGGCGTGAAACCACAGATAAACACGAATGAACAGGATGAACAAGGATGAACGCGGATGAGGCAAACCCAATGCCGGCAAAACTGCGGATTCGGAAATCACGGGCAAGGCGCGAGGAGGCGCGGTCCGCCGGGCCTCCCCTTTCTTGTCGGAGCCGATCGAATTTGGTGGGGCCCTTATCTGCGTTTATCCGCGTTCATCGCGGTTATGAATAGCTTTTCAGAGCCCACGCAGCGATCACCAGGCGTTGAATTTCGCTGGTGCCTTCATAAATTTCGGTGATGCGTGCGTCGCGGTATGCGCGCTCGACGGGATATTCGCGGCTGTAGCCGTAGCCTCCGTGAATCTGCATCGCTTTGTGCGCGACGCGCGTTGCCATCTCGCTGGCGAAGAGTTTGGCCATGGCCGCCTCCATGCTGAAGCGCGCGCCGCTGTCCTGCTTCCACGCCGCGCGGCGAGCCAGCAGCCGGGCGGCATCGATCTCGGTTGCCATGTCGGCCAGCATGAATTGGATGGCCTGGAAGTCAGCGATGGGATGGCCGAACGCCTGGCGTTCCTGCGCGTAGGAAAGCGCGGCCTCGAAGGCGCCTTGCGCGATGCCCGTAGCTTGCGCGGCAATTCCGATGCGGCCGCCGTCGAGCGTCGAGAGCGCCACCTTGTAGCCTTCGCCCTCCTGGCCGATACGATTTTCGGCCGGAACTTCGCAGTCGGCGAACGAAAGCTCCGTGCAGGCCGTCGCGTGAATGCCGAGCTTCTTTTCTTCCTTGCCCACCGCAAAACCCGGCGTGCCCTTCTCCACGATCAGCGCGGTGATGCCCTTCTCGCCCTTCTCCGGCTGCGTGTTGACGTAGACCATCGCCGCGTCCGCCACCCCTCCGTTCGTGATCCACGCTTTCGTTCCGTTCACGACGTAGCAGTTTCCGTGCCGGACCGCCTTCGTCGCGAGCGCGGCCGCGTTCGAGCCCGCTTGCGGCTCGGTCAGCGCGTAGCAGCCGATTTTTTCGCCTCGCGCGAAGGGCGCCAGAAACTTCTTCTTTTGTTCCTCGGTGCCGAAGCGGTGAATCGGGTCGCAGTAGAGCGAATTCTGCACCGACAGAATCACGCCCGTGGAAGCGCACACGCGCGAGATCTCTTCGACCACAATTTCGTAGCATATGTGGTCCATGCCCGCGCCGCCCTGTTCTTCGGGCATGGCGATTCCCGTCAGGCCGAGCTCGGCGGCTTTGCGGAAGGTGTCGCGCGGGAAGCGTCCCGTTTCATCAAGTTCCTTCGCGAGCGGCTTCACTTCCGCTTCGGCGAACTCCCGCACGCTGCGCTGCAATAGCTTCTGTTCTTCGCTTAGCTGAAGGTCCATTTGTGAATCCCAGACGGATGATCGCCCGATCGCGAGTCCCGAGCCGCGCTCGAAACTCACGGGTGTCGAACTTTTAATCGAAACTCGCGCGCAGTTTCTCGTAGGTGGTAACCAGATCTTCCGGCTCGACGCGAGTTTCTCCCGTCACCGTCATGAAATTGGAATCGCCGCACCAGCGGGGCAGCACATGCAGGTGTATATGCCCGATGACGCCGGCTCCGGCCGCGCGGCCCAGGTTCATGCCCAGGTTGTAGCCCTCGGGATGATAGCCCTTCTCGAGCGCGATCTGCACGCGCTGCGCCAGTTGCATCATTTCCGCCAGCGTGTCCACCTCAGCGGCTGCAAAATCGCTGACGTGCGCGTAGGGAACGACCATCACGTGGCCGCTGGTGTACGGATAGCGATTCAGGATGATGTAATTTTTCTTGCCGCGGAAAACGACCAGCATCCTGACGTCATCGTTTGCTGCTATCGCATCGCAGAAGATACAACCGGCGGCCTTGGACGTGTCCGCGATGTACCGGTAGCGCCACGGCGTCCACAGGTAATCCATCCCGCTCAGCTCTGCGCGCCGGAGTCGTTATGGCCCGCAGCGGGCGGTTCCGAACGAGGATTGTTGACGTAGTCCTTCAGTTCCTTGCTGGGCTTGAAGTAGGGAATCTTCTTCGCGGGGACCTCCACTTTCGCCCCCGTCTTGGGGTTGCGTCCAGTTCGGCCGCGCCGTTGGCGCGTGCGGAAACTCCCGAATCCGCGAATCTCGATTTTGTCGTCAGACTGCAGCGCGTTGATAATGCTCTCGAAAATCGTCTCGACGGCCGCCTCGGACTCCTTGCGTGGCAACTCCGTCACGCGAGCCACTTCTTCGACGAGATCCGCCTTCGTGGTGGTGTGGTCTTTTTGCTCGCGCTCTCCGGGACCCTCTGCCATGGGACGGGAGCCTCCTCTTAGGATGTGCTTTTACGTGGCCCGCGAGCGCTTGGGCGTCCGCCGCTCATTTGTCCATATCACTAATTCGGCGAAAGGTAAACGAATTTCGCGCCGCCGGGGATTCTCGCGCAACGCCCTCGCGGCCCGGATAAACAGTTAAGAAAACTGCCTCTTGGCGAGAATCGCGTCGCCGATTGTGGCTGTGGGCGACGATTTCGACGACCGGAACGATTCCAGATCCTGCCGTTCCGCCTGCTTCTGGGCGGCCCGATAGCTCAGGCTGATCTTGTGTTGCTCCGGCTCCACTCGGATGATCTTGAAGTCATATTCCTGGCCCGCCGTTACGACGGACGCGACACGCGCCGCCCGCGGCCCCTTTTCCTTGTCGCGTTCACCTTTCGGCCGCCGCTCCTGAAGCTCGGAAATGTGACACAAGCCCTCGATTCCCTCCGCCAGCGTGACGAAAGCCCCAAAGTCTGTGACTCGCGAAACGGTTCCCTTCACCACATCTCCGATTTTGCGCTCCGCAAACCAGTTCGCCCAGATATCGTTCACCTGCTTGACGCCCAACGACAGCCGGCGATTCTGCGAATCCACTTTCAGGACCTTGGCCTCCACCGCCTCGCCCTTCTTGAATTTTTCACTGGGGTGCTTGATGCGTTCTGTCCAGCTCACATCGCTGATGTGGATCAACCCCTCGAGGCCCTCTTCGATTTCGACGAAGGCGCCGAAATCCGCCAGGTTTCGGATGCGTCCCTTCACGATCGTTCCCACCGGATATTTCTCGGCAGCGGCCTCCCACGGATCGGGCAGCGTCTGCTTCAAGCCGAGGGAGATTCGCCGCTGATCCGTCTTCACATCCAGAACCACCACTTCCACTTCATCGCCGATCTTGACCACCTTCGACGGGTGCTTCACCCGCTTCGACCAGCTCATCTCGCTGACGTGCACTAGGCCCTCGACGCCCGGCTCGATCTGCACGAACGCCCCGTAGTCGGTGACGCCAACCACTTTTCCCTTCACGTGCGTTCCGGCGGGGAAACGCTCCGGCACCGTGCTCCACGGATCCGTCAGCAATTGCTTGCGTCCCAGAGAAATTCGCTGTTTTTCCTTATCGAACTTCAGGATCTGAACTTCCAGTTCGTCGCCCGGCTTCACAATCGAAGACGGATGCGGAACGCGTCCCCACACGAGATCGCTCACGTGCAGCAGTCCGTCCATGCCGCCCAAATCGACGAAAACGCCGTAGTCCGTGATGTTCTTCACCTTGCCGGTAACGACAGCCCCCTCGCTAAGGGTCGCGGCGAGGGCCTCGCGCTTGGCTTTCATTTCTTCTTCCAGCAGCGCGCGGTGGCTCACCACCACATTGCCGCGCTTGCGATTGAGCTTCAGCACGCGCACTTCCACGTCGCGATCCTTCCAGGATTCCAGGTCATGCACCGGCCGCAACTCGATCTGCGAAGCCGGCAGGAAGGCGCGAACGCCGATATCCACCACCAGGCCGCCCTTGATTCGCTCGGCGACTTTGCCGTGAATGTTCGTGTGTTCGCGATACGATTTCTCGATGCGCTCCCAAACGCGGCGGCGATGAGCGCGCACATGAGACAGCACGACGTAGCCATCCCGCTGCTCGTGCAATCGTTCAACTTCGATCGTTTGCCCTTCGCCGAACTCGATCGGGCTGCCCGAATCCAGGAATTCCTGAGCCGGAACGAGCCCCTCGAACTTGCCGCCCACATCTACCACCACGCCCGCGTCCGTAACGGCGAGCACGCGCCCTTCGAAAATCTCGCCCTCCGCCACCACCGTTTCCGGCGCCGAGAATTGGTCCAGAAGCTGGTCCATCGTCTCGGTTTCGCTAACCGCCCCGTCAGGAGACTCCGCGGCCTCGGATGTTTGCGCCACGGACTCACCTATGGCCTCAGGCGGTTCAATTACAGCCGCGCCTCCAGCGCCTGCCGCCTCAACACGCGGTTCAGCGCCTTCAGTCGAATCTGCGCTCTCCTGGGACGATTCCTCTTGAGGCCGATCCTGCGTGGGGTTGTTCTCGGATTGCTGGTTCACTGTCGAATGGCTTTCAGGCGCGCGCGCAACGGCGGCGGCTACCCCGCTCGACATCTTCCCTTCGGGGCTTGCGGCAGCCGATTGTCCCGCGACGGACTCCGAATGGGGAACCGTGGCTTCGGCAGCGGAAGGTTGCGGGTTTTCGTCGTGTTCGGGTGACATTGAGAGCGGCCTCCGTACGGATTCGTACCCTATTTGCCGAGTGTACGACCTCGTTACTCCACCCTACCGGGGGTCAGAGCATGAAGGGGATAAGGCGCCCGCGCTCGACGCCATATCGCGTTGATGATACGCGCCCGATTTGAACGTTGTCAACCAAACCGTCGCCCGAAAAAGCGGCCCAATCGCGTGCGAAAAAGCCAGTGACGCGCATTTTCGCAACTCGGGCGGATCTTTTCAGACGTTCTCCGGGTCTTGCTCCCACCGTGACGGATTCCGCTGGATGTATTCCTGTGTTTCCCCGAACTCTCGAGCGCTTCGAATGATGTGCTCGTAATAGTTCCTCTGCCAAACACGCTGAAGCGGCTTTTCGAGAAGGCGGTTGACCTCGATCGCGGAAATCGATTTGAACGCACGCATCACCTGCCCAAGCCTCGGCAATGGAAACGTCTCCTCCGTAGGGGCGCTGCTTGCTGCGCCCGTTCTCGCCGTGATCGGCCGCGTTAATCGGATGATTCCATGCACGTGATTAGGCATCACCACAAAATCGTGCAATCCGATGGTCGGGAATCGGAAGATTCAGCCAAACGCCGCGAACAGCCGCTCCTGCCTCGGACATCGCCATTCGGCCGCTGGCCACGTGCCCGAATAGCGGCCTGTTTCCCTCCGTGCAAATCGTGACGAAATACGAACCCGCCTCCGAGTAATCGAACCCCTTCAGCCGGATCGACCTTCGGTTTGGCGGCTCGACACTCATGCGCAACCCCTTTTCATGGTCTGCTTCCGAAGGAAGGGTGTCGTCGTAGGGGCGCCGCTTGCTGCGCCCGCTCGACCCGGTTCTCTCATGCGCGCCGAGACATGTTCTGAAATTCTCTGCGGTAGTCGGGGGCAACGATTTCGATCGTGCGGCACATTTCGTACAATCGCGATCGGATGCGAACTCCGATTCGGTCTGATAGCGTATCCTGCTCAGCCGGACGAGCCGCGTCGCCGGACGGGAACACGATTCGAGGCTGCTCGCGCAGGCGATCCGCCAGCTCTTTGTCCAGGTAGTTTGTGGTCATGATCGTGGCGCGTCTTTCGTTATATCGGGAATTGAGGATGTGGCCCACGATCTCTCGTACCCAGTCCGAGGATTTGCCGGCGCCAATGTCGTCGAGAAGCAACACGTCGACCTTCAGCACAGGGTCCAACACGCTCATTTCCGTCGATTCGCTTTCGGGATTGTAGCTGTCCTGAATTTTTTTCAGCAGTTCGCGATAGTCGTAGAAAACGCCGGAGTGCCCGCGCGATACAATTCGCTTCAGCGCCACAAACGCAAGATGCGTCTTCCCCACTCCGCACGGTCCCATCAGTAGCAAGCCTTGCTCGAGGCCCGTCTGCGCCCCCGCGGGCATGTATTCTTCGGCAAACCGTTCGACCAGGAGTTTCGCCTGCTTGATGCTGTCGGTCCACGTGCTGGCGGAGCCGTGGTCGTACAAATCCGTGCGAAAGCTGTCGAAATCGCAGTCGCGGTAGCGTTCGGGGATACGTGCTCGGATGAAAACGCGCTCGCTTCGATCGCCCTCCGTGCAGTTACACGGCACAGCCCACACCATCTTCGGCTCGCCGGAACTGCCGGTGCCGGGCCGATCGGCGGCAACCGGCTGCGCGCCTTCGGTTGTCCGCTCCACCACTTTCCATCCGCTTCCGCCACACGTGGGGCAATCGGCTCGGGCCATGGCGCAAGAATAAGCGCACCGCGAACGAACGGCAAGCGCACGCTCACTGTGAATCTTCACCTGTCTGTGGAAAGCAGGAGGGCAAAGCCGGAGCGGCGATTGTACTTCGCCCAACACGGAGCGAAGTGGAGCCAGGTTTTAACGGAAAGGCCAAAAAGTCCATTTGACCATCCCCATTCGCTAAAGGAAATTACGTCCCGAATAGGCTGGAAGAAAGACTGTCGCCTCGTGGTTCGTGGCGAGGCGGCGTCACCGCACGACAGGAGGTTAGTAAGACAACCATGCCTCGCCAGTTCGCTAAACGCTATTCGAAGCGTCAATGGAGGCTGCAAACCCAAAAGCAGTTCAAGCTCCTTCAGCGTCCTTTTCAGCCGTGACCGAATCGAATGTTGAGCCGGACCGAATTATCACTTCTCGACGCGGATCGCCTGGCGGGGGGCGGCGCGGACAATCGCGTTGCGAGTGGTCCGCCGATTCTCGGCGGTCAGGTCGCGCGCCACCTCGTTGCGCACGAACTTGATGAACGCTTCCATTTCTTCCTGCATTTCCGCCATTTTGTCCCGCATGTTCAGGATGATATCGATCCCGGCCAGGTTCACGCCCAGTTCGCGCGTCAGATTCAGGATCACTTCGAGGCGCTCGAGATCGGCATCCGTGTAAAGGCGGGTGTTGCCTTGCGAGCGCGAAGGCTTGAGCAGGCCGACGCGTTCGTAGAGCCGGAGCGTCTGCGGGTGAAGTTTGTACAGTTCCGCTACGGCGCTGATCATGTACCCCGCTCTCGCTTTTTTCTTTGCGCGAGCCATAGGTTTATTCCTCGATGCCTCGTTCCGATAATCTCGAGTTACACGACGGCGTGAGCGAAAATCTCGCGCCGCGGGTCTTCGTGGTCGATCTTTCCCAGTTCGCGAAGCAGTTGGCGCACGCGCTCGTCTTCCGGCCGCGGCACGACAACCTGCACTTCGATGATCTGGTCGCCTCGCTTCCCCGGACGCCCAGCCGATGGAGCGCCCTTTTCGCGCAAACGAAGTTTCTTGCCGCTGTCCGTTCCCGGCGGAATGCGCACCTGCGCGCGGCCGTCGATCGTCGGTACTTCCACTTTCGCCCCGAGGGACGCTTCGGTCACCGTAACGGGAACCACAGTGTATAGATCGTCGCCCCGCCGTTCGAAGAACGGATGCGGCTGGACGTTCGTGATGATGTAGAGGTCGCCCGGAGGGCCGCCGTGCGTTCCTGCATTACCCCGGCCGGCGACACGCACGCGAGAGCCGGTTTTCGCACCCGGCGGGATGCGCACTTCCAGCGTGTCGACGCGCGCAACGCGGCCTTCGCCGCCGCAGTTGCGGCACACCGAGCGAAGCTTTCCCGTGCCGCCGCAGCGCGAGCAGGTAATCTGAAAGCGCATCTTTCCGCTGACCTGCGTAACCTGGCCGGTCCCGCCGCAGGTCGGGCAGGTTTTCTCGTCTCCGGGCGCGGCGCCTGAACCGTGACACACCGGGCAAACGTCGAGGCGCGTGATGTTCAGCTTCTTGGTGGTGCCGTGCATGGCCTCGGCGAATGAGATGTCGATCTGAAACTCCAGATCGCTGCCGGGCTCGCGCTCGCTCGTGGCGCGAGCGGCGTTTGCCCCTCGGAAAAACTGGCTGAAGAGGTCGCGAAAGCTCGTTCCGCCTGCGCCGCCTTGCGTTTCCGCTCCGCCAAAATCGAAGCCGCCGAAGTCGAAGTAAATGTCCTCCGGAGAGCCGCCATAGCCTGCTCCCGGCGGCGGCGCGCCCGGCCCCGGAGTATTGAAACCGAACTGATCGTACATCTGGCGCTTTTTCGTATCCGAAAGGACGTCGTACGCTTCCTGGATCTGCTTGAATTTCTCCTCGGCGGACTTGTCGCCGGGGTTCAAGTCAGGGTGATACTTGCGTGCGAGTTTGCGATAGGCCCCGCGAATTTCCTTCACGGAAGCCTTGCGCGGAACTCCCAGCAGTTCGTAATAGTCTTGTTTAGTGGTTGCCATTATTGACGTTCGCAGGGGCGCTGCTTGCCGCGCCCGCGCTTCCGCGCAG
>DATGHM010000051.1:0-7307 GCA_035307985.1 Candidatus Acidiferrales bacterium
CGCGACCCACTCTCCCCTCGTCGAACCGGACGGGCGGATTTCCCGCATCCGGCTCACCTGAAGACTCTCGCCTCGGGCATGCACAGGCAGTTGCGCGGTTGCGTGCTTAAAGGTAGACCAGCCCAAGCTTCTTGAAGTGGTCGTTAAAGCTGACTCCTTCCGGCGGACGGAAGGGCCGCTGGCTGCGCCGTTTGAGATGCTGCTCCAAACGGTATCGAACGTACGTGTTGATCTCCCGGAATGCCTCGCGCGGATAGCCGAACTGGAAGTAGTTCGCCCAACCTTTCAGATGCCGGTTCAGGTCCTCCACCCGTTCCGGGATTGGTTTGTAACACTGCCGATAATTTGTCTTCTCGTGCAGCTTATCCCGTTCTCGTTTCAGCGCCTTTGCCGACGGAAACACATTCAGGTACTGCCATCCGCGTCCTTTCAGATCGTCGTAATAGCGGAATGTGTAGCCCAGAAAGTCCAGACTGGCCCCTTCCTCGTTCAGTTTCACCACTCGTGTTTTCTCCCGGTTGATTTCCAGATCCAGCCAGGTCTCCAGCTTCGATTCGATGAACCCAATCAGCTTCGGACTTTGATAGCGCGCCAGCACGACCAGATCGTCGGCATACCGCACTAACTTCGCCTTTGCCCATTGGGCTGGTCCGTCAGGCCGATGGAAGGCCTTGTCGAACCAGTGCAAATACAGGTTCGCCAGCAGAGGTGAAATGACTCCTCCCTGTGGCGTCCCCTTCTGCGGGCGGTTCCACTTCGCCGGTTCGCCACCCTTCCCGCCCGGTTCCACGACTGGGGTCTCCAGCCACATCCGAATGAGTTTCAGTACCGACCGATCCACCACCCGCATCCGCACGCAGGCCATCAGCTTGTCATGCGGAATCGTATCGAAGTAGCCTTTCAGATCCGCGTCGTACACCGCCTGATACCCGGCCTTGATGTGACCGCGTATCTCTTCCAGCGCCTGGTGCGCCGAGCGGCCCGGACGGAACCCATAGGAACAATCTTCAAAATCTTCTTCGAAGATCGGCTCCAGTATTAACAGGGTTGCCATCTGCACTACCCGGTCAAGCACCGTCGGTATTCCCAACGGCCTCAACTTCCCGTTCGCTTTCGGTATGTAGACGCGCCGTACCGCTTTCGGCGCATAGGTTTTGGTGCGCAACGACGCCTCGATTTCGTCGAGGAACCCCTTCACACCCGCTTCCGACGCTTCGATCTCTTCAATCTTCACGCCGTCCACACCGGGCGCGCCCTTGTTGGCTCGCACCCGTTTCCATGCAGCCTCCAGCACATCGCGCCGAAAGATCCGGTCATATAAAACATAGAATCGGAAGTTCGGCTCCTGCTTGGCCTTTTGGCCCAGCTTCCGTCTCAGCTGAGAGAGTTTATCTGGCAGTCCGTCTTCGCTCGCCTGCTTATTCAGGGCTTCGATATGCTGCCATTGTTCCGTAACCGGAATTCCTTCCAAGCGGCTCTCCCTTCCTCTTACATCAGCGTGTTTTCAGTAAGGCCCCTTCGCTCCACGGTCGTTACCCGCTTCTCAGCTACTATGGGCCTCTCCGACTCCCGGCCGGCGCCGCCTTGCGGTTATGTATTCCCGCAGACGTTGGTTGCGTTGCCGCTCCCACACCGCCGGGTCTCCCAGTTTCCTCAACGAATCTTTCCCTGCGCGCTGTCCCCAACTACCCCGGAAAGCCCGGTGATATACCGCTCCCGTTTTCTTCACCACCGGTGGCAGGCTTCACCATCTTTGGCAGGCTGGCCGTCTTTCACTTTGCGTCACGAGGCCGAATCGGGTTCACTTGCGTTACGGCTCGCAGGTTCGCTTCACGAGACTTCGCCAAGCAGATCGCTCCGCTCCACGCTCGTTCGGCTACATGTTGAACGGGTAATTCACATGGTGGATTCCTTTCACTCCACGAGATTCGCCAGTTTACTGGCGTTCCAAAGCCGCAAAGACATGCAAGCTTATGTTTTCCTCTGCGGCTTTGCGTCTTTGCGAGAGAAACTCTTTGTGGTGGCTTTCGGCTTGAGGGAGCTTACGTAGGCGTAACTCATATCGAAGTATTTCTTCAACTCCTGCGTCGAGGACAGCAGCGAATCGGGAACCTCGACATATTCGGGCTGAACCTTTCCATACGCCTCGCACAATGTGGCCTTGTATTTCTTAAGAAACGCTTCGCGCTCCCCGGCCGGCAGCCTGAGTTCCAGCTTGCCTTCTTTGCTGAGGTAGCTGAACATATGGCCGTTCAACGATGTGTAAGGCACGGTTGCGCCCTGGCGTTCCACCTTCGGATTGGTGGCCACCAGCTTCTCGTACAGCTCAAGTTTGTTTAACGCCATGCGGCTCATTTTCCGACAAAAGCACGACGGCGTGCGCCTCGGCGGATTGACCTTCGCCTACCGGCCCCACGCCTTCCGCGGTCTTAAACTTTACCGAAACGCGCCCGATATCGAGCGTCATTGCTTTAGCCAACGATTCGCGTATGGCGAGCCTGTAGTCTTTCAGTTTCGGGCGCTCCAGTATCACGGTCGAATCCACGTTCGCGATCTTAAATCCGGCCTGCGTCGCGAGATCGCAGGCATGCCGCAGAAATTCCAGACTGTCGCAGCCTTTCCAGCGTGGATCGGTGTCGGGGAAATGCATTCCGATGTCCCCCGCCGCGACCGCGCCGAGAATGGCATCGGTAACCGCATGCGAGAGAACATCCGCGTCGGAGTGCCCGGCGAGACCGAATTCGGAAGGAATCGTGACTCCGCCAAGAATGAGCGGACGCCCCGCGGCGATGCGGTGAACGTCCCAGCCCTGCCCGATGCGAGGCCTCAATGGCGTGCGGTTTCCTGCTCGAAGAAGAGCCGGGCGAGATCCATATCGCTGGGCCGCGTGATCTTGATATTGCGCTCGCTGCCGAGAATCACGCTGATCTCAACTTGTTCCAGACGTTCGACGAGGCTCGATTCATCCGTGCCCGAGAAATTATCCCGCGTAGCCGCCTCAAACGCGCGCCGCAAAACGTCGTAGCGAAAAACCTGCGGGGTCTGCGCAAGTATAAGCCGCTCACGCGAAATGGTCGCGCGCACTTTCGCGCCTCCGGCCTGCGCCCCGCTGACCTGCTTGACCGTGTCCACTGGAACGATTCCGACAATCGCGGCGCCGTTCAGCGCGGCTTCTTCGATCACCCGGCGAATCGTGTCAAGATCCACGAACGGCCGTACCGCATCGTGGACTGCGACGATATCGGTATCCGGATCGAGCGCCGCAAAGGCTTTCTCGACGGATTCCTGCCGCGTATTGCCGCCCGCCACCACGCGCAAAGAGCCAAGCAGCCCGCGCCCTTCTTTACGCAGCATCTCTTCCACCCACTCGATTTCCTCTTCGCGCACAGCAACCACGATATCGGTCACCATCGGGGATGCGACGAACTTGCGAGCCGTATGCACGAGTATGGGCGCACCCTCGAGCAGCATGAACTGCTTGCGGCTGGTGCCCGTTGTTTCGGCGGCGAGCGGAGCCGAGCCGCGCGCCATTCGAGTGCCGAAGCCGGCTGCCGGAAGGATGACGGCGGTTTTCACGATCGGCGGATCTCCGGATGTCCCAGGCAGTTCCTTGAGGCTGTTGAAGCCACGATCAGTCTTCTCCCACTGCCTGTTCCCGACGCGGAGGAAGCTCGCGCCGTTCCAAAGTCGCGGCCGCTCCGGCTGTGGCCGCGGCCGTCTGCGCGCGCTCGTCGTACTTGCCGAAAATCATCTTCCCGGCGGTCGTTTGCAGAACGCTGGTCACGGAGATGTCGATGGTTTTCGAAATCATGCGCCGCGCGTTATCGACCACCACCATCGTACCGTCGTCCAGATACGCCACGCCCTGGTTGTATTCCTTGCCTTCCTTGAGAATGAACACGCGCATCAATTCGCCGGGAAGCACGATGGGCTTGACGGAATTCGCCAGTTCGTTGATGTTCAGGACCTCCACGCCGCGCACGTGCGCGACCTTGTTGAGATTGAAATCGTTAGTCATGATCTTGCACTTGTAAACCTTCGCAAGTTCGATCAGCTTCATGTCCACTTCAGACACCTGGGGAAAATCCTCATTCACGATCTGCACCTTCAGATGCGCCATCTTCTGTATCCGCTGCAGGACATCGAGCCCCCGCCGGCCCCGATTGCGCTTCATGGAATCGGGCGAATCGGCGACCATTTGAAGCTCGTGCAGAACGAATTGCGGAACCACGAGCATGCCGTCCAGAAATCCGGTGTCCGCGATATCGGCTATGCGGCCGTCGATGATGACGCTGGTATCGAGAATCTTCATGTTGGCGCGGTTATCCGACTCGCTTCCGAAAAGCCCTCCCAACGCGGAAAGATTCAGCAGTTCGCCTTTTGACGCCCCCGTCACCGCGCCTACGTAGGCAAAAAGCAGCAGGCAAACCACCTGCACGAAGTGCATCATGTTCGTAGCGCCGGCCTGGCCGATCACCAGGCTGACCAGCGCGGCGCAGAACAACCCTGCAACCATCCCGAAAACCACGCCAAACAGGCGCTCCAAGGTGATGCGCGCGATGCGGCGCTCCAGAATGATGGCGAGCACGCCCAGTGCCGACCCCACCAGGGCCGCAGGCCAGAACGGTGTGTCCGAAGGTCGGAAATACCCGGCGCTGACACCCAGAATCAGAACGAATATAGTCCGGAGAATGATGAAATCGAGCACGCCCGGCGCCCCCCAAGCGCCTGTTGCGAAACAATTACCGCAATTTCAACCATCTGCAAGGGTTGAGACGCGATTGTACCATTCCAGCCCTTCAACTTCACGATCCTCTATTTCACCACCAGATTGATCAGCCTGTCCGGAACGGCGATCACCTTGACGATCGTCTTCCCCGCCACCAGCGCCTGGATTTTGTCGTCATCTTCCGCCACGCTTGTCAAACCCCGCGCGTCCGTGCCCGCGGGAACGATCAGCCGGGCGCGCACCTTTCCGTTGATCTGAACCACGATCTCAACCTCGGATTCGCGTGCCAGCTCGGGATCGAAATCCGGCCACGGCTGTTTGAACACAGGTCCGGCGCCGCCCTGCTCTTCCCACAGCTCCTGGGCGAGATAGGGGGCGAACGGAGCCAGCATCAGCGTCAGGATTTCAATCGTTTGCGTCATCGCCGCCGGTGAGATGTGCGCCTCTTCGAGATACATCTCATTCACCAGCTCCATAATCGCGGCAATGGAAGTATTGAAGTGCCAGCGGCTGTCGAAATCCCCGGTGATCTTCCTGAGCGTGCGATGCAGTTTGCCCAGAATCTTCGCGTCCGCCGAGCCTTGTCCGGATAAAGCCCCATCGCCCATGCCTTCCGAAACCGGCAAATTGCGCGTGGCGAACCTGTAGATGCGGCCCAAAAAACGGTAAATGCCTTCGACGCCCGCATCGATCCAGTCGACGTCCTTCTCCGGCGGCGCGGCGAAAAGAGCGAAGAGCCGGGCCGTATCCGCTCCGTGTTTGTCCGCAACCTCATCGGCGGCCACCACATTGCCCTTCGACTTCGACATCTTCGCTCCGTTGCGAATCACCATTCCCTGCGTGAAGAGCTTGCGCACGGGTTCGTCGCACGTCGTGAGCCCGATGTCGCGCATCATCTTCGTCCAGAAGCGGGAGTAAATCAAATGCAGGATCGCGTGCTCCACGCCGCCGATGTACTGGTCGATCGGGAACCAATAGTCGATCTTCTTCTTGTCGAATGGCGCGGCGGAGTTCTTCGCATCGCAGTACCGGTAGAAGTACCAACTCGAATCGACAAACGTATCCATCGTGTCGGTCTCGCGCCGCGCCGGCCCGCCGCACTTCGGACAAGCCACATTCACAAATTCAGGAACTTCATCGAGCGGCGAACGCCCCTTGCCGGTAATTTGAATCTGCCGCGGAAGCAGCACGGGCAGCTGGTCGTCGGGCACCGGAACCACGCCGTCTACGGGACAGTGGATCACCGGGATCGGCGTCCCCCAGTACCGCTGGCGGGAAACACCCCAATCCTTGAGCCGATATGTGATCGCGGCTTTGCCGAAGACTTTCTGCTCCGCGAATGCCGACATCTCGCGGCGCGCGTCTTCGCTCGTCAGGCCGCTGAACGGTCCGGAATTCTCGACGATCCCGTAATCGCCCGACGCCTCCGTCATCGTAGCCGGATCCTGAATCTCTGCGTTTGCCGGGCGAATCACCGGCCGGATGTTAATCCCGTATTTCCGGCAGAATTCAAAATCGCGCTGATCGTGCGCGGGCACGGCCATGATGGCGCCGGTCCCGTAGCCCATCAGGACAAAGTTGCCCACCCAAACGGGAATGGCTTCGCCGCTGAAAGGATTGATGGCGCGAAGACCGGTATCGAAACCCTCTTTTTCGACGTCCCCCGGGCCCTGCTGCGCGCGCGCGTCGACCATCTTCTTCGCGGCCGCCTGCATTTTCCCATCGAGCTTCGCTGAAACGATATCGTGCTCAGGCGCGAGGATCATGCAAGTCGCGCCGTAAATAGTATCGATCCTGGTGGTAAACACACGCACCGGACCGTAGCCATCGATCGTGAAATCGACTTCCGCGCCTTCGCTGCGTCCGATCCAGTTGCGCTGCATGGTGAGCACGCGCTCGGGCCATCCGCCTTCCAGTTGGGCGATGTCCCGCAGCAGTTCATCCGCATAGACGGTGGTGCGCAGAAACCATTGTTCCAATGCGCGCTGCTCGACCAGCGTGGTCTCATGACGCCAGCAGCAGCCATCGACCACCTGCTCATTGGCGAGGACGGTCGCGCATTGCGGACACCAGTTCACCAGCGCCTGTTTACGATAAGCCAGGCCTCGCTCCATCATGCGCAGGAAGAACCACTGGTTCCAGCGGTAATACTCGGGCTCGCAGGTGGTGACTTCGCGATCCCAGTCGTACGAAAAGGCGAAGCGGCGGTGCGTGCGCTTCATTTTTTCGATGTTGGAAAGCGTCCATTCGCGCGGCGGCCGCTGATTCTGGATGGCGGCATTTTCGGCGGGCAGGCCGAACGCGTCCCACCCCATGGGATGCAGCACGTTATACCCGCGCATCCACATATAGCGCGCCAGCGCATCGCCGATCGAGTAGTTGCGCACGTGCCCAATGTGCAGCGCGCCGCTCGGGTAAGGCAGCATCTCGAGCACGTAATACTTCGGCTTGTCCGAGTTCTCTTCGGCTTTGTAGAGACCAGGCTCAGCGAGCCATTGCTCGTGCCACTTCAGCTCGATCTGGTTATGGTCGTAAGTCTTTTCCGGCATCTAGGTTCTTGGAAACCAGTTTTGCAGAG
>DATGHM010000052.1:0-14119 GCA_035307985.1 Candidatus Acidiferrales bacterium
CGCTGGGGATACTTGCAGGCGGACCTCGATCCGCTGGGCGATCTCGAATCGGTCGCTATGCCGGAACTCGACGTTTCGGGCGCGGACGCCGAAGCGGCGCGCAACGTTTATTGCGGCACGATTGGTGCGGAGTTCATGCACATTCCCGATCCCGAGCGGCGGCAGTGGGTGCAGGAGCGCATGGAATCGGAAGCCGCCGAGCCGGACCGCGCGCGCATCCTGGAATTGCTGATTCGCGCGGATGTTTTCGAGCATGTTCTCCAGACCCGCTATCTGGGGACAAAGCGCTATTCGCTCGAAGGCGAAGCGGCGCTCCTGCCTCTACTGGATTCGATCCTCAATGCGGCGGCGGACGAAGGCGCCGAGCAAGCCGTCATGGCCATGAGCCATCGCGGCCGCCTGAACGTGATGGTGCATGTCGTGGGGCGCGATCCGGCGGAAGTGTTCGCGCGATTCGAGGACGTCGATCCGCGCAGCGTCCTCGGCGGCGGCGACGTGAAATACCATATGGGCGCGACAGGCACGTTCGCGGCCGCGAATGGCCGCGAGCTGGCCATTCATCTGGTCTCGAATCCGAGCCACCTCGAAGCCGTCGATCCCGTAGCCGTGGGACGCGCTCGTGCCAAGCAGAAACGCTTCGGCGAAGTGGGCCGCCAGCGCGTGATTCCGATTCTGATGCATGGCGACGCGGCGTTTGCGGGCCAGGGCATCTGGGCGGAAACCTTGAACATGGCCATGGTGGAAGGTTTCACGGTGGGCGGTTCGGTGAATATCATCATCAACAATTTGATTGGCTTTACGACCGTTCCGCGCGAACTGCATTCGTCCCGATTTTCTTCTGACCTCGCCAAGCGCCTGCCCGTTCCGATCTTCCACGTGAACTCAGGCGATCCCGATGCAGTCGTGCGCGTGGGACGAATCGCCGCCGATTACCGCTATCGCTTCGGGACGCCCGTCGTTATCGATCTGATCGGCTACCGCAAGCACGGCCACAGCGAGGTGGACGATCCGACGATCACGCAGCCGCTGCGCTACCGCAAAATCGAAGCTCAGCCTGCGCCCTGGAAGAGCTACGCGGATGCGGCGGGCATCGACGCCGATCCCGTCGTGCGGCAGGTGCACGACGAATTCGACGCAGCTCAGAAACGGGCCGTCGAACTCGAGAAGAACCCGCCGTTGCGCCAGTTGCCCGCCTACTGGGATCGCTTCCAGGGAGGCCGGTACGACGCGGCATTCGAAGTTCAAACCGGAGTTCCGGAGGCGGAGTCGACGTCCATCGGGGAAGCAGTCGCCAGCTATCCGAATGGCTTCCACGTCCACCCCAAGGTGAAAAAATTGCTCGAGCAGCGCCTGGAAATGGCGCGCGGCAAGCGGCCCATCGATTTCGGTATGGCGGAAGCGCTCGCCTTCGGCTCATTACTCAAACAAGGCGTTCCGGTGCGCTTGAGCGGCCAGGATACGCGCCGCGGCACCTTCAACCAGCGGCATGCGGCGCTCATCGACATCGAGAATGAAGAGAACTACGTTCCGCTCGAACATCTAGCCGCCGATCCCGCGTGGTTCGAAATCTACAACTCGACGCTTTCAGAGGCGTCCGTACTCGGCTTCGAGTATGGGTTCAGCCGCGATTTTCCCGAGGCCCTGGTGTTGTGGGAGGCGCAGTTCGGCGATTTTGCCAACGGCGCGCAGACCATCATCGACCAATTCGTCTCCGCGGGGGAGGACAAGTGGAATTTGCTTTCCGGAGTCGTGCTCCTTCTGCCGCACGGTTACGAAGGGCAAGGCCCGGAACATTCGAGCGCTCGCGTCGAACGCTTCCTGCAACTTGCGGCGCGCGACAACATCCAGGTCTGCCAGCCGTCGAACGCGGCGCAGTATTTTCACCTGCTGCGGCGGCAAGCGCTGCGCTCGTGGCGCAAACCGCTCGTCGTGTTCACGCCGAAGAGCATGCTGCGCCATCCGGCGGCTTCCTCGACGCTGGCGGATTTGGCGGCGCCACGCTTCCGTCCCGTCATTCCTGACGCAGGCGACGGCTCGGCCTCGCGCGTCCTGCTCTGCACCGGGAAAATCGGCCACGAACTCGTAGCCGAACGCAAACGCCGCAAGAGCGCGTCTACGGCGATCGTATTCCTTGAACAGCTCTATCCCCTGCCCGAGGCCGAACTAGCCGCCGAAATGGACCGCCACCACAAAGCGCGCGAATTCGTCTGGGTGCAGGAAGAACCGGCCAATATGGGCGCGCTCGCATTCCTGATGCCGCGCCTGGAACGGCTGGCGCGCGACCGCGCTGTGCTTTCCGTCAAGCGGTCAGCGTCCGCCAGCCCGGCTACGGGCTCGCACAAAGCGCACGAACTCGAGCAGAAAACACTCCTCACCCTGGCGTTCGCCCGCCCCAACACGCAGTAAAGCTGCACGGCAATCGCGCTCGTCGCCGCACTTGCTCACTGTAGGGGCGCTGCTCGCTGCGCCCTTTGACCGGGCGACGGAATTCCCGTCCGAGTCTCGCGCAGCGAGGACTCTACCGCACGGGATGCGGCCGAAGCGTCTCCCGCGGGCCTCCAAACAACTGGCGCATTGCGCGCCAGACGAAGCGGATCGTCAGCACGATCAGCGCAAGCATGACCACCACGACAGCCGCCGACGCGTAGGGATGCCGCGTGGCGAGCCAAGTCAGGAAAACCACCGCGGTATCCTCGCCTAAACTCAACGCGATGTTGGAAAAAGGCTCGGGCGAATGAGTCACCGCCGCGCGCGCCGCCACTTTGCCGCCATGGGCTGCGAACGCAACCAGTGCGCCGAGGAGTGTCGCGATGAGCTGCTCGCCCTTGGGCAATTGCGACGTTGCGCCGTACGCCAGCACCGCCGCCACGGGCACGCGCACGAACGTTTGCAGCGCGTTCCAGAACAAGTCGAAAACCGGAATCTTGTCCGCGACGAATTCCACCAGAAAGAGCACCGCGCACGCCGCCATTACGTACGTGTTGGCGACCGGGTGAAGACTCTGCGGAAGAGTCAGCGCTCCGGTTCGGGAAAGGATCCCGAGCATCGCGACGGTCGCGTATACGTTCAGTCCGGCCGAGAACGAAATCACCAGCAGGAACGCAGTCAAGTCGGCGCCCGTCGGAATCGCCGGAATCATCCAGGCCAGCATATTGGGGCTATTCTAGTGCGAAGCAGTAACCAGAGCGAGATCAAAGGCGAAGACCACCTTCCGCTCTTAGCAGCCTTAGGACAGTACTAGTCGATTGCCAAACTAAAGTCCCAAAAGTGGGGCGTACGAACGGGGTCAGAAAGGCCACTTGTGTCCCATTCACGCCCGCGCCGGTCTGCGGCATAACAGCATTGTCGCAATTGGCTCAGGATTCCAGCAGTAAGCCGGAACGGGAGACCCCATCATGAACTGCCCAGAATGTGGATGGCCGGGAACGGGGAAGATGCCGACGGGAGCACGCACGTTAACCCAGAACGGCAAGAGGATCCTCATCGGACAGTTGAGCTATTACGCGACCAATCCGCCGCTGTGCTCCGTCTGCGAAGATATGAAGTGGACGCTGGAGCAGAAGCTCTGGTTCATCGAAGCGCACGAAGAGTATCTCTACCAGGTCAAAATCAAGAAGCAACTGCTAGGGCAAAAGTAAACAGCAACCTCCCGAGTTCCGGTTCGTCCTGCTCGTCTCTAGCCCAAGACAATCACCCCCGTTTAGCAGCACACCCTGCCGGGCTGAACCCGCCGCCACATTGAAATCGAAACACGAGACTGGCAGGTACCATCCGAGCTGGAAAGTTGGAGCCTGCGGCCCTTACTTCACCAGCTTGGCCGTGTGGACTTCGGGGAAGCGGTGGGCAAGCCACGCGCTGACTTCCGCGGGATGGTAATTGAACGGGCCGAGGCCACCGCGATAGACGATCTTGCCCGATTCGTCGATCACGTAGAGACGCTCGGGCCACCCGCCGTAGAGGTGGTCGGCGTGGTCGCTCATCGCGTCGATTCCGAGCGGAATCGGAAATTTGAAGCGCTTGATGAAATCATTGGCTATGGCCACGCGCTGCGGCAGCGTTTTCGGCTGCGGGTAGCAGACGTTCTGGTCGAGATTCGATTTCATCTCCCACTCATCGAGTGGGTGCGCTTCGCGGATGTACACGGCCAGAAAATCGGCGCGGTCTTTGTATTGATCGTACATCTTCACCAGATCGCCGATCTGGCGGCGGAACGGCGGTCAAGTATAGCTGCCCAGAATCAGGACCAGCGGCCGCCGGCCGACATGGTCGCGAATGCGGAAGGTGGAATTCCCGTCGAGCGAGTAGAGCGTAACGTCAGGCGCGGGATCGCCGACGCGCAGATTGCCGCTATGCCACTGAGGCAGCGCGTAGCGCAGGAAACCGTACAGATCCTTCGGGCTGCCCATGAAGTAGCAGCCCACTCCGAAGGCGATCACCAGAATCGCCAGCAGCCCAATCCCCGTCCATTTCAGCGCTCGTCGCATTGCTTTGGCTCTGCAGGATAGCGTTGCTGCGGCAGACGATCAACACAAAGTTCCGCCGAGGCTGGCACGGGCCGTCGAACGGCACCTCGTTAGATCGTGGCACCTGGTATCCGCGGGCTTCAGCGCAGCACGGCTCCGATGCTCAACCGAGGGCGGTGGCTAATGCACGAGCTTGGCTGTGTGGACTTCGGGGAAGCGGTGGGCAAGCCACGCGCTGACTTCCGCGGGATGGTAATTGAACGGGCCGAGGCCACCGCGATAGACGATCTTGCCCGATTCGTCGATCACGTAGATGCGCTCGGGCCATCCGCCGTAGAGGTGGTCGCCGTGGTCGCTCATCGCGTCGATTCCGAGCGGAATCGGAAATTTGAAGCGCTTGACGAAATCGTTGGCTATGGCCGCGCGCTGCGGCAGCGTTTTCGGCTGCGGGTAGCAGACGTTTTGGTCGAGATTCGATTTCATCTCCCACTCATCGAGTGGGTGCGCCTCGCGGATGTACACGGCCAGAAAATCGGCGCGGTCTTTGTATTGATCGTACATCTTCACCAGATCACCGATCTGCTGCCGGAATACCGGTCAAGTGTAGCTGCCGAAGATCAGGACAAGCGGGCGCTGCCCGATGTGATCGCGAATGTGGAAACTTGAATGCCCGTCGAGTGAGTAGAGCGTAGCATCGGGCGTGGGATCGCCCACGCGCAGGTTGCCGTTGTGCCATTGCGGCAGCGCATAACGCAGGAAGCCATACAGGTTGCGCGGGCCCATGAAATAGCAGCCCGCTCCAAGAGCGATCACCAGAATCGCCAGCAGCCCAATCCCCGTCCATCGCAGCGCGCTTCGCATCGCTTTGGCTCTGCAGGATAGCGTTGCTGCAGCACGCAATCAACACAAAGTTCCGCGGCGGAGTCGCAGGCCTGAAGAAGGTCCCGCCGCGGCTAACGGTGCGCGGTACTATAACTGTGGCGTGAGTGAAAATGGGGCGAAGCAAAAACCCGTGACTGTCGCGGTTAGAAAATTGTTCCTCGTTTGTCTGTAAGCGGTCGGGTTGATTTCTAATTTTGGCCGTGTCGCGATTAGCTTTTTCTTCGCCTGTTTCGCTTTTTCCTTCGCCTGAGCGCTTCGCCGACCCAGAGTGAACCGCGCTTGATTCCTGCTTGCCGCGACGCTACGAGGAGAGTAAAACGTCTTCCTCAAACCGATACGGCTATTGGAGCGTTACATTAACGGAAGTGAAGTGAAAGAGCCCACTGATTTGCCCGCCGATGCCCTGCGATGAGTTGCCGGCAAAAACAATCTCAATATTTCCGCTCTGCGACGGCTGATCGAGCGGGTCCCCAAAATATCCCGCCGAAATACTACACGCTCCAGGGCCTCCAACGGAGACCGACGAGACTTGTGCCTGGGCGGTTCCGTTGACCAGGTTCTGATTAATTCCAACGCCACCACAGTTTGGCCAAGCGATATCGACCATACCGTTGACGGTGTTTGTGGAAGTGACGTTAGCTGTCAGGGTTACGCTCGAGCCTGCAGGGACCTTGCCCATCGAGGCAGTTAGGGTCGTCTTGGTTGGCAGATAGGTGGCTTGTCCGCCATTTCCACCTCCATTTCCACCACCAGTTCCACTGCCCCCGCCACAGCCGATCAAGAAAGCCACAAGGCAGAGCACGGTGAAACCTGCGGCAAAGCCTTTGAAACGCCGGTACTGGGGCGTTGAAAACAACAGTAACGCCGCAAACGCAGCCAAACTGCTCAAAGCCCACCAGACTCCGCGCAGGTCCGGAAAAGAAGGGCGCCCGGGCCATGGATGCGGAAGCGTCACGGCTGTCAATGTCGAGGACGGAGCTATCGTACTGATGGTCAGTGTCGCCGTTCCCGGCGCGCCATTCGTGAGAGTCAATTGCTGCGGCGAGATGCTGCACGTCTCTCCGTAAAAGGCCACGTTGGAACAATTCAGACTGACCGTGGTGATGTAGCTGGTGAGTGGGGTAACAGTAATGGTGGTGCTCCCTGTTTGCCCGGCCGTGATGACCATGGGTGCGGAGCTTGAGAAGCTGAAGTCGGGAACAGCCACAAAGATCGTAGTAGACGCGCTCGAGCCTTCGTAGTTTGCGTCTCCGACGTAGTTCGCATAGATTTGCCCGGTTTGCTGAGGCGTCAATGTGGTTGTCGCTTGCAGTTCCCAGTTCCCGTTCGAATCCTGAATCGCCGTTACAGTCGGTATACCGTTGACCGTGCCGGCCGAACCAGAAAGGGAAATCGCGCCGGTTGGCTTTAAGGCGGCGTTGCTCGCCGGGTTGCTCGTGCTCAAGGTCGCCGTAAGGGTTACGACATTTCCCTGACCATAGACGATACTAGTCGGCGTCGCCGTCAGCGTCAGGGTCGCCGGGTAGAGGGCGTTCACGCTGGCGGTGCTGGACACCGATGTGCCGTAGTTTACGTCGCCGTTATAGTGAACCGAGAGCGTGTGCTGACCGGCTGGCGCCGCGAGGGTCACACTCAGCGCAGTATATAAAGAAACCACTCCCGATTGCGATTGGGGCGTCGTGGAAAAAACTGTCGTGGGAAGAGCCGTCGTGCCGTCAAAAACCGTATAGTTCGCAGTTGGGGCGACACCGGAACTATTTGACTGCGTTTGGACACCGATCGTAAAGGGCACGCCAATGATGGCTGGGGAATTTGAACTCGTGATCGTTGTGGTGGTGGGCGCGGGGGTGACGGTGACGGAAGCGGAGCCGGAACTGGCGGAATAGCTGTTGTCGCCGCTGTAGTTGGCGGCGAGCGCGTGCGTGCCTCCGGTCAACTGGATGGCCTGAAATTCCGTGTAGCCCTGGCTGTTCAACGCAAACGTGCCTCCGCCGAGCGCTGCGCCATTGTCGGTAAGCGTCACGGAGCCCGTCGGACACGGGTAGGCCACGCTTTTTGCTGTAGCGTTGAAGCAAGTCGTGCCGCCGCTGTTCGTCACGTCTGACCGCAGCATGTATGACGATCCGTAGGCAAAGTTTGTCGCGTTCGTATTGATGACGTGCCCGCTGACCGGGTCGAACGTGATGATTCCCAGGCCGGTTTTGCTGGCCTCGGGACTTACGGTGACGGTAACGGCGTTCGAATCGCTGGCCTCGTAGTTCGCATCGCCCGCGTAGCGCGCCTGCACGCTGTATGACGCGCCACCCGGCAGCGTGTTGACCGAAGCCGAGGCCGTTCCGCTGCTCAACGTGAGCGTGCCGAAGTTCGTCGAATTTCCGATTTGCATCGCCAGCAAGGCGACATCGCCCGTCGGCACCGGAGAATTCGGAGCCACCGAAACCGAAACCGGCACCGAACTCCCATGCGTGATGTTGACCGGATTACCGCCGTTCAGCGTCAGTGTGGTGGTTGAAGGAGTGTTGCTGACCGAGCTCCACTCGTTCACCAGATTGTTTGCATTCACCGTGCCGAGCCCCGTGGCCAAATCGTAGCCCGCGGTCGTTGCGTACCCGGGAAGCACCCCGTACTGATGGCTTCCGGAGGCCGTGCAGTTCGCCGTACCGGCCAGGCACGGCATCGCGATCGTCGAACCGGTCGGAATATCGTAAAAGATGCACGTGCTGGCGGGGTTTGCCGCCGACGGACACGTGTTACCTGACTTCGACGCCAGTTTGTAGAAGATATAGTTGGCATTGCCCTGGCGCGCGCCCGCTTTCTCATCCACGAGCGCGAGCAGCCCGGCAAAAGCAGGCGCGGCTGCGGACGTGCCACCGATGCCGAGAAAATTCGACGTGCTGCACGGGCCATTCGAGGCGTCCCGTTCGCACATCATGTAGAAGTTGCCGACAAAACCATTGCTGGCGAACAGAGACACGTCAGGCAGGTCGCGCTTGCTGTCGCCGGGGACGCCGGTTCCCGTCTGCCACGAGGGTTTCGCGTACCCTCCTGCGCAAGCGGAAGGCGTGGAGCTCGATGGGGACGTGCAGGCGCTCTTGCCGCCGGCGGCTCCCAGCGTGAAGACGAAAGAGGCCAGCGAGGCAGTATTGCAGTTGGTCTCTGCGTTCGTGCTGTAGCCGATCTGCCCGAATATGGCGTTCGTACAGGAGTCGTTCCAGGTGGTTTCCGGGATGTAGCCTTTGGCGGACTCCTGCGTTGTCGAACTGTTCGTCGAGTTCCAGTAGGTCGTCGGATTGGAAAAATCGTTGAAATCTGTGCCACCAACAGCCACGTTGTACGGAGTCGAGGCCAGTCCGTTCACTTCCAGCCCGTATTGCGCCGGTTCGGGCGCGGAGCCGCCCGAGTAGAAGTCGCATCCCGCCGAGCCGTCGTCGCCGGAAGAGACAAACACCGTAATGCCTTCCGCGGCAGCCTGCCGCCATAAGTTGTTGATGAACTGATTGCCCGTCGAGCCCAGGCCCAGTTCGCACTCGCCATAGCTCTCGCTCATGATGGGCGCCAGATCGTTGTCCACCACGTAGAGAGCCGAAAGATCGATGCCGTCGCTCGTCTCCGTCGATTGAGAAACAACGAACTTGATCGTCGCGCCCTTGGCCACCGCGCCGGACCATTCCACGTCGAGGTCGGATTCCGTTTCGTCGCCGGGGACAAGGCCGGGATCGGGGCCGTCCAGGATCACTTGAGGCGGATTCGCCGGCAGGCCAAAAAGCGTCTGAAAGTCGCTGACGTCTTGAAGATTGATGTTCGTGCGCGCCACGATCGCGATGGACTGGCCCGTGCCGTCGATCGCAGGCGTCGCAGTCCACAACGGAAGAACGTTATAAATCGTCGCGAAGTCGTACGGGGCAACGCCATAGCAGGACTCGGGCTGGCCGTTATTCGGGTTGACTCCGCACCCGTAAGTGAAATTGGGCGACACGGGCTTGATCTGGCCCGTCTCTTTTGAGCGCGCAAACACCCCGGCAAGATGATGCATCGGCCGTTTGCGGAAATCGTTCAGGCTCGCAACACCCGCCACGACGGGCGCCAGCGCGGCCGGAATCTGCGGATCGGTTGCGTTGGCCCAATGATTCTTGCCATTTACCGCATATCTGTGAATCTCCGCGTGGAAGGCGTTTTGCACCTGCCCGGCGGAGCCTGAAAATTCGATCACGCCACGACTGTTTGCGACGCCATCCACCTGAAAACCCTGCGACTCGAGCCATGCAACGATCTTTTGAATGTCCTGGTCGGCGGGGCCAAACTGCTGGCCGAATTGTTGGGGCGTCAGCCAGGTGTGATAACTCGGTGAGGTCTTATCCTGCTGCTGATCCAGCAGCGCGTCGAGCGCCGCTTCCTGATCGGAGCTTGGCTTCAACACCAACAGCATGCGATTGAGTTGAAGACTGGAGGGAGCTGGACCGCGGTCGAATTCCGGACGCGCGAGCGGATGAACGTTCCCCTTCAGAACGGTCAGGTTCGTTGCGTCTATGGGCTGCGTAATGCGCGCCTCGGGCACGTTCGTGCCTTGCTCGGGAACGCCACTCTGTTGTGCCCTGGCGACGGATGCCAGGAGCGCGAACGTGATAATCGCCTGCAGAATCCTGCGAAAGGACCTGCCTGCTGGCAGGCGAACCATGTGACTGGGTAGCATGGCGCCTCTGAGGAATCCTGAACTTTCTCGAATTATTGGCTCACGAAAGCAATGCTTTGCGAGCGCTGTGTATCAAAACCGGGATCACCCGCGACAGACGAATCCCGAGACCGAGTACCAAAGCGAACGAACACCCCTGAGAAGACAGCCGGCCTGGACGGGATTCTGCTTCGCCGGGAAGCGGGCGTCAAGTGCCTTGCTATTACGTTACCTAGAAGATAACCGAAGAGATGGCGAATAGCGAGGAAACTGTTCCTTGCCAGTTCGCGCAGCAAAATTCAGAGCGCAGCGGGAGGCTGCAAAACAAAAGCAGTTGTCTTTTCTTCGAGGTTCCCTCACCGGCCGTTCCACAACACAAAACGCTACCCGACCATTTGCCTCAAAACATAATGGAGAATCCCGCCGTTCTGGTAGTAGGCGACCTCGAACGGCGTATCGACACGCGTAATCGCGAAAATGTCTCTTTCTTTGCCGTTCGCGTCGCGCACGTGGACACGCACTTTCTTCCGCGGCTCGAAATCGCGCGCCAGACCCTCGATATCGAAGGTCTCAAGGCCCGCCAGCCTGAGCGATTTTGCATTCTCGCCGGGCTGAAATTCGAGCGGCAGCACGCCCATCCCTACCAGGTTGCTGCGATGGATGCGCTCGAAGCTTTCCGCGAGCACCGCCTTCACGCCGAGCAGAATCGTTCCCTTCGCGGCCCAGTCGCGCGACGACCCCGAGCCGTACTCTTTGCCTGCGATCACGATGAGCGGCACGCGTTCGTCGCGGTATTTCATCGCCGCATCGTAAATCGGCATTTTTTCACCGCTCGGCTGGTGAATCGTCCAGCCTCCCTCGGTGCCGGGCGCGAGCTGATTGCGCAGGCGGATATTCGCGAACGTGCCGCGCATCATCACTTCGTGATTGCCGCGCCGCGCGCCGTAGGAATTGAAATCCTTGGGCTGCACTCCGTGCGCGATCAAATATTTTCCGGCTGGCGAATCCGGCCCGATTGATCCCGCGGGCGAAATGTGGTCGGTCGTGATGCTGTCGCCCAGCACCGCCAGCGCGCGCAAGCCGTGCAAATCGGCGAGCGGTGCGGGCTTCAACGCCATGCCCTCGAAGTACGGCGGATTCTTGATGTACGTGGACTTGTCGTCCCACGCGTACAAATCGCCTTCGGGAACCGGAAGCGCCCGCCACTTCGCGTCGCCCGTAAACACATCCGCATACTCCTTGCGGAACATGTCGCTCGAAATCGACGTGCGCATCGCGTTTTCCACTTCCTGCGGCGTCGGCCATAGCTCGCGCAGAAAAACGGGCTTCCCCGCTTTGTCGTGGCCCAGCGGCTCGTTGACGATGTCGAAATCCATCCGCCCCGCCAGCGCGTACGCCACCACCAGCGGCGGCGACGCCAGATAATTCGCGCGGCACAGCGGGTTGATGCGGCCTTCGAAGTTGCGATTGCCGCTCAGCACCGAAACGGCGACCAGATTGTTTTCCTTGATCGCCTTGCCGATCGTTTCAGAAAGCGGGCCGCTGTTGCCAATACACGTCGTGCAGCCGTAGCCCACCAGATGGAAGCGCAGCGATTCGAGATACGGCCAAAGGCCGGCCTTCTCGATGTAGTCGGTCACCACTTTCGATCCCGGCGCGAAGCTCGTCTTCACCCACGGCTTCGTCGTGAGCCCGCGCTCGACGGCCTTCTTTGCCAGTAAGCCCGCGCCGAGCATCAGCGATGGATTCGACGTGTTTGTGCAGCTCGTGATCGCCGCAATCACCACCGAGCCGTCCGCCAGATCGAACCGGTCGCCGTTGCTCTGCACCTTCACGTGTTTCGACTGGCCGTCGAGCGATTTCTCGAATGCCGATTTCGCCTGCGTCAGCGCAACGCTGTCTTGCGGGCGCTTCGGTCCCGCCATTGTCGGCACGACGCTCGCCAGATCGAGTTCGAGACGATCGGAGAAAACCGGGTCGGGTGTCTGATCCGTGCGGAACAGGCCCTGCTCCTTCGTGTACGCTTCGACCAGCTTTACGCGATCTTCCGCGCGCGCCGTGAAACGCAAGTACGCGAGCGTTTCCGCATCGACCGGAAAGAATCCCATCGTCGCGCCATATTCGGGCGCCATGTTGGCGATGGTCGCGCGATCGGGCAGCGTCAGGCTCGAAAGGCCGCTGCCGTAGAACTCCACAAATTTCCCAACCACGCCTTTCTTGCGCAGGATCTGCGTCACGGTGAGGACCAAATCCGTGGCGGTCGCGCCTGCCGGCAAACGTCCGTGCAGCTTGAATCCCACCACGGCCGGAATCAGCATCGAGAGCGGCTGGCCCAGCATGGCCGCTTCCGCTTCGATTCCGCCTACGCCCCAGCCAAACACGCCGAGCCCGTTGACCATCGTCGTGTGCGAGTCCGTGCCCACCAGCGAATCGGGAAACGCCACGGTCTCGCCATTTTGCTTCTCGCTGAACACGACTCGCGCCAGATATTCCAGGTTCACCTGGTGGCAGATGCCTGTGTCCGGCGGCACGACTTTGAAATTGCGGAAACTCTGCTGACCCCAGCGTAAGAACGCATAGCGCTCGATGTTGCGCTGCATCTCCATTTCGGCGTTGAACGCGAAGACGTTCGCCGCGCCGAATTTGTCCACCTGCACGGAATGGTCGATCACCAGTTCGGCGGGCAGCAGCGGATTGATTTTCTTTGGATCGCCGCCCAGATGACGCATCGCGTCGCGCATCGCTGCCAAATCCACCACCGCCGGCACGCCCGTAAAATCCTGCAGCAGGACGCGCGCCGGCATGAACGAAATTTCTTGGCCGCCCGTGCTCGACGGGTCCCACGCCGCCAGCGCGCGAATGTCGTCCGCGCGCACGAAGCGGCCATCCTCGTGCCGCAGCAAATTTTCCAGCAGCACCTTCAGCGAAAACGGCAGCCGCGAAATTTCGCCGATCCCCGCGCGCTCCAGCGCATCCAGCTTGAAAATGGCGACAGAGTCGCCGCCCGCCTTATCGCCACTCATTTTGAGTGTCGCCTTAGCCCCGAACGTGTTCTTCGATTCTGTGCTCATGCAGGAACAATTCTCCTCGCTGTAAGGGCCTTCGCCTTAGGTTCAAATGTAGCGCCGCGGCCTTCAGCGCGGCACGTCGCAATCACCGCACAGCCACACCACCAGTATAGTCTCAATAATCTTAGTACACGAACGCCCGTAGGTAACGCGCGGTTATGCCATAAAGGCGAGCAATGATGCATTTTGCCCGTATTAGCCCGCTATGCGCGGCTGGGGAGATGGCGAAGCCCAGCGGATTCCAGGTCGCGGCGGAGTTCCGGGAGCGAGCGGAAGCGGAACGCGGTCATGCCGACGGCGCGCGCGCCCGCGACATTCTCCTCGCGGTCATCGATCAGTCGCGGGCAGCCTCCAATAAACGCATTAGGTAGACACGGACCAGTTCGCTGGACGCTAGGCTCAATTGGCGAAGCGGATTCTCCCTTTGATACCTGCTTAGGTGGTTCTTGCGGAGGACTCTGGTTTCCCAATCCCATGGGGAGGATTAGACGCGACTATCTTAATCAATTTTGTTTTCCAGAAGGCCCGTTTAAACAAACCCTCCACGACAAACGGGAATTGAGATGTTTTCCCGAGATTGAAGCGGGGATTCACGATTAGGGTAACGAATCTCAGGACAAGCCCAAAAACAGCACCAACGGCGAGAAAGAGGCTCCTACATCGGAGGGTAGCTTGGAACTCTTCTCCGCAGTGCGCAGACCGAAAAGATTCGGTCGCACTCTCAGGGATGCTCCTTAGCTCTTCGCCGCAAACAGAGCACTTGGGCACTTTACGCCATGCTATCACAATTAGAATGCGTTCGACTCCGTCAAAGGGTCACTTGGCCATTTTCCGCATTCTCCAAGTCGAACTCTTCAGGAGCTTTCCACGCTAAATCATCAGGCCCTCCGGCGGTCGCGGTCTTCGCCAAGGAAAACTACGCCCGACTTGGGAGGTGGCGAAATCCCGCTGATTCGAGATCGCGGCGCAGTTCTGGCAGGGAGCGGAAGCGGAACGCCGTCATGCCGACGGCGCGCGCGCCCGCGACATTCTCTTCC
>DATGHM010000053.1:0-12163 GCA_035307985.1 Candidatus Acidiferrales bacterium
CGCGCAACGAGAACATGGACGATCACTGGCGCGTGCTGCACGCGCTGCCCGGTGACGGGTCGAGCGGACGGCCGGCGCTGGGAGACGCGCTAATCAGCGTGCAGGAAAGGTTCAACACGCTGTCGAATTTGCAGATGGAGACGTACGAATACGGCATTCCGCCGATCTACGCGGACAGCGAGGTGCTCGACTTCGATTCGCTGCAGAGCCAGACTGCGGAGCCGGGCGCGCATTATCCGGCGCGGGCGAAACCGGGGCAGTCCCTTGCGGCGGGCTTCTTCCAGCCGGCGCCCGCGGAAGTGCCGCCCGACCTGGCGCAGCACGCGGCGGCCTTGATGGGGCCGGTAGCGCAGTTCCTGACCGGCGCGTTTCCAGCGCTGTTCGGCGGCGCGATGGTCAATAACGATACGGCAGCCGGCTATGCAATGGCGCGCGATCAGGCGATGGGCCGGATTGGGCTGGTCTGGCGGCGAATGAAATTCTTTCACGCGGATGTGATGCAGCTGGCGGTGGACTGTTTCCGGAAGAACCGGCCGACCGATGTGGAGGTGACGCTGCTCGGAGCGGGATCCGCGTTTGAATCAAAATGGATCCGGCTTGCGGACTTGAAAGGAAATCTCTTCAGCTATCCCGAAACGGACGAGCAGTACCCGACGCTCTGGGCTCAGCAACGGTCGGTGCTGCTGCAACTGATGTCGAGCCCGGACGCACAGATCCAGGCGATGTTGTCGCATCCGGAGAATGTCGCGCTGGTGAAGCGGCTGATCGGGCTCGAGGAGTTGATTGTTCCGAACGAGGAGTCGCGGACAAAGCAGTATCGCGAAATCGCGCAACTGGTTGGGGAAACGCCTGTAGTGAAACGAGACGACCAGAGCGGGGTCGAATTGATGCTGCCGAGCATCGTGCCGGACGAGTTCGCGGACAATCACGCGATCGAACTGGAAGTTTGCCTGCGGTGGTTCTCGTCAGACGCGGGGCAGGTGGCGAAGATCGAGGCGCCGGCAGGGTACGCAAACGTAAGGGCGCACGCACTGTTCCATCGCGATTACTTGAGGAAGCAGCAGCAACCGCCGCAGGGAATGGCCTAGGCTTTTGAAGCACGAGGCGCGGCGAAAGCGAGCAAACGGTTCAGAGTGTGCGTTCGATGGAGTCTTTGTGAACGCGGGCGCCATAGGCGGTGCGCTCGGCCGGGGGCGGAGCGACGAGGCGAATGACATTCAGGAGACGGTCGGGAACGTAGGGCATGGTCATGCAGATGACAGCTCCAAGCTCGCGGCTTGCGGCGTAATCGACGGGCTGCGCCGACTTCGTGAGCAGGACCACGGGCACGTGCTGCAGGCGCTCGTTCTTCCTCACGATGAGGCAGAGATCGTGGCCGCTGATGTCCGAGTTTTCTTCGGCCGTGACGAAGACCACCGGGATCGTAGTCTTCAGCACATCGAGAGCAGCTCGCGCCGTGGAAACCACGACGACGGTGTAGCCGTCGCGCTGGCAGAGACTGCGCAACTTGTCGGCCATCGAGGGGTCCGGTTCGATGGCGAGAACCACCGCCGCAGGCCTTTCCTGTTCGGGCTTTGCTTTTCCGGCGGCGTGTCCTGCCTTTGCAGCGCTTTTTGCGGTTGCGAATTGCAGACCTATTCCGAAAAGCGCCTCGCCGTTTGCGAAGACGCGCACAACCTCGGCCCGCTGAGCCTGGTTCAGAGCTGAAGGTCCGGTCGAGTAGGGAAACGTGACCTCCAGAGGCTGCCCTTTCCAATATCCGGAATGGGACGAGACGAAAAGCAGGCCGTCGCGAGAGACGTCGACAGTCTTGCAGACCTCCTCAAATGGCGTTGGAGAGTCGACGGCGCGAACACGAACCTGGGCAGAGAGTTTGGCGCGGCGGCGGCGACGGCGTTCGATGTCCGCCGGTGCGGAAGGAGCAAGCTTCTGATGCTCGACTTCAGTCACGGCGCCGGACGTTCTGCTCGTGCTCACAAAACCACCTCAATTCCGGCGATGAGTCGGGCCAGGAAGTGCCGGAAAGCAATCTTGTGATTAGAGTCGCAAATAAAGAGCGGGCGCGGAATAGTACGTTCTTCCGAATTCGAGAAAAAGTGACGAATGACGCAACAGAGCGCGAATCGCTTGCGCTGAGCGGCAGAGGCGCGGTTCAGGAACAAAAAGCGAACGAATGGCACGGAGGCAAGGCATGAGTTTGGCCATGGAACACGGTGTGAGCGAAGCGCGTGGGACTGCGGACGGAGCAGCCAAGAAGAACGAGGCTCGGACAGCTTCTGGGCGGCCCGGCAATCGTACGGCGGCGTCCGCCGCTCCGACGGACGATGAGATCCTGGGTCTTGCCACTGCGGCGAAGAGCGCGCCGGGCGATGGGCAGAGCGGCTTCGACTGGGAAGATTCGAGCGGTGATCGCATTCCCAACAGAACGGATCAAGGCGAGACGACCGAAACGCAGCCTGAAGCTCGGAGCTTGGAAGGCGCGCTTCAGGCGAATCCGGAACTGAAACAGGCTTGGGAGGATGTGCAGGCATACCGCGAGTCGTTCCGAACCCCGGCTGAGGCGCGTGCTGCGACCGCGTCTTTGGCCGATCTGGCACGAATGGATGCGCTGTTCTTCTCCGGACGGCCAGCGGATCATGCGGAGCTGGCGAGGGCCGTTGCTTCGCTTGACCCGGCTGCATTCCGGTCTCTCGCGCGAGTGATGTCTGAGGTTGCCAATGAAGGGGCGGCCCGTTCGGATCCTTCGGGCGAGAGAGCGGAATCTCACGCGAAGCCGGCCGGGAATGACATGGCTGCAGAGTTGCCCAGTGGATCCATCGAATCTCGCGCGAGTGGCAACGCGAACCGAGTGGATCCGCCGGAGCGCACAACCGTGCAGAATGCGGATCGCGCGGGACATCGGACTGAGCGCGGCATCACACCGGGGCAAGAAGCGTTTTTTCATTCAGCGAACGAAGCCGCCGTGCGCGCGGTAGTTGATGCGATTGAATCGCAAGTCGAACGCCTGCTGCCGGAGGAAATTTCGAAGGGATCGCGGAACCGGCTAATCGGGGAAATTTACCGTGAACTGGATACGAGCTTGCGGTCCGACAGGCAATTCGCGCACCAGGCGCGCGAGGCGTTCCGTTCGGGCGCGCTGGACGAGGATCATAAGCGAGCGATCGTAGCGCTGGTGAACAATCGCGCGCGGCAGGCGCTGCCCGGCGTGGCAAGGCGCGTCCTAAACGAATGGACGACCGCGATTGTAGCGGCGAATCAGGACCGCCGCGCGCGGCAGCGTGCGGCCGAACGGCGCGTCGATATCGCGGGTTCCGGGCGAACGGGAAACGACGGCGTGCGGCCGATGACGCCGAAGGACATCAACTACGCCCGAATGTCGGACGCGGACATCTTGAACTTGTAAGGCCGCCTGCCGCAGCCAAAATTCCATAAAAAGATCCCGCAGCTCCGAAGATTCCGACACCGACCCATACGCACCGCTGAATTCTTCCACTCACGTCCGAGGAGGACACCCGCAGGACATTCGCGCTTTCGACGTTTCGCGCGAGTGACGTTCGCACGCAAGGAATCCAGTCCAAGGGAGAACCAACCGACATGGCACAAATGCAGAATGCACAATCCGTCGCATTGCAACTCGAAAAAGTTCGCGACAAGCTCCCGCTTCTCTACGAGCGTGACGACATCCTGTTGACGATGATTCAGCAGCGCGGAGACGTGGAGCGCGTGAGTTCGCGCAACATGCGTCTTCCGTTGCAAATCCGTCCCGGGGGCAAAGCGGGCCTGGCGAATATGGACGGCGGCGACCTGGGCCGCGGTTCCGGAACAATCTACGACGTCGCGCAGGTCACGCCCGTATTCTTCCGGCACGCGGTGGAGATCACGAAGCTTGTCGAATACGCGAGCAACGCACCGGAGAAGTCGATCGAAAACGCGGCTAAACGGGAAGTGAAGAGCGCGATGGCGCAATTCCGGTCGTTTCTCGACAAGGTGATGCAGACGAACGGCAACGGCGTCCTCGGCACGATCAGCTCGATCACGACCAGCGGGCTGCCGTCCGGGGTCGCTGCGCAGTTCACGATGGCAAAGCCACCCGGGGCGCAACTCTTCTACTACAACCAGACCGTCCAGGTGTACGATCCGACGCTCACCACAAACCGCGGCTCAGCGAACGTGCTGCTCGTCGATCCATTCAATTCGCTAGTTCAAGTCGACAGCCTGCCTTCGGGCACAAGCGCCAACGACGTGGTCGTGCACGACGGCCTGACCGGCGGGCAGCCGACGTCGTTGTTCGGAATCCTCTACCACCAGACGAACGCGACAACGGGAACGTGGCTGAACCTGAATCGCTCCACGTATCCGGTCGAGCTCGCGACTCCCGCCGTGAACGCGAACAACTCCGCTCTCACGCCGGCGGCCGTCCGCCTTGCGATCAACAAAGTGCGGAAGTCGTTGGGCTCGAACCAGGTGAGCAAACTCATCGCCTACACGTCGCTTGAGCAGGAGCACCAGTGGGAACAGCTCGGTGTGACCATCTCGCAGATCATCAAAGAGGGCGCAGGCGGGCGCGCGAGCGACCTCGATTTGCTGTTCACCGGCGACAAATCCATGGCGGGCGTGCCGATCAAGTCCAGCATCAACGCGAATGCTTCGCGCGTGGACTTCCTTGACCTCTCGCACTGGGGGCGCGCTGTCATGCAGGACATCGATTTCTACGATGTCGGCGGGCAAACAGTGTTTCCGATTTACGGCGCGAGCGGCGGCCTGGCTTCCGCGTACATCTTTTACTTCGTCACGGGATTCCAGGTGTGGAACGATTCGCCGCGCTCAGGTGCCTACATCAGCAATCTCGCGATTCCGACTGGATACTAGGCCAGGCGCGCGAAGAACTGAGCCGGCGGGAGGTCCGTACAACCGCCGGTTTGATTCGTGCGCGAAACAGCGCGATCGCTGGGCGGCGATCCTCCTCGCTGCCCAGCGTTCCTGTTTTAACTTCCTCGCAAATACGAATTCCCGTGATTCGAGTAACACGCGAAACACATGAGGCTCCGCCCGGAGTTCAGCGACGACTGGCGCAAGCCGGCGGCTTGAATCGGTTTGCTGAGCCAAATTTCCGGGTCGTTTGGGGAGGCTCGCGCCTCACCTGGATTGGCGGCCGGTGGAGTGACCGCAACGACCACGGCACGGTGGTCCGCGAATGCGTAGAGCTTCGGCGGGTGCCAAAATATTTTCCAACGAACCGCTGGCACGTAGAACGCTGGATGCCACCTGAGGCTTACGGATCACCGGAGATGTGGTGGGCGCAAACGCTCGAAACACAAAACGGCATTCGGGTGGCGACGCTCGGCCCGTATCCCTCCCGAGGAGAGTACGAGCATTGCTTCACGCTGCAGAGCGCCTCAGGCGAATTCATTCCGCTTTCGCCTGCCGCATGCGACGGGGTCGCGCGGGCGGTCGAATGGGCGCGGCGATTGCCTCGTGCCGCGAGCCGTGAGGCGTTGGCTGTTCGCGAGTCGCGGCGGGAACGAGAATGGGACCGAAAAGCGGACGATCTTCTCGAGGATTTGATCCCGGCGATTTCACCGAGCGCGTAGGGCGGCGGAGAGGGTCACGAATGAACGAACCACGCAAGTTCGCGCGTCAACAGAACTCAAATGAAAGGAACGAAACGTGAACACGGCAATGATTGAGCGGGGAAGCGGCGCAACGTCGGGTGGTATGCGGTCCAAAGACGATACAGCCGCAACAGTATCGATCGGCTCGATCTCCGATCAGGATTGGTATGTCTCGCGAACGCACGGCATCTACCACATTCCGGCCTGTCCGAAGGGCGAGCTGTATGCGCTTCTGCTGATTACGTCGCGAAGCGATGCTCTGGACCTGGGAGACAATCGCCGGTTCCCGTTCACGATCTCGGCGCGCGAGATCGCGGACGATCTCCTGCAGGATCTGCACGACCACGGAATCTTCATCTGCGCCGGCGCACGTCCCACCACGGACGAGCTGGACAGAGCGCGGGCTCGGCGCGATTCCTTCTACCACCGGCTGATTTTCGAGGCGGACACGATGTGGGCGCGCGGGCATTCCTTTCGCGAAATCTCCGACATGCACCGGCGGGCGGCAATCGTGCTGGGTGTGGAGCGCGAATGGGCCTATGTGCCCATACAAATGGCCGATTGCCCGGCGTGTGGAGAAAAGGTCAAGCCGGGCGTCGCGGTATGCCGGCATTGCGGCGCAATTCTCGATGAGGAAAAGGCGGCCAAGCACGGACTCACCAAAGCCTCCGTCGCAACCGGGAATTCTGCCATCCCAAAGAACGTCGCGGGACCTGCGAATGCGGCGCCCCGACCATTCACCCCGAATGCTTCCGGCGCGGCGCCTCAGTCTGCCAATAATTCACGCAAACAGTGAGGAACCACTGATGACAAGCGCGAATCAGCGAGCCTTTATTCGAGTCTCCGTACTGTTGGGAATGGCAGCCTGTCTTGCCATGGCTCCGAATGTGGCATTCGGCCAGGGCTCGCGCAAGGACGACATCGTGCTGAGCGCTTCGGGCCATCCCATCGCCGGCGCGACCATTCGCGTTTGCCAGGCGGGCGCAACGGGAACTCCGTGTAACCCCCTGGCGACGATCTATAGCGATGCGACGCTGACCGCCACTGCTTCAAACCCGTTCCAGGGCGACGGGATCGGGAACTATCATTTTTATGCACCGGCCGGCCGCTACATGGTCCAGATCACCGGCACGGGAATCACGGGAACGCGGACGTATCCCGATGTGATTCTAGCCCCGGACGTATCTTCGTCGGGCGCGGGCAACGATATCTCGGCATTCGGGCTGACGTTGGGGGGAAACCTGACGGTCGGCGGCAACGCAACGATCGACGGCACGCTGACCACCGCCAACTTCAATCCGGGAACATTCACACCTTCTTCGCTCAGCGTTTCTGGAAACGAAACTGTGGAGGGGCCCCGACCGCGCGCAGACGTAACGGCATATGGCGCGAAGGGCGACGGCGCGACCGACGACACGGCGGCGATTCAGGCAGCGATCAATGCGGTGTGCGCGTACGGCATAGCGCAGAAGCCGACGCTGTTCTTTCCGCCCGGCTGGTACATCGTCTCGCAACCGCAAGGAGGGGCAAGCAATACAGCGCCGATCTTCACCGGCTGGTGTTCGCACCTGATGATTCAGGGTTCGGGTGGAAACGCGGAAGCGCAGTTCGCGATGTCCCCCATGAGCCGCATCCTTGTCAGCAAGGGCGCGAATCCGGGGTCGGGGCCTGTGTTCGAGCCGACGGCTGCAGCGGGAAGCAGATCGGTCATTCGAGATCTCAGCATCGACGCGTACAACCAAGCCGTTTACCTCATGGGGACAAGCACTGAGGCCCTGAACGGATTCACGTTCGATGATGTGTGCCTGAGCACGCAGGCCACCGGCGACACGGATAATGTACCGCTAAAGATATCGCAGGTGTTGCAGGCGAGTTTCCAGGGCGGCTGCATCCAAGCGGCTACCGGGAGCCTGGACGACGTGCTGATTATCGGCGCGGATTTCGGCGGGACGGAGACGCAGCCTTCCGGGTTGCTCTTTTTCGACGGCACGGGCGGCAACTTCTGGATCGGCTCGGGCATTCACTACGACCAGCGCGTGAACACGTGCTGCTCGGGCCCCGGGAACATCCACGTGAAGAACATTCTCGTGGAGGATCCGACGCAGGCGATTTTTCGCGTGACGAATTCGACCGGCAATCCCGGCTCGGCAGCGATGCCGATCTTCAGCGATTTGGATCTGGAGAATTTCAGCGGCTCGGACGGGGTTGCGCCATCCGTGGTGAATTTCAACTCGAGCGGGTCGCAGTTGATTGGGCTGCACATGAAAGGATCTTCAGGCTCGGGAGGGCCGAGCACCTTTGCGGCGGTGGTGATACAGGCGGGAACGATTTCGAATTGCGATATCCGGGGTGGAGGGGTGGGGTTCGGCGCGACGAACGTGGTGGACGGAAGCGGAAACCTCCTTGGGGACTGTACGGGCCAGAGCGCGACAGGGCTGGTATCGACGGTCAACGCGACGAATCTGAACCGACTGCGCAGCGATCAGGGCCCGTACACCGACGGATCGTCGCTGGAGGGATTCGCGGCCGGAAACGGCTTTGCATCGTTGAATATCGACCCGACGCAAGGACTGATGTTCGGGCAAGGGACGACGTATGGATACAGCGCGCAGGTCTATCAGACGACAGCGGGGAGCGTGGATTTTGGGTTTCCCAGCACGCTTCCACCGACCAACGTGACCGGGTCGGCCACGACAGGGGGCACGCTGGCTGCGGGGACTTACTACTACTTCATTCGCAGCACGGCGAACTCCTCCTGTACCTCGATGTCGGCTCCTTCGCTGGGAACAGCGGCGATCGTGCTGAGCGGGTCGAATAACGCTGTGGCGCTAACCTGGACCCCGGCCGCCGCCGGCGCCGGGACGAATGCCGGCTACTGCATCTTTCGCGCGACGGGAACGCCGCAACTGTTCAGCCCCGCTGCACAGTATTTCAGCGCCTTCATCGCGGGCTCTGGGACGACCAGCTTCACGGACACCGGCAGCGGGTTCGGCTGCTGCAACCAAACGGCGCCTTATAACACCATGCAGTCCGTGCACCGCTTCACGACGACTTCTCTTGGCGTCAACACGACGAATCCGCAATTCAATCTTGACGTCAACGGCACGGCAGCGGTGAACTCGCTGAACTCGGTGCAAAAGGCCGAGAGATTTGCGGGTGCGGACGCCGCAGCGAAAATCAATGCATGTCTCACCGCGGCGTCGACCAGTTCCGGACTGTGCGACGCGCGCGGGCTTACAGGTCAGCTCACTGCGTCATCGCACATCACCGTTCCGACCGGAACGACGCTGCTGTGGGGGCAGGCGCAACTCACGATCAACGACGCCACCACGAAAGACGCGATCGAGTTGGGCGGCGACGGAGCATCTGTGATCGGTTATCAGGAGACGGGGCAGGGAACCGTGCCGCGTCCGGATGGATCGGGCTACGTCGCATGCGGGATCGCGGGATGCACGACGGTGGACAATCCCAGCGAGGGCACACGAAACGTCGATTGGGTCCACATTCAAGGCATGTATCTGCTGGCTACAGGGGCGAGCTCCACGGTGCTCAATCTTTCG
Source organism: Candidatus Acidiferrales bacterium (assembly GCA_035307985.1). Taxonomy (GTDB): domain Bacteria; phylum Acidobacteriota; class Terriglobia; order Acidiferrales; family UBA7541; genus Palsa-295. Next base: position 9,173 of record DATGHM010000053.1, read on the forward strand.
AGCGTCGGGCACGCCGATGTGGAAAACAACAGGTTCATCCTCGGCGCCGGCGGGAGCTCGTACGGAATCTACGGCAACACGTCGACCGGAAACCAGGATTCCACAAACTCGCTGATCAAGCACAACGAGTTCGATCCTGAATCGCAAAACGACGTTTGCTCGTACCTGGCGGGCATTTTCAATTCAATCGTATTCGAGCAAAACTCGTGCTACCTGCCCGCCGCAAACACCGGGACCCAGGGATTCGTTCTCGCCAAAGACACCAACGGGAATTATCCGGATAACGACGAGTTCTATGGTAACGATTGCGAGGCCGCGAGCGCGTCGTTCGGGCAGATCTGCTTCAATATCATCGGCGCGCAGAGCGTCGTCATCGGACCCAACAACCGCTGCGAGAACGTCTACAACTGCTTCCAGTTCCCGGCCGATGGCTCGGCCGTGGGCATTCACCTGCTCGATCCATACATCTCGCTTTCGTCCAATACGGTGATCAAACCCAACGAGCCCGCCGCGGCGATGATGGCCATCGACAACAACGGGCACAACTGGCAGCCGTCCATGCATTTCGGCATGAACGATCTCGCGGGTCCCAATCTTCTGGGGAATGCCGGATTTGAAGGATGGCAGAACGCGACCACGCTCTATGGCTGGGGCGGCGTGAGCGGCACGAACATCAATCAGGCAGGCGGCGGGATTTATTCGCAAGGCTCGAGTTCGGGCGCCAGTCCGGCAGTCGATTCCTACACGCAAGGCGCGTACAACGTGCGTGTCGGCGATGGAGCGACGGCGGGCCTCGGGATCAACTCCGCGTGCATCCAGGTGGATTCCACTCTCGAATACACGTTGATGTTTCGCGTGGCGTCCGCTTCCACGTCAGACACGTTCCGGCCGGGATTCCGCTTCTATTCGGACGCGAACTGCACCGAAGCGAACAAGATCACGAACCTCGCGACGAATGCGCGCGTCCTCACGCCCGCCAATTATGCGGGGGTCTCGGCTCTCGCAGGAACGGGAGCGAATTGGCAATCGACGAACGCCTCTCTCACATACAACAACGGAATCACGTGTAATTGCAGCGTGACCGGGGCCGATTGGCAAGTCGCGTCCGCAAGCGCCTGGACCGCTACACGAAACTACGGAATCACATTCCGCATTCCGAACGCCTACTCCAGTTCGAGCACGATCGCCCATTCCATGCGCGTGTTTTTGCTCGAGAACACGGCCGCCGCGAACAATTACGTCTATTTCGATGACGTTGCGCTGAGCCAGGGGCCAGTTTCGCCGGATGTCCGCGTTGCCGCGCTTCCGGATAGCGGGAACGGCGGAACGGTAAACGCGTACGGCAGCTACAACTTTGCGGGCAACCTGAGCCTCCAGGCAAACACGGGCTTCGCCGGAACATTCACGCACAACAACACGGCGAACCGGACGTACACCCTGCCCGATGCGTCGGGCACGGTCGCTCTGCAGACGCCCCTCACTTCCTGGGGATTCCAGCATTCCGGGGCGGGGCAGGCGTTTTCGTCCAACGCGGTGAAAGTGTGGGGCGTGGTGATTCCCTACGCCGTAAGTTTCAGTCACATCGACTACGACGTATCGACTCTCGATTCGAGCGGCTCCGACAACTACGACGTGGGCCTGTATGGACCGTGCGCGGTAAACGCCGCCAGCTGTCCACTCGTGAGTCATATCGGCGCCCAGAATTTAACTTCCACTGGATATAAACAAGCGAGCGTTACGGCGGGAACGCTGCAGCCAGGGCTCTACTGGATCGCGATCACGGGCAACGCGACTACCGCTCAGGTGGCCACCACTTCCGTAAGCGAATGGACCGCGTGTCCCTCAACAAACTCGAGTACCACGTCCAGTGGCGGCGCGCTTCCGTCCACGATCGCGACTCCAAACTGTTCCGCCCCGCAATGGACCGGCGCCCCTGTGGTTGGCATCGGCCTCGAATAGCCGCGAGAGTAATTTCGTCCGTTCTCCGCTTTCTCTGCTTCGCCGTTCTATTTCGGGAGGCATTCATGCCCGTTGTACCGACAACTGGATACTCGCAGGCGGTAGATGCGTTGAACCTGACGCGCGCGCTGCTCAACGATACAGCCGGCACAGTGTTCACCGATGCGCTCCTCATGCCGTTGCTCAATTCGGCCTATCGAGCCTTGCAGCGCGAACTGGCGGAAAACGGAGTAAGCGTCCTGATCGAACAGCAGGATCTGGACCTCGAACCCGATCCCACGAGCGGCGTCACAAGCACGGAAATCAGCGACGCCTCGACTCCGCAACTCCCCTCAGACTGCCTGATACCGCACATGTTGTGGGAGCGCGCCACGCCCAATACAACGGACGTGTTCGTTCCCATGGAGAAGTTCACCAGCGGCGGCAGCATGCTGAACCTGCAGCCGTCCGCTTATCTTCGGCTCTGGGAATGGCGGGAAGACAAGATCAACCTGATCGGCGCGACACAGGCGATTACCGTTCGCATGCGTTACGAGAAAGTTCTGCCGGAAGTGACGCTGGGAACCGACCCGATTCAGATTCGCGCGGCGACCGATCCGCTCGCTTTCGCTACGGCTGCACTGGCGGCGCGTTCGCGAGGGGCGCGTGCGCTTGCGCAAGACCTACTGGGAACCGCACAGATGGCAACCGAGAATCTGATCGAACGATATGTTCGGCCGGAGCAAGCGAAGGGACGACGGCGCCGTCCTTATGGCTTTCACCGCCGGACCGTTTATTTGTAGGCAGCGAACGGGTTCGCCGGGTGAGAGGCTATCCGCGACCAACGACGTCCAAAGCAATCGTTACTCCGCGCCCGGCGTTCTGTGCGGTCCCTTGGATCGTCAGGCTGGTGATGCCCGTGGGTGTGTTGAGATTGCTCGGAACGGAACTGTGTTTGCAGCCGGCAAGGAACACGAAAGCACACGCGGCAAGCAGAAGTGAGACAACGGCGACGGCCTTTGCCGGGAGATGCCTGATAAATGAAGGCCGCTT
>DATGHM010000054.1:0-8415 GCA_035307985.1 Candidatus Acidiferrales bacterium
GACGTGATTGCCTGGTCCGATCAAGGCTGCCGGACAGCGGGCATCGGCTGCGTCGACTGCAAGAAAGCGATGGCCGAACAGCTCGTTAAATGGATCGAGCCTGTTCAGACACGCCGCAAAGAATTTGAGGCGCACCCGGAACAGGTCTGGGATATCCTCGACCGCGGTTCGGACCAGGCGCGCAAGTCGGCGAAGCGCACCATGAAACGCGTCCGCAACGCGATCTTCAAATGGGACGAGGCGCGTAATGGAGCTTCGGTGACTGAGGTTCGCCCATGAAAGAAGGCAAAACCTGATGACGGGCAAGGGCATCAGCCTTGATGTGAAATATGAATGGGAACCCGTCGAGTCACTCCCCGGAACGGCCTATCGCTTTCCGTGTCCGGTGACTCCGCGTATGACTCAGATGTACGGGAAGCCCGCTGTCTACAGGTGGATCTTCTATTCGGAAGAGGGGCGGGCGATCCGCTACTACTTTGGCGAAACGCGCAGCCTGGCCGGACGAATAAAACAATACCTTTCTCCCGGGAAGAGTCAACAGACCAACATCAGGATGAACGAGCATCTATGCAGTCACAGCAAGCTCGGCTTGGCAGTCGGCATAGACGTTCTGAGGCCCGAATCCATAGTCATGAACGATAGGGATCTCAGCGTTGATGGTCTCAAGAACGGGTTCGTGAGAAAGGCGATCGAGAATCTCCTGATCGCCGAATTTGAGGAGGACGCAACCGTGGGGATCCAGCTCCTAAACAGACCTACGGCAGTTTCAGACGAACAGAAGAGAGAGTCGTTACGCAAAGTCAGGACGTACCTGAAGGGGCTTCCGGTTGAAGAGCGAATGGAAATTCTCAGGAAGGCTGCACAGTAGCAAAATCGAAAGAAAAATGGCCACACCGTCGCGCGGAGCGAAAACGCTCCACGCCAGATCGCTCATCCGAACGCGGGAGATGCGGGAGGCTGCAAAATAAAAGCTTCAAATTCCTACATGAACCATGCCCGAACCAGAGCTCAACGCTCGGCGCGAATCCATAGAATGATTCGCAGAATGATCCACAGAACGGCGGCAACATAGAATGGCGACACCGTATCGAATTAATCTTCCGGCCTACGAAGGCCCGCTCGATCTGCTGCTTGATCTGATCCGCAAGCAGGAGATCGACATTCACAATATCCCCATCGCAAAAGTCACGGAGCAGTACCTCGATTATCTCCACCAGCTCGAAAAGCTCGACATCGACGTTTCGGCCGACTTCATCTACACGGCGGCGACGCTGATCCACATTAAATCGAAGATGCTGCTCCCGCCCGACCCGCTCGCCGGCCCCGAAGGGCAGGAAGATCCGCGCGACGAGCTTGTTCACCGTCTGCTCGAGCACGAGAAATTCAAGAACGCGGCGCAGCTTCTCTATCAGAAGCAGCAGGTGGAGGACCACGTCTGGTCGAAGCCCGACCGCACCCTGTACCTGGGCGAGGAAGTCGAGGGCGAGTTGGTGGTTTCGCTGGTCGACCTGGTGAAGGTGTTTTCGCAGGTGCTTGAACGCCGCAAGGAAGTCTCGAAATTCTCGCTACAGCATGAATCGGTCACCATCGCTCAGATGATGGACCGCTTGCGTCAGAAGCTGGTTGCCAGCGAAGATCCCGTTTCGCTGATCGAGTTCTTCGAGGCGTGCGAAACCCGCAACGCCATGATTGTGGCCCTGTTGGCCGTGCTCGAGATGGTGCGCATGCAGGCGATCCTGCTGGTACAGTCGGAGCTGTTCGCCGATATTCGCTTGCGCAAGCACAAAATGTTCGACGCTGTCTTCGCCGGGCCCGACGCAATGAGCAAGATCGAAGAGCAGTATCTCTGAGCCCAAGTCAACCGTGAAGGGTTGACCGTGGGCTGGATCCCGGACAGGAGCATGGTCGGTTTTACAGGTCGTCCCCTCAGACAAGCCTAATCGTAACGAGGCTTGAATAGAAATCGCCGTAACCTGTTGAAAACAAACGGTCGCCGAGTTTCTAATCGCAACCATATCATCTTTTTGGCCTTCGCCGCACTTTCGCCTTTTCCGAATTTTACCTGATGCGTGCCTGACCAACATACCCACTCCGGGAGCAAATCAATTAGGGGCCGCCCGACCACAAAACAACACCAATCAGGCGCCTTACGTCTCGAACAAATTTCGCCCGTAAGGAGATTGTGCTCAGGTGCGGCGTACGGCGGGCGCGGCTTTGCGGGCAGTGGGCGGCGGAATCACGGTTGCCATCTTGCGGATCATGGCGAGAACCAGTCGCTTGTCGTCGTCCGACAGGGTCGTGGAATATTTCTTGATTTCGGCCAGGAAGCGAATCTCCTCATCGCTGAGTTCGCCGAGGATTTTGCGCGTTTCGCGATCCTGAGGCGTATCGCTGCCGGGAAAGAAGTCCGCCAGGCTGATTTCCATTGCTTCGGCGATCTTCGCGAGGGTTTCGAGCGACGGGACCGTGTGTCCGTTCTCGACGCGCGAGAGATAGCAGCGCAGCAAGCCCGTGCGGCGCTCGATATCGCCCTGCGACAATCCACGATCGCTGCGATAGGAGCGGATCACTTCGCCGATATTTACCTTGGGTTTTTCTTTGGGCATCGTACCTTTTCCCGTAAACCGCCGTTATCTTACGAAGCACCCCCCACCGGCGCAAGCGGAATTTCAAACCCTGTTTCCTTCAGGAAGGGGATCGTGCGTGAAAAGAACGAACGCTAAATAACAGATTGGGGAAAAACGCTGCTCGGAGAGGTCTCCGTCCTGATCTTGCTCGCACGTTTGTTCTCGTAGAGTGCGGCGTCGGCGCGTCTCATAAGTTCTTGTGCTGTTTCACCAGGTCGAAAATCGGTCCAGCCACGCGAGAAGCGGCACTCCACCCGCTCGTGCTCGTACTGAACACCGAGCCCGTCCACTCGAGCGAGCACGCGTCCCACTTCTCCGATCGGGCACTCCGGCAGCAGGACCATGAATTCGTCCCCACCGAGCCGTACGGCCAGATCGGAGCCGCGAATGGCGCGTTGAAGGCGATCGGCGAATTGTTTCAGGAGCAGATCGCCTGCTGGGTGTCCCAGACGATCGTTGATCTGCTTCAAACCGTCGACGTCCAGCAGCAGCAGGGTCAGCGGCCGGCCATGCCGGACGGCACGGCCCATTTCTTCGGCCAGACGTTGCTCGCCCGAACGACGATTGTAAAGGCCCGTGAGCTGATCGAGGGCGGCGAGCTTGTACACCTCGCTCGTGAGGGTTTCCACTTTTGCGAGCGCCTGGATCTGGTCGGCGATCTGATTGCGGATCCGGATGATCTGATGCTGCTGATATACCGCGTACACGGCAAAGACCAGAACAATCCCGACGAGCGCTCGGATAGCTTGGTTGAGGTAAATGGAATACGTTCCCACGTCCTGATCCAGGACAGCGGGGAAGGCAAATGACGCAACGGCAACCGTCAAGAGGATGAGCACAAGGACGGTAGAGGACCAGAGCCACCACTGTCGGCGATCAAGTTTCTTGAAGCCCTCTCGAAGGGCTTCTCCCGGCACAGCAGCTTGTTGAGGCGCGCCTGTTGCGTTTTCGGCCATAGATTTGTGAGAGGGCCCTCTCTTGTAGATACCGGGAATCCTGTACGAACTCCAGCAATAAGCGCGACGCAGTTCTCAATTAGTCATCGCCCGTGTCCAGGTCTCCTGGCCCTGTTGCGCCGGCGCCTGTTCGCCCATCGTGCCGCCGTCAAGGTGAAGCGCGCCTGCCGTGCTGTCCGCCTCCGTCCTCTCGCTATTAACCGCAGAGTGAAGTCCTTCTGCTCGGTTTTGAAAGCAGCCTGACCTCCCGCCGCTTGGCCGCAGCCGCCACCGGTACAGTCGCGCCCGTTTTCGCCCTAGCGCGAAAAAACCGAGGAGGACGCGATGAAAAGAAACGCCGTTTGGCTGCTGATCGTTGTTTTTGCGGTCCTGGCACTGGTGATTGGTGCGAATTGCTTTGTCCCAAGAGTCGGAACGCCCCTGCTTGCGGACGGGGTGGCGCCAACGCCGCCGCCTCCGCCTATGGTCGCTTCCGTGGTTGCCGTACCGTCAGGTTCCACGTACTTTGCCGATGGTGTCGCTCCCACGCCGGCGCCCCCTCCGATGAGCGCTTCGGCGTCCGCCGAATCGGCAGGCGCTGTCTATCTTGCCGACGGCGTGGCACCGACTCCGGCCCCTCCCCCAATGCTCTCTCTGATTGCGGGGTAAGCTGGGGCCGGCCAAGGAAGGTCCAGGGGAGTGGGTTGCGGCCCCTCCCCTCAGACCTGGATGAACACCGCTCTCCCGGAGGACCTTCGGGCCTTAGTCCGGACCAGACGCACCTTGCCGCTGGAGAGAAAATACATGTGCACAATTGCCTTTTGTGTTACCATCTGCGTCCAATTAGCGTGCACGCGATGGCTACTTATGCACTGTGGGCGGCTGGCATCGGGCTGGAATCGCTCATTCTGTTCCGATCCGTGAAAAGCCCTATTCTTCGAACCTATCCGCGATTCTGCGTCTATATAGCGTGCATCCTCGTCAGCGATGCCGCTCTCTGGCCGGTGTACAAGATGGCGAGCGCGCGGACTTACCAGCGTTTCTACTGGGCGAAGGAGTTCATCTGCGTGATCGCAGGGTACGCGGTGGTTTTGGAGATTCTCGAACGGGCCCTCGATTCGTACGACGGGCCGAAGAAACTCGCCAGAAATGCGGCTCTTACGATCTTTACCGCGATCGTTGCTATTACCAGCGGCGAGTTTCTGTTGCAACGCAGCGTCCGGTTTCCGCTCACCGCCGTCGAGGTACAGAGGGATCTGCGTACAGCCGAGCTTGTGCTGCTGAGCTTAATCATCGGCCTGCTGCTCTATTACCGCATCGAGGCAGGCAGGAACCTGAAGGGGATCGTGCTCGGTTATGGTTTCTGCGTGGCAACGGTGGTCATTGGCGACGCCTTCCGCTCCTATGCCGGAATGTCATTTCAGGCGGCGTTCTCCGTCCTGCGCTCTTATTCCTTTTTCGCTTCGCTGCTGATTTGGGTGGTCTTCCTGTGGTCCTACGAGCCGAATCCAGTGCCCGAGCAGCCCACGCAATTGGCCGACGACTACGACACCCTCGCCAATTGGACGAAGGGGGCCCTGGCCGGGATGCGTGGCCATCTCGGAAAGGCGGCCCGCCCATGATTCAGGTGATTCTGTTTCTTATCCTCGGAGCCGGATTCCTGGTCCTTTTGTATCTTTTCGCGGGAAGGAAGAATGTACGGCCGGAGGGAGGCGCGGAGGTTCTTGTGCAGGCACGCCAAGCGCTCAACTCCCTGCAAACAGGCCTTTTGCCGCCGGAATTGATCGTGCGCGTCTTCGCTCGCGAAGATCTGGAATTTGTCAATTCCGTCGGCGCACCTGCAGTCGAAGCGCTCTTTTTGAGCGAACGGAAGCGCGTGGCGCTCCGGTGGGTGGCGCACGTGCGAAAGCAGGTGCTTAGCCTGAAGCACTTCCATTCCGGACAATCCCGGATTTATGCTCGGCTCGACGCGCGCACGGAGATCGCTTTGGCGTTCGACTTCGCCAGTTTGTTAATTGCTTGCCGGATACTGCAGATCGTATTCTATTTTCGCGGGCCATACGCGGCGCCGAGAATGGTGCGAAAGGCGGTTGGGGTGGCGGGCGAGGTCTGTGCTGTCTCGCAGCGGTGTCTGGCATTCTTGGGTCCGGCAAAAACCGGCCCGGTGAGAAACGATTCCGCGGGCGATAGCGCCGCGATATAAGGGGAAAGTGAGTGGGTCCGATCACCAAGAGCCAGGAGGTCCAAAAAGCGGCGCAGGACGTCCGTCTGCGCACGCTCGCTAAGATTCCGAGGGTCCTGGACCGATTTATTTATCTTTCTTCCATGCGGGATTACAACACGGGCCTCTATCACCACGAAGGACTGGCGTCCCGCTACTCGCCGGAGGTCGCCTGCGAGGCGCTGGCTGATTGTCACCGGGAAGCGTACCGCGAGCTTCTTTTGTGTCCGCTCGAGGAGCTGGTGAACCAAATGGAAGCCTACATAGATTCCTCGCACACTCCGCCTCGCGATTTCCTGTCCACCTGGAAGGAATTGGAACCCTATCGTGTGGCTGTCCCGCGGGTGTCGGAGGCGTTCTCCGCTGACTTCCTGTTCTCGAACTTCAGGGTTGCTTTGGCGATCGTGGAGGATCGGCTGGCGACTCCTCGGCGTTCGCGAGAAGTCGCATAGCCACGGCAGTGACCTGCCCGACAATTTCCGCGTCGTCCGGATAAGCGAATTGACGGATGCGGCACGCCGACAAGGGGTGTGGAATCAACGTGATCTGGGATCCACGCACTTCGCACCAGGAGCACGCGTAACTGTCCCTGAGTTCAATGAAATAAATCGGGCGGTCGAACTCCGTGCGCCAGTCCGCCGCCTGACAGCGGCGGGCTTGACTATCCACCTGGACAAAGGAGCCGGGCCGCAGGAGCGGATACATGTTGTAGTCCCCCAGGCCGATATATCCGTACTGGCAGTGCCGGACGTCGAGTTTCTGAATGAGGGCGATCGGCACTTCGCCCCAAATCTCGACCATGCGGGAAATCAGGCTTGTCTGCCCCACGTCGAAGCCCCTGTCGAAACGGACTGGGAAGGTAATCGGGGTCTCCGGATCAGGAACCTCGAGTGTCACCAAGTGCGTGCTCTGCAGCGGAAACGCCGTCCGAAATTGGGAACTGGCGCTCAAATCCACTCCAAATATGCGGAGCAGGTCAGCGAACCGGATGCGATAGATGACACTAAGGCTGAATAGTTTATAAATACTGGGAACCGAATTCTTGTTCTCGATCTGCGTCAGCCAGGCATTCGAAATGTAAAATTCCTCGTTGCTGTGATCGTCAGCGATCGTGCGGCTGTATTCCTCGACTTCCCGCGTTGTGACGCCGCGCCGGGTACGAAGTTTGCGAAGCTGTTCGCCCGCCGGCAACGGTACATCCGCAGCAGGCTTCTGACCAGTTCCGTTACGGTACACTACAGTCATCCCGCGTTTCTGCCGGGCCGAGATTAGAGCTTTATGCCGATGGAATCAATCGTCGCCTGCGTTTTCTGGAGGTTCCCTACCTGCCAGTCGGCAGGCTTGCTTGGTATACGAAGCATTGCGGCGCGTTTCCGCGCCTATCGCGAACGGCGGCAGCCGCCGCTTCATGCGGTCCGGCAATCTAATTGTAGAGCGGATTCGATCTGAAAAGAACTCGCCGCAGCGAGCGCGCGGAGGTCGAGCTGCTCGAAAGCGGCACGTTGCTTGCTTCCTTTACGCTCGGCGAGACCGTCGACCCCAGTGATAACCATTACGTAAACATGCGGGCTGAAGGTCCGGAATCGTCAACAGGTTTCGTTTTTCGTGTCACACGGTTCCGATCGTTTGGCAATCGACGGCAGGAGTATGCCAAGCTGAGCATAAATCGGAGCCGACCATGAACGCTTCGAACTCCTTCAAGCCTTCCGCGGAAGGCTCGTATGCGAACCGTCGCACTGTACCGCGCTATCCGTTGATCGCGACGGTCGAGGTTGTCGAATCCGCCAGTGAATTGCGGCTTTCTGGCCGCATTTCCGAGATAAGCCGCAAAGGATGTTACGTAGACGTCCTGAATACGCTCCCTGTCGGCACCTTCGTTCAACTTACGATTTCGCGCGACAGCGGGACGTTCACCACTACCGCCAAAATCATCTACGTTCAGGAAGCGATGGGAATGGGTGTCGCGTTTCTCGATATCGCCGCGGACCAGATGGCGACTCTGGACTCATGGATCGCCGAGCTGGTTTGATCCTGCCATGGTAACCGGCGCGAAGACTCGTGTCCGCCGCGCTTGATTCTGTCCGCTGCGCCGCTCCGCCTGATAAAATGCGGACTTGTTGTCAGCCGGGAATCAGTTTGGTGCTGGTGGAGGGAATCGAACCCACACGGCCTTGCGGCCACCGGATTTTGAGTCCGGCGCGTCTGCCAGTTCCGCCACACCAGCCTTTTGGAGACATTCGCAGGGTAGCACGCGCGCTCTCCGTCGTTCAAGGTTGTTGCCCGCCAACAGCACAACCATTCTTCACGGGAGCATCGATCCGGCGGCGCAATTCGTGCCGCGACCCAGCACGCCATGCGTTCGCCGCAGACGCATCATCCGCGGACGAGGAAGGTGACGCCCGCCACGATCAGTACAGCTTCGATGATCGCCACGAATACCTTCTCCGGGAGCCGATCCACGATTTGCTTACCGAGAAATGATCCCAAAACCATAATCGGTCCAACGGCGAGGCCGGCAAATACGCCCGAGCGTGTCAGTACGGCTGTCTGACGATAAGCCACCAATTTCGCGATGTGCATGACCACCGTCGAAAGCGCCTCGGTTCCAATGTACGCGCCCTTGAGCAGACCG
>DATGHM010000055.1:0-22823 GCA_035307985.1 Candidatus Acidiferrales bacterium
CAACGACGCGCTGCGTTACTACCTGCTCCGCGAAACCGTCTTTGGCCAGGACGGCAATTTTTCCCGGGACGCGCTGATCACGCGCTACAACGCCGACCTCGCCAATGGTCTCGGCAACCTCGCCAGCCGAACTGTGTCGATGATCGAGCGATATCTGGACGGCGGAATTCCGCCTGCAACGGAAAGCGCCGAGTTTTGTGTAGAGGTGGAGAAGACAATTGGCGCCAGCCGGATTAAATTCGAGAACTTCGATTTCAGCGGTGCAACCGGGGAAATCTGGGACTTGATCTCATGCGTCGACAAGTTCATTTCGGACGCGAAGCCCTGGGAACTCGCAGGACATGAGTCCGAGAAGCAACGCCTCCAGCAAATTCTGTACGACGCAGCGGAAACGACGCGAATCATAGCTGTGCTTGCCCACAGTGTGATTCCGGAGGCGACGCAGAGGATTTGGGAGCAGCTTGGGCAACCCGGAAAGCTCGCGGATGTGCGAATCGACCAGCTTGAGTGGGGCGGGCTGAAACCGGGAACGAAGATTGGGAAGCCAGAAGCGGTGTTTCCGCGCGTGGACAAAAAAGAAGCATCGGAAAGGATTGAAGCCATGGAGAACGAAATACGTAATCCGGGCGCGAGCGCGCCAGCAAGCGTGCCGGCTGGGACGGGAAGCGGAGAGATGTCCGGCGCGGCGGCTGCTGCGGGACCCGCGAAAATCACGATCGAGGATTTCGCGAAGGTCGAGCTGCGCGTCGGCGTGATCAAGTCCGCCGAGCGCATTCAGCGCGCGGACAAGCTGCTGAAGATCCTCGTCGATATTGGCGACGAAGTGCGGCAAGTACTTGCCGGAATCGCCCTGTCGTATGCGCCGGAAGATTTAGTCGGGCGCAAAGTCGTCGTGGTGACGAACCTCGCGCCGCGAAAGATGCGCGGACTCGAATCGAACGGCATGCTGCTCGCGGCGGCAGCGGGCGCGGACGGCAAACCCGTCCTCTGCACCTTCGCCGAAGACATCGCCCCCGGCTCGAAAGTGAAATGACGACCCGACGAGAATCGTCACCCTGAAAGCGCGACGAGGCGGGCGGGTCTGAGACGCGCCCCTACGGACGAAATCGAACTGCGCGGCTATTGCTACTGCCCGGATGTGGATGCGCGCGTTCGATCGCGAGTCGGCCGATCCTTGCCAATTCGCTGAAGGTAAATCGAAGCGCTGGCGGAGGCCGCAACAACAAAAACTTCGTGAAATTCGTAGGGGCGGGTCTCAGACCCGTTCGCCGTTCACCGCGCATCGAACTGCGACAGACGTATTTTTCGGGGACGACTTCGCTACTGGCCAGATGTACTGGAGCGCGGCATCACCGTCACGGTGACGGGCTGCTCGAGCTGAAAATCGAGCTTCGTTTCTGACGGAATCTTCACCTGCTTGCCGCGAGTCGCTGCCTGATACGCGCCGCCGGCCCCCGCGCCGGCCGCAGCGCCGATCGCCGCTCCCCTGCCGCCGCCCGCGACGGCTCCAATTACGGTTCCGAGCACCGCGCCTATGCCGACCTTCTTCGCCGTGTCCTTCCCGCGCGAACTGCCCGCCAGCGCGTACGTGCTGCTGTTGAGGGGATACGACTGGCCCTGAAATTCAAGTTTCACCAGTTCCAGACGCAATTCGCTGCGGCCCCGAACGCGGCCTGCGGAAGATGCGCTCGCGAGCCGAACGTAAACGTCGGCGTCCTTGGGCACCACCACCTGGTCGCCAACGACAATTGGCGCGTCAAGCGATGCGTGGAAAATTTCGCCCGGCTGATTCACGGAGGAATCGACCGCGTCGATCATGCGGATCGACATCGTGGCGCCTGCCGGAATCTGCACTTGCGTGGGCTGCGGCGGCGGAGGAGGAGCCGGAACGGGAGCCTGCACTTGAGCCGGCGAAGGAGTCGACGCGACTGCAGGAGCCGCGGGAGCTTGCGACGCTTGGTCCTGAGGCTGCTGCGGCAGGGGTGCGGCTGTTTCCTGATCCGGTGGCGTGCTGGACATCTGGTCCCGATCGGCCTGCGCGGTTTCGCGCTCGTGCGCTTTTGCGCGCTCCTCGCGGCGACGCTCGCGCTCAGTCTTCTTCGCGGGCGCAGGGGGAGCGGCTTCAGCCACAGGTGTCGCCTGGGCCTCCGGCGCAGCTTGAGATTGCGGCGGCTCGCTCGCCTGAGCAGTCTCCGTGCTTTGCGCGGACTGAGCGCCCTCCACGGTCATCTGGTCATTCACCTTGCTGACGCCGGGAGTTTGCGTGGCGATCTTGTAGGCGTCCAGGCGCGCGGCATCGCTGGGAACGGTGCCGGTCAGCGTGACCTGGCCATCCTTGGAGGCGACCTGCAGATTCGCGCCTTTGAGCTGCGAATCGGAAAACATCTGAGCTTTGATACTGGTGACGAGCGCCGCGTCGTCCGATTTCCTGGCGCATCCCGCGGCGACCACACCGGCCAGCACTGTGATCGCAAGGATCGATCTGAGGCGCATCTTCACTTCCCCCTTGATGCGAATCGTTGATGTGAATCGTGCCGTCGAAGGCCGGGCCGCAGCAAGCGCATCTCTCGACTGCGGTTCCGCTTAGTCTACTACTGAGATGCAAGGGCCGCGCGCAATGCTGCATTGAGACGGAATGAGACACCGCTCACCGCGCGTCCCGGAGCGACCCGCCGCCTGCGTAAGTGCCGTGCCTATGCGACGTGTTTTTCAAGTCGCACCGCAACTTTTCCGCGGCGCTGGTGTTTCTCCCGAAGCAGCCGAAAAAGGCTTCGTCATGATCGGTGGGCCCGCCGAGGAGGCGCGTTCGCCGGCATCGAGCAGATTCCGCACGCGGGCAGCCTCGCCGCTGCGGTCGGCCTCGCCAGCGCCGAGCTTCGGCTAGAAGTGTTTTCGCCATTCGCGTAACAAGGAGATTTGGCATGCGGAATCCGAAAGTTATGGGTGTGTTCTTTGCGATTTTCGCGATTCTTTCGCTGATGGGATGCAGCGGAGGACTCAATCCAATGACGCCGTCGCCCCAGGCAAAGACGGCGGACGTGTTCATGGTCGGAACGGATGCGCCGCTTCCGAGCGTCGTGTCGTGCGATGTGACGATCACGGGCGTGACCCTGTTCGACGGGACCAACAACATTCCCGTGATGACGGACACACCGCAAACGATCGATTTCGCCAAGCTCAGCGGCTTGCATCAATTGATGGATCTGAACGCGGTGCCGACCGGCACGTACTACTCGGCGACCGTGACGCTTTCCACCGCGGTGATTGGATACCTCGATACCAGCGTTACGCCGCCGGCGGTCAACACCACGAACGGAACCCTGACGCAGTCCAGCGTCACAGTGCAGTTTGCGAAGCCGTTCGTCCTGAACGACAACGACCTGGTCGGGCTGCGCATGGAGTTCGATCTGCACAAGTCGATTCTGACCGATCAGAGCGGGAACTTCACGGGCCAGATCAATCCGACTTTTGACATGAGGCTGCTCGCGGCGGACGACGCGCAGGTTTCGATCGACGATTTCCGCGTGGGATTCGTCGGAACCGACGGAGGCAACTCATTCACCGTGCAGGGGCCGCTCGGGCGGCACTGGACGGTCCAGGCGGACGCGAACACGGCGTGGGACGATCCCACCGATCCGCTTGGCTCGTTCACGAACAACACGATCCTCGAAGTCTCCGGCAAACTCGATCCGGTGACGAAGGACATCGACGCGTCGGAAATCGAGGTTGTGTCGAACGACGGATTCGTGCTCGGCGGATTATTCACCTATATCAATCCGGCTTCGCCCCAACCTGCGACGGAGGCGGATCTCTACGTCCGCTCCGAGCTGCCTGACGTCCCCGGAATTCAGCCGGGTCAGATCGAGGCGTTGACGTTGAACGGGAGCGAGAATTACAGAATCGCGAATATCCGGAATCCGCTCACCTCGCTGCTCTTCAGCAACACCTTGCTCGCGCCGGGGCAGCGCGTGGACGTTGGCGGGAAGATTGACACGTCGACGGACCCGCCGACCCTGACGCCACATCGAGTGGTCCTGCGACGCCAGGGCCAGTTCGGCCAGTGGGTTGCCGGCAGCACCATCACCCAGTCCGGAAATGCCGGCAGTTTCCAATTGAGCGATCAATCGACGGCGGGCGTGCTGCTGCCGAACCCGCTGACGATCCTTACGACCAACGACACGATCTTCATCAACCTGAGCGGGCTCTCGGCGCTGACCGGGTCGAATCCGATTCCGATTCGCGTCGTGGGATTCGTTCTGGTCGATGCACAGACGAGCCAGCCCGTGATGGTGGCTCGATCGGTGGAAGAGCTTACCCAGTAGGTAGGGCCTGCCCGACGTGGCGGGTCGGCCTGCTGGGTTCGGGGCCGCTGTTCCGTTCGGCTGGCGGATGGAGCAGCGGCCTTTTTGTGTGTCGTCGCGCGACCGGGAATTTGCGTTAGAATCGGCTGCCATGCAGGAGCCGCGAAGTTTCTCCGAGTTCTGGCCGGCGTACGTCCTTGCGCACAGCCGGCCGCTGACGCGCGCGTTTCATTCCGCCGGTACGCTTACGGGCTGGGCGATTTTCGTGGCGGCAATCGTGCTTCAGAAGTGGTGGCTGATTTTGGTGGCGCTGGCGGTGCCCTACGCGCTCGCCTGGTTCTCGCACTTCTTCGTCGAGCACAATCGGCCCGCAACGTTCGGGCATCCGCTGTGGTCGTGGGCCGCCGATCAGAAAATGGTGGCGATGGTATTGACGGGGAAAATGGGCAGGGAAGTGGAACGCTGTGCCGCACTGGAATCGCGACCCTAATAGCGCCTTTCGTTTTCGAGCGAATCCCGCATCCATTTGTCGGGTTACCCCATTACTCGTCCAGTCGCTGGAGGGAGGCTGTGCCCATCCTATCCGATGGGCCCGTGGATTGCCTTCCGAAATTTCTCGACAGCTGGAACATCAGGCGAGCGCAACGCACAAAAATTGAAACAGCCTACCTGCCTGATTTAGGTTTCCGCTTTGGCGCGTAACGGACCAAACGGCGATTGTCCGGCTCCTGAGCTTAGCGATTTTTTTTTGACTGTGTCCGTGTCGCGTTCATGCTAAACTCACACCCATGCCGCAGTTTGTTATCGAACGCGATGTGCCTGGTGCCGGGAGCCTCACCGAGGCGCAGATTCGCGAAATCTCACTGAAATCCTTGGGCGTTCTGAAGGATATGGGGCCTCAGATTCAATGGCTCCATAGTTACGTCACAGAGGATAAGGTTTACTGCGTCTATCTCGCACCCGACGAGAATACGATCCGAGAACACGCCCGCCGCGTAGGCCTCCCGGCCGATCGCGTTTCAGCCGTCCGCCGGCTCATTGCGCCCGCGAACTTCCAGTAGCGCCGGCTTGCGGTTCGTCGAATGAATATCGCACCGCTTCTTCCAGGTTCATGGATGAACCTTTGTCCCAGGCGCCTTTCACTTCCGCCTCACTAAGTGCCTCCCGCGCAGAGGCGAGCTTTTCATCTAGCTTGAGTTGCTCCGTCTGAGGCAAGGGGGCGGCGCTGATCAGATGCCGCAAATGCTGAGCTGCAGCAGCCAGTGTTAGCGCACGCGCCGCGCGTCCTTGGGCCACTGCCAGGAAGGCGTGTCCTTCCAGCGCTCGAGCAATTCCACGCCGGTGCTCCAACTCGGCAAAAATTTCCAACGCTTCTCGGTACGCTGCCTGCGCTGCGGCGTAATCTCCCTGCGCGCAATCGATATATCCCAAATCGGCCGCCGAACGGGCGGAACCCCAGCGGTCTCCCGCCTGTCGGAAAGCGGAGAGCGCGCGCTGATACAGACTTCGCGCGCCTGCCAGATCGCCTTGATCGCGTGTAATGTCGCCCTGCTGATTGATCGACCACGCCGCGCCGCTGCGGTCCCCCAGTTCTTCAAATAGGGTCGCCGCCTCGCACAACGCTGCCTGGGCCGCGCTGTAGTCGCCGCGCGCCTTCACCACATTCGCCAGATTGTGAAGACACCGCGCGATTGAACGCTTGTCTCCGAGCGCTCGCCAGCGCTCCAGGCTGCGCTCAAAATTCAATTGCGCCGCAGCGTAATCGCCTCCATGTCGCGCCGACACGGCTAAAGCGTTCAAAGCGACGGCAACACCCCATTGATCGTTCACTTGTTCATACAAGGCAAGGCTCCGCCTCTGCAAATCTTGGGCAGCCGCAGAGTCTCCCTGCGCGGTTGCAAGCACGCCCAGGAATTGCGAAACCTTCGCTCGTTCCTTTGTATTTCCATCTCCCGCCAGTCGCAAAATCGCTTCCAGATACTTCCGGCCCTCGATCAGGTGCTCGCGCAGATCCCAGAATCGAAACAGAGCCGTGGCCAGCCGCAGTCCCCACTCCAGGTTCTGGTTCTCCAATAGCCAGTCCAGTGCCGACCGGAAATTGTCGATTTCAATATCACACCGGGACAGCCATCCCGTTCGCTCGGGAGCGCTTAGTTCGGGATTGCCTTCCTCTGCCAGAACTACGCAATACGCTGCATGCGCTTTTCGTGCGGATGCTTCTTCGCCGCTCGCCGCCAGCCGTTCGAGCGCGTATTCACGTACCGTCTCCAGCATGGAGAAACGTGCCTCTGAATCGCCCGCGTCAACGCGCTCCACCAGGTTCTTGTCCACTAAAGACGATAGGCCTTCCAATGGATCAATGCCCAGATCGAGCCCCGTATTGCAGACTGCTTCGGCGGCTTCCAACGTGCCTCCGCCGGAAAACACTGAAAATCGCCGGAAAAGTCTTTGCTCCGGCACATTCAACAGGTCATGGCTCCAGTCGATGGTTTTGCGCAGCGTCTGCTGGCGTTCCGGCAGGTCGCGCGCGCCGCCGGTCAGTAATTGCAACCGGCTTTGCAGCCGCCCGAGAATGGCGCTCGGAGACAATACCTTCGTGCGAGCCGCGGCCAGCTCGATTGCTAATGGCAAACCATCCAGACGCGCGCAGATCTCCCGAACCGCCGTCTCATTCTCGGCAGTAATTGCGAAATTCGGCCTCACAGCCGTTGCCCGATCTACAAACAGCTCCATGGCCGGATCCTGTTTCAGCGGCGCTACCGGGAATTCTTGCTCTCCGTAAATATGCAGGCAGGCGCGGCTGGTGACTACAATCTTCAGCCCTGGGCACGCCCCTAAGACTTCCGTCACCAGCGTCGCAGCCGCCAGGACCTGCTCGAAGTTATCCAATACCAGCAGGAACGGTCCTGAACCCTGCAGATGATCCGCCATCAGTTGCGGCAGTGTGCGCCCGGAAATTTGCTGTAGTCCGAGCGCCTTCGTTATCGCTGTTCCCACCAGATCAGAATGGGTGATCGACGCCAGGCCAACGAATTGAACGCCCCCGGTGAATTTATCTGCTACTACTGACGCTACGGCGATCGCCAGCCGAGTCTTCCCCGCGCCTCCCGCGCCCGTCAGCGTTAACAACCGCACGTTTGGCCGCATCAATAGAGCGGCGCCGTCCTCAACCTCCTGCTCTCGCCCCACCAGCGAGGTGTGCGGTATCGGCAGATCCATTCTTCGACGGCTCATGCTTGCCAGCGGGACCTTGCACGCTTCCGTGACATCCTCAACCAGACGAACAGGTGGCACAGCAAGCGGCAAATCCCCCGCTGTGGACTTTGTCCCCGCTGGCGTCGCCGGAGCAATGAACCGGTAACCGCGTCTCGGCAAGGTCTCTATGTACCGCGGGCTTTGGACCGTATCGCTTAATGCCTCACGAACTTTGTTGATTGCTGTTGCCAGGCTGTGCTCGAAATCAACAAACGTATCTTCGGGCCAAAGGCGAGTGCGTAGTTCCTCGCGTGTCACAACCTCGCCCGGATGCGCTAGGAGTATGGCCAGCACTCGAAGAGGCTGTTCCTGAAGCTTGATTTTCACGCCTTTTTTGCGCAGTTCGCCGCTGCGCAAATCGAGTTCAAACACGCCAAAGCGCACCGTACTGGCCTGGTTGCCTGTTTGTGACATAGAGGGGTTTCCGCCGTGATGGAGAGCTTAGCGCAGAAACGAACCGAGTCAACGACAGATTCGACGAACCGATACTGCTCCGCACCGCATTGGAAAGAAAGAACTTGAGAGTTGAAAAACATTTGAACGGCAATTGATCGGCAGTGCATTGATCATTTCCCGGACCCGCGCAAAAGTGCTCACCATGAAGAGCTTGCTCAGGAACCGACGATCATCGAAAGCGTCCCCGTCACAATCAACGGGAAGTAAGCGACACGATGCCACTGATAAGGAGAAACGTTATGAAGAAAGCACGTACCCTGTTTGTTACACCGTTGTTGCTCTTTGCTGTCTCGATTTGCACGCACGCCCAAGACCGGTCCTTAGTCAAAGCGAACATTCCGTTCGCATTTGACGTCCGGAACGCCACGTTGCCGGCCGGAACCTACTACGTCACACTCGCGACTTTATTCGACGATGTCATTGAAGTGAAGAGTGTGGATGGCCGTAAGAGCGCGATCGTCATGGCTCCTGGCATCGTAGAACAGGCAGAGGCCGGGCAGTCGCGGCTGGTATTCCAACGGATCGGCGACAAGTACTTCCTCGCGCAGGTCTGGGTGCAGGGAAGCTCCATCCATCGCGACGTGCCAAAAGGCAAGCTCGAGATCAAGTTGGCAAAGAGGGTAGAGAAAAGCGGGGACGCCGTTATTCTGGCGAGCAATAAGCGTTAGAGCGACTTTGCCACCTGGCGCGCATGCTGTCCCTCGCGAATCCCTCGCGGATTGACTGATTTTGCGGTTGAAATTAAGGAGAGAAAAGCCATGACGAATACAGTAGTCATGAAGCTCGCTTTAGCCGCTACCTGTCTCCTCTTTGCTGGATTGATGGAAGACGGCGGCCACCACGCAACACCCGCACAGGTCGTGGCCTTGGACGAATGCGATCCTGCCACTTTCAACGTCCTAGGTGCGGCGGGCCCGGGTTTCTGCAAGAACGTCGCGCTTGGCTACACGCCCTTCGGCTCCACCACTACTTTTGCTGATTTAGTCGCGGAGGTCGCCGCTGGACAACCCGACAAGAAGTGGGATTTCGAACCCGACGCGCTCACAGTCGGCGAGGGAACCCCGATTATCGCCGTGAACCAGGGCGGCGAGCCCCACACTTTTACGGAAGTCGCGAACTTCGGAGGCGGCTTTATACCACCGCTGAATGGTGGAGAAACCGCGGCTCCCGAGTGTTCTGCAGGTTTTTCGGACGTTGCCGTGGCCAGAACGCGCATCCTTCAAGGCAGCCAGCTCCAGGTCACCGGCCTTTCCAAGGGCGTTCATTACTTCCAGTGCTGCATCCATCCCTGGATGCGCATGAAAGTCATCGTCAAATGATGTCTTCTCGAAGCAGCTGCTAGGGGGGCCTTCCGATTCAGTCAGTGCCGTACGGCCAAGGCTCCCCTCCTTAGAGATCACGAGTTCGGTTATGCTTAGCAATTCGTAAATCGCGTTCCCAAAATGCAGAATGCCTATCTTCGCGTCCTTTTACCCGTGAAATGGCTCCTGCGCGTAAACGCAGGACAGCGTAAACCATACTTGGTTCAGCCCCGGGGAGGTCTCAGTCCAAGACCAAATGGACGTGTAGTCGGGTAACCGGACGTTTGCAGGAACTCTCGCGCGGAGGCTACAGTCCCTGCTCCATGCGGACGGCGACGATGCTTTTTCCGCGCTGGACGATCTCGACCGCGAAGGGAGCGCGAATGGCGGTGCCGCGAACCACCTGCCCGCGGATCAAACCGTTCGGGCCTCCCGTATATTGCCCGAGGTCGTAGACCGATCCCGAGCACGGATTCACAACCATCGGGTGCTTGGCGTTGAAATCGTATTGCAAGCGCAGCGTGCCGAGGTTGGCGACGTAGTCGAGCTTGCAGTTTCCGTAGGGCTCGCGCAGTGAGATTCCCCAGAGCGCGCCGCCCGGCAGGCGCACGGCGAGCGCCGGCACCAGCTCTGAACTGGGATCGCGGAACAGGAATCGCTTCGAGGACCACGGCTTGGCCAACTCGCCGGCTTTGGCGATCTCGCCCGGCCCTATCGGAAGTGCTTGTGCAGGTTGGGCAGGCAAGACGGCCACCGGAGCCGCTGGAGCACTGGCTTCGGGCTCAGCGGGTCTGGCCGATGAGACCCGCGCTCGCCAGGCAAGCGCCAAAATGATTACGACAGCGGCGGCAGCCACTCCAATCCGCAACCCCACCGGCCACATCGAAGGCGGCCAGGGAGAGATTGCACTCGAGGGCACACTGGACGGCTCAGCGCCAGCGGGCCGGGAGACCGCGGGCTTTTTCTCGCCGGCATGTGCCGGAACTCCGGGTATTTCCGGCTGTTTCGGCTTGAAGGGATCGACTTTTGTCACGGTCGACATACGCCCGCTCGGGGGAGAAGCTTCAGATTGGCGGGGGGGAGAGCAAAACGCAAGGCGGGGTGCGCGATTCGATGTTAACGGATTCGATTCATGCACTCACCGGGCCTGGATTGCTGCTTCTACGGGTCAGGCGAGGCGTTGGACGCGAATCGAGTGGTGCGCGACGTACTCATGAAGGTTGGCGAGGATCAGGAGCAGTTCGAGCATGCGCTCGCGCTGGCGGGGGTCGGGTTGCTCGGCGCCTTCCTCGAGGTTGTTCACGATCAGCAGCGCGTCGGAAAGCAGCCATTCGAGAGTCTTCGGATCGATGGCGCGGCCTCCGCGGCAGAACTGAACCGCCTGGTCGGTGCGAACGAACGCCTCTTCAAGGAAGTGGTCGAGGCACAGCTGTTCCGCGGTGAGAGCGCGCGGAATTGCGTTGGCACACGCCTGCCGCCGGCATGCCGTCAATCGC
The DNA here is from genome assembly GCA_035307985.1 of Candidatus Acidiferrales bacterium. GTDB lineage: Bacteria > Acidobacteriota > Terriglobia > Acidiferrales > UBA7541 > Palsa-295. The sequence goes on from DATGHM010000055.1 coordinate 10,810, forward strand.
TCCACGTTCATCATCGACACCCCAGACCGCTCGAATCCATGAATTGAATACGAGACGGTGGCGAGAGCCTAGCACAAGCCCGGACCGGCAATCCAGACCGTTGCTTCCAACCAGTTACAGGCCGAGCCGGGCGAGCGCTTGCCATGCTTCGTCGCTCTCGCCCGGTCCGCTGCGCCTCGCTAATGGATGTTGATCGAGCCGGAGCTTGTGCTCACTTCGACGAGCGAACCGCCGCCGTGCACCTTTCCTCGCAACTCTCGCGCGCTGATCGTGCCTTGGACGGTCATTTCTTGAGTCGTGTGGATGCTTCCGGAGCCTGTGTGCGCGCTCAGTTCGTACGCGGCGGTGGCGGGGAACTGTACGTCAAGATCGCCGGATCCGGTGCGAAGTTTCCAGTCGCCCTTTGGCTGGCCTTGCGCCGTGATATTGCCGCTTCCCGTTTGCACGTGAACCGCTCCGTTGGCGCCTCTCACCTCTACCGTTCCAGAGCCTGTGCCAATTTCGACGTCGCCGGCAGCCGTCTGCTCAACCCGCACGTCGCCGCTGCCGCTGGAGCCCGTAAAGCCGCCGGCGACTCCGGTAGCATGAATCGAGCCGCTGCCGGTGGATGCTCTGACGCTGCCGCGAATGGACTGGAGCTCGATGTCACCTGATCCGGAACGCGCGTGAGTCTCGGCGCCGATGTTGGAAAGCTGGAGGCTGCCCGAACCGCTGGTGACGTCGGCGGAGCCGTTGATTCCCTGGATGCGCTCGTCCCCCGATCCCGAGGCGGAGCGGAGCTTCGTTTCGGCGGGAACTGTAAGATCGTAGCTGATGGAAATGTTGCGGAAGAGTTCACGGTCTTGCGTGTGGCCAACGACGATCGTATTGCCGTTCTGCTCGATTGGCGGATTCTTTTCGATCTCCTGAATGCGCTGCTCGACGTCGCCGCCCACATGCCAGCCGGAAGCGTGCACCTTTGCGTGGATTTCCACTTTGTCGGATGTCCCGGGATGGACCACGATGTCGCCGGAGCCGGTTTGTACATCGAGATCGACCGGACCGGTTACGTTGAGCGTGCGGTCGAAGTGGCCTTCGGTATCAGCGCGAGCCGAAAGTGATGTGAAACCGAGCAGAAGAGCAGCCGCCAGAAGGGCGGGGAAGGCGCGTACGGAAATCTTCATCGTTTGTTCTCCTTCGTTTTTTCGTTTGCGCGATCGAATCGCGACTTATGTTGCGCGATCGAATCGCGGCAAAGATCGAGTGTCGTCCCAGTCAGAGTGAGATACGCGAGTCGATGGAAAAAAGTTCATCGACCGCCGCGAAATGCGCAGAAATAGGTGAGGTGGTCAGGAGAGCAAGCGCCGCCGGGCCGGAATTTCAAGCAGTCGCGCCGTGGCATTTCTTGTATTTCTTGCCGGAGCCGCAGGGGCACGGATCGTTGCGGCCCACTTTTGCACCGCTGCGGACGGGCTTGGGCGCCTCGGCCTGCGCGGGACCGGCCTGGAATTGCAGATTCTGCTGCTGGCGCCGTTGACGCTGCTCGATCTGGCGCGCTTCGGCCTCCGGGCGGGCCGGCTGCATGAGGAACAGGAAGCGGACCGCTTCGGTATCGATGCGGTCCATCATTTCCTCGAAGAGCCGGAAGGCTTCCTTCTTGAATTCGACGAGCGGATCTTTCTGCGCGTAGCCGCGCAGCCCGATGCCTTCCTTCAAATGGTCGAGCGTAAGGAGGTGGTCCTTCCACTGCGCGTCGACGATGTCGAGCAGAATATGGCGCTCGAGCCAGCGCAGCGTCTGCTCGCCGAACAGCTTTTCTTTCTCGTCGTAGCGCCCGCGGACCTTTTCGAGCAACGTGTCGTCGAGATCGTCGTGATTCAACGCGGCCAGATCGATTCCCGCGGACTTCAGCTCGACGCCGAACTGGTTGAGCACTTCGTTGCCAAACTGCGTGCCGTTCCACTGATCGGGATGCTGCTCGCGCGGGCAAAACGAGTCAACCAGCCAGGAAGCGAGCGAGGTGGCGCGCTCGAGAACGAATTCCTTCTGGTCGCGGCCTTCGAGGAACGAGCGGCGCAGCGAATAGATCGTCTCGCGCTGCTTGTTCATCACGTCGTCGTACTCGAGCAGGTGCTTGCGGGCTTCGAAGTTCTGCGCCTCGCGGGCCTTCTGCGCGTTCTCGATGCGTTTGCTGATCAGGCGCGACTCGATGGGAACGCCTTCGGTCATGCCCAGGCGATACATCAGGGCCTTCACGCGTTCGCCGCCGAAGATCCGGAGCAGATCGTCCTCGAGCGATAGAAAGAAGCGCGAAGAGCCGGGATCGCCCTGGCGTCCGGCGCGGCCGCGAAGCTGGTTGTCGATGCGGCGCGCCTCGTGCCGTTCGGTGCCCAGAATGTGCAGGCCGCCCATGGCCACCACTTCATCGTGCTCGGCGCGGCACTGTCCGGCGAACTCGTCGTAGATCGGCTTCCACTGGTCGAGCGGCACCTGAAAGATTTTGCCTTCCTGCTGGAAGAGCACCATCGCCGTCTCTCTGGGCGGCGAAGCGCCGTTTCCGGCAGAGATAGCCGCGTCGGCCTGCCCCGGAGTTTCGGTGGCGCCCGAAGCAGCGCCGGCGCCAACCGCCACGGGCGCGCCGATGACGGCTGCGGCGGGCGCGTAGGGCATGGCCAGCTTGTTTTTCAAGGCGTACTCGCGCGTCATTGCCTCGGGATTGCCGCCGAGAAGAATGTCGGTCCCGCGGCCGGCCATGTTGGTCGAGACGGTGACCGCTCCTTTGCGCCCCGCCTGCGCGATGATCTTCGCTTCACGCTCGTGCTGTTTGGCGTTCAGCACCTGGTGCGGAATGTTCGATTTGCGGAGTAATTCCGCGATCGCTTCGGATTTTTCAATCGAGATACTGCCGACCAACACCGGTTGTCCGCTCTCGTGCAATTGGCGAATACCGGCTACGCGCGTGCCGTCTTCCTGGATCACGCCGTTCACCACGGCGTCGAATTTTTCGCCTTCCGTGCGGTAGACCACGTCGGGATTCTCGATGCGGATCAGCACCTTGTTGGTCGGAATGACCACGACGTCGAGGCCGTAAATTTTGTGGAACTCGGCGGCTTCCGTTTCCGCCGTGCCGGTCATGCCGGAAAGCTTCTTGTACATGCGGAAATAATTCTGGAACGTGATGGTGGCGAGCGTCTGGTTTTCGCGCTCGATCTTCACGCCTTCCTTCGCTTCCACCGCCTGGTGCAGGCCGTCGGACCAGCGGCGGCCGGGCATCTGACGGCCAGTAAACTCATCGACGATGATGACTTCGCCCTCTTTCACCACGTAATCGACGTCGCGCGTGAACAGCGTGTGCGCGCGCAACCCCTGGTAGACGTGGTGAATGATTTCCATGTTCGCCGGATCGTACAGGTTGCCGAGGTTGAGCAGGCGTTCGCACTTGGAAACGCCTTCTTCCGTGAGCGTCGCGGTGCGCATCTTCTCGTCGAGCGTGTAATCGATTTCTTTGATCAGCTTCGGAATGATTTTGTCGATGCGGTAATACTTGTCGGTCGATTCCTCGGCCGGCCCCGAAATGATCAGCGGCGTCCGCGCCTCGTCGATCAGGATCGAGTCCACTTCGTCCACCACGCAAAACTGGTGCCCGCGCTGGACGCAGTCCTTCAGATCGTACTTCATGTTGTCGCGCAGGTAATCGAAGCCGAACTCGTTGTTGGTGCCGTAAGTGATGTCGGCGCCGTAGGCGGCGCGGCGTTGCTCGTCGTCGAGATCGTGGACGATTACGCCGACCGTCAGCCCGAGAGTTTTGTAAATCGGGCCCATCCACTCGGCGTCGCGTCGCGCGAGATAGTCGTTCACCGTGACGATGTGGACGCCTTTCCCGGCCAGAGCGTTCAGGACGGCAGGGAGCGTCGCCACCAGCGTTTTTCCTTCACCGGTCTTCATTTCGGCGATCCGGCCCTGGTGCAGGACGAGTCCGCCGATGAGCTGCACGTCAAAGTGGCGCATGCCGAGCGTGCGGCGCCCCGCTTCGCGCACCAGCGCGAACGCCGGAATGATGGCGGGCTCGATCGCATCCTGCAGCTTTTGCCTGTAGTTGGGATCGTCGCGCTCCAGGCCTTCCATGCGCTGCTGCACTTCGGCGCGCAATGCGGCGACGCGCGGAGCGAAATCCGCGTCGGCAAGATTCTTCATCTCGGGCTCGAGCGCGTTCATCTCGGCCACGAGCGGCTGGATCTTCTTGATGTCGCGCTCGTGCTTCGTCCCGATGAAGAACGAAATTATATTGTCTATAAACTTCTCAACGTCCATCGTGTGCCGGGCTCTACACTCTCAATTTGCTGTGGTGAAAATTCTTGGGATAGGGATGAACGGCTGCCCGTTCGCGTCCCGTGCCGCGGGCCAGTCGAATCGTGCGGACCCGCCATCTCCTGCCCAGAACATCATTCTAGCCGTTCGGTTCGATTCGCGCAAAAAAGCTTGCGTCAGTGTGTGAAATAGAACGGGGAGCCCACGACAAATCTGAATTCGGATTCGCCGTGACTACCAGCCCTGCTACCCATCTCTTTCGGATTCCGCGCCTCGCTTGCTGGCCTTGAGTGGGCAGTCTATCATTGACGCAGCAAGTCTTTTCGAAAGGACGACATGCCGCCTGGACCGGGAATGACGAAAGCGCCGATTGAGGGCGTAAAAAATTTGATCACCGTCGCGAGCGGAAAGGGCGGAGTAGGAAAGACCACGGTCGCCGTAAACCTCGCCATCGCGCTGACCAATCTCGGCGCGTCGGTCGGCTTGCTCGACGCCGACGTTTACGGCCCCAACGTGCCCGTCATGCTTGGCACGAACGAGCAGCCGCAGGCCATCGACGAAAAAACGATCATTCCGGTGCAGGCCTACGGCGTGAAGATGATCTCGATGGGCCTGCTGAATCCCGGCGACAAACCCCTGATCTGGCGCGGCCCGATGCTCCATAGCGTGATCCAGCAGTTTCTGCGCAGCGTGCGCTGGGGCCAGCTCGATTATCTGATCGTCGATTTGCCGCCCGGCACGGGCGACGTCCAGTTGACGCTGATTCAGAGCGCGCCGATTACGGGCGCCGTCATCGTCACCACGCCCTCCATCGTGGCGCTTGCGGACGTGCGCAAGGCCGTCGAAATGTTCCGCCAGGTGAACACGGAAATTCTCGGCGTCGTCGAGAACATGAGCTACTTCTCGTGCCCGCATTGCAACGGGCGCATCGACGTCTTCGGCCACGGCGAGGGCCGGACCATGGCGCGCATGTTTGGCGTGCCGTTCCTCGGCGAGATCGAGATCGATCCGCAAATCCGCATCGGCGGCGATACGGGGAAGCCCGCGGCGTCGTTCGGCGAAGACGCTCCCGGCGCGAAAAGCATCTACGCCATCGCGCGCGCCGTCGCCGATCGGGTGCAAGCAGTGAACGCCTCGGCAACCTCCCCAGCCGTCGAAATCCTGTGATGGCCATATCCGGCGATTGATCAGCGGCGACTGGCGAGTGGGCCGCCCCTGCGAATCCCAAACAGGCGACTGGCGATCGGCGCGAGAGCGCCGTCAACACGAATCACCAACCACCAACCGCCAACCACCAACCACCAACCACCAACCACCAACCACTAACGACCACCCGCAGCACCTTGTCCAATACCTCCAACCGCTCCCTCGCGCTCAACTTGATTCGCTCCGGTTCCATGCTCCCTCCCGCCCAGCATGGAACCGGACATTTCTACTCTGCACAAACCGGACATTCTCATTTTGCAGCGACAACGGCTGGAACTGCCTTGTCAGTGCCAGGGGCGTGTGCTAGTTTCGATTGTTTATCCGGCGAGGCTCGACGATTTCCGTGTGCGCATGTTTCGGCGCCAGAGGAGTGCGAAGTTGATCCGCAGCTATCGCGGGCGAAAGCCGCAAATTGCCACCTCAGCTTACATTGACGAAGCGGCCGTGGTGATTGGCGACGTCACGATTGGCGAGGATTCGAGCGTCTGGCCCTGCGTCGTGATTCGCGGCGACGTGCACTACATCCGCATCGGTCCGCGGACAAACATTCAGGACGGCTCGGTGCTGCACGTGATGCGCGACGAGTGGCCGCTGATTCTGGGCGACAACGTGACGGTCGGCCACGGCGTCGTGCTGCATGGCTGCACCATCGAGTCGCGGTGCCTGATCGGCATGGGCTCGCTCATTCTGAACGGCGCGAAAATCGGCGCGGGCAGCATCATCGCGGCGGGAACGCTTGTCCCCGAGCGTACCGAGGTGCCCCCTGGAAGCCTGTTCATGGGCCATCCGGGAAAATTGCGGCGGATGCTGACGCCGGAGGATCAGGCGTCAATCGATGGCTATGCCCAGCGCTACGTCGAGTACAAGGAGACTTACAAGAGCCAAGCGGCCGAGTGAGGAGCGGGCCGAGCCCCGCAACGGCAACGCCGAAAATAGGGTTTTTGTATCGATTAGAAATTTTCAAATGCTTGTTAACGAAGGACTTAGGCGAATTTCTGTTTTGAATAAATGCAAATTAGAAAGTGCAGCGGCGAGCCCTATATACAAGAATTAGATACAAGAAGACGTACCGACAGGGGAGCGTTCAGGAATTGAATGTAGCGCCGGGCTTCAGCCCGGCATCTTCATCCCACGCTGCCGCGGTCAGAGGGCGTCGCCGACAAGGATCATGCCAGAGCGAAAACAATTCCGGGCAATCAAAGGGACGCGCGACATTCTGCCGCCGGATTCCGCGCTGTGGAATTGGTTCGAGCAGACCGCGCGCGAAACCTTTGAGTCCTACAATTTTGGCGAAATCCGCCCTCCGATTTTCGAGGAGACGGAGCTGTTCGCCCGGTCTATTGGTGTCGAAACGGACGTAGTTGGCAAGGAGATGTACACGTTTGAAGACTACGAGGCCTCCGACCTCTTCGAGCTTCGGACCGCGATTGTGACATGGTACAAGTCGCCCGTTGCGTCGGGTCCACCAGGCGGGCTTGGGATGGGTGCGCTGGCAGAGTTTACGCCGTTCGCAGGCCTCGTTAGGAACTTCCATCTGTTGGGACGAGAGGCGTTCGACCAGGGCCGCATACCGCGAACTCCAAAGAATGACTCGATTCTGCGAGACTTGATCGCGGAACGAGACATATTCATCACCTCCGTCCAATCGCAGAGACATCAAGAGAACCAGCAAGGAGTGGAGCATCTCAAGGAGCTTGTCCGGGAGCTTGAATTGGGCGACTCGCTGAGCTTGCGGCCGGAGGCGACGGCGAGCGTGTGCCGGGCGTATATCGAGCATGGGATGCACACGCGGCCGGGGAATGTGAAGCTCTATTACGTGGGGCCGATGTTCCGGCGGGAGCGGCCGCAGAAGGGGCGCTACCGGCAGTTTTATCAGATTGGCGCGGAGGTTCTCGGCCAGTCGGATGCTCCTGCGATTGACGCGGAAGTGATCGAGATGCTGATGACGTTCTTCCGGCGCGTGGGGCTGACGTCAACGACTCTCTACGTCAACTCGATTGGCGACAAAAATTGCCGCCCGCAGTACGTCGAATTGCTGCGCGAAGAGCTGCGCAAGGTGAAGGACCGGCTCGGGCCCGACTCGCAGCGGCGAATCGAGACGAATCCGTTGCGCGTCCTCGACTCGAAATTGCCGGAAGAGCAGCCGGTGATCGAAAAGCTGCCGCGCATCGCGGACCATCTCTGCGCCGAATGTCGCGAGCATTTCGCCAAGCTGAAGGAAGAATTGAAGCTGCGCGGCGTGGCCTTCGAGGAGAATTGGCGTCTCGTTCGCGGGCTCGATTACTACACGCGGACGACGTTCGAGGTGACCGCTGCGGGGCTCGGCTCGCAGAACGCCGTGTGCGGGGGCGGACGCTACGACGGCCTGGTCGAATTACTCGGAGGCCCGCCAACGAAGGGCATCGGCTTCGCAATCGGAAGCGACCGCGCAATCCTCTCGATTCAGGAAGGCGGGGCGGACTTTGCGAAGCGTCATTTGCCTTCGCTCGCGGTCTTCGTGGCCTGGATGGGCTCGGCATCGTACCCGACGGCCGTTAGCATCGCGAAAAAACTGCGCGAGTGCGGGTTGAGCGTCGAATTGCCACCCGAAGAAATGAAGTTCAAGAAGTCGCTCGGATTGGCGGACAAGCTCGGCGCGCGCTACGCGCTGATTATCGGCGAAGACGAAGTCGCGTCGGGCAGCTATAGCCTGAAGAATCTCGCCGATGGCAAGCAGGAGAAATTCGGCGAGAGCGAGCTGCTGGAGTACTTGGAGTCGGAAAGAAGAAGTGGCTAGCGGCTAGTGGCGAGTGGCTAGAGTAAAACCAGAGGCGTCATCGTGCCGGAGAGTGGAAAAGTAAAGCATTACAAGGACCTGGAGGTCTGGCAGAACGGAATGCTGGTGTCGAAGGCAGTGTACCGGTTGACTGCGAGGTTTCCGACGGACGAGCGATTCGGCTTGACGGCGCAGATGCGACGAGCAGCCGTTTCGGTGCCGTCAAATATTGCGGAGGGGCAGGCGCGTCACGGCACGCGCGAATTTCTCCAGTTTCTCTCTCACGCCGGCGGGTCTCTAGCGGAATTGGAGACGCAGTTGTTACTCGATCTGGGATATTGCCGTGAGTCTGAAATAGCCTCGGTAGCGAGCGAAATTACGGAGATACAGAAGATGCTGGCGGCGATCAGGCGCAAGTTGGTGGTTTTTTCTAACCACTAGCCATCTACCACTAGCGACTCGTTACTATTCAGCTCCGTCGGATGCGTTATCGTCGAGGGAAGCGACCTTGTTTGACACACTTGGAAATCTGAAGCGGACAAAATATGCCGGAGAGCTGCGAGCCGCCGACGCCGATAAAGAAGTCGTGCTGATGGGGTGGGTGCACCGGCGGCGCGATTTAGGGCAGCTTATCTTCATCGACCTGCGCGACCGCGCGGGCATCGCGCAAATTGTGTTCAACAAGGAGCTGCATCCCGAAGCGCACAAGAAGGCGGAAGAGTTGCGTTCGGAGTTCGTGGTGGCGGTGGAAGGGCGCGTGGTGCGCCGGCAGAAGCCGAATCCGGAGATTCCGACGGGCGAAGTGGAAGTGATCGCGTCGCGGCTGCACATCCTGAACAATTCGAAGACGCCTCCATTTCCGATCGAAGACGAGGTGACCGCGAGCGAAGAGACGCGACTGCGCTATCGCTATCTCGACCTGCGGCGGCCGAAGCTGCACTCGAATATCGAATTGCGGCACCGCATCGTTTTTGAAATTCGCAAGACGCTCGACGACCTGGGATTCTTCGAGATCGAGACGCCCTTGCTCACGCGCTCGACGCCCGAAGGCGCGCGCGACTGCCTGGTGCCCAGCCGCATTCATCACGGGCAGTTTTACGCGCTGCCCCAGTCGCCGCAGATCTTCAAGCAGATTCTGATGATCTCGGGCATGGACCGCTACTTCCAGATCTGCAAATGCATCCGCGATGAAGATTTTCGCGCGGACCGCCAGCTTGAATTCACGCAGCTCGACCTGGAGATGTCGTTTCCCACGCAGGACATGATTTTCGACGCGATTGAGCGCGTTATGGAGCGCGTATGCGCCGTCGCGGGCATAACCGTGACCCGGCCGTTCCGGCACCTCGATTACAAGGACGTGCTGCGCCGTTACGGGTCGGACAAGCCGGATTTGCGCTTCGGGATGGAGCTGCACAACGTGACGGAATTGTTTGCGGCGGCGCGCGAGACGTGGCACATCGAAGGCAACGTGCAGACGCTTGTCGCTCCAGACGCGGCCGTGTGGTCGCGGAAGCAGATCGACGAATTGACCGAGTCGGCGAAAGCAGCGGGCGCGAGGAGCGTCTATACCGCGAAAGTCACGAAGGAGGGAGTGAGTTCATCGCTCGAAAAGACGCTGGGCGCGGAGACACTGAAGAAACTGGCTGCATCCGTCGGAGCGAAGCCGGACGACTTGATCGTCGCAGTCACAGCGAAAGATCAGGTGCAGCATTCAGACACTTCGTTGAACGTTGCAGGACAAGTGCGACTCTACCTTGGCAATAAGCTGAACCTGATCGACCGCAGCAAATGGGAGTTTGCCTGGATCACCGGGTTCGCGCTTTTCGAATGGAGCGAGACGGCAAAACGCTGGGTGAGCGCGCAGCACCCGTTCACGGGAATCTTCGAAGAGGATTTGGAGAAGCTCGAGACGGCGCCGTGGGAGTGCCGGTCGAAGGGATACGACCTGGTGTTGAATGGCTACGAACTGGGCTCGGGCAGCATACGAATCCACCGGCAGGATGTGCAGGCGCGGATGTTCAAGGCGCTCGGGCTGACCGACGAGCAGGCGCGTTCGCGGTTCGGGTTTTTCCTGGATGCGCTGACGTACGGCACGCCGCCGCACGGCGGAATCGCGCTGGGCGTCGACAGGATCGTTATGCTGCTAGCGGGAGAAAAATCGCTGCGCGAAGCCATTGCCTTCCCCAAGACGACCAAGGCGCAGGACTTGATGGCGGATTCGCCGTCGCCGGTAGACGCGGAGCAGCTCGATGAATTGGGGATTGCAATCAAGCCTTTCGTGAAGGAATTCGAATGCAAGTGCGGCGGAACCTGGCGGATCACATTCGAGGATTGGAATTATGCATCGAGCGGGGTTCCCGACGTGCGGTGCCCATCGCTTCCGGATAATTTCCAGCTTCTGCCCTTTGTGGGGGGAAAGTGGCAAGCGGAGCATCAGGACAAGCTTACGAAAGAATGGACAGTCATCGAGCAACGCTAGAAATGTCGCGGATACTGCCGGACAATCTGCCGAGCAAGGTTGCGACGAGGATTGTTCTCAGGAGGCCGGGGCTTCAGCCCCGGCGTAAGAGTGCGGCATAAAAAGGGGCTTTAGCCCCTGAAGAAAGATGTGAGTGGCCACTCCGAAACATCGAACCGCGCCAGGTAGCTCGTACTTCGTGACGACGAAGTGCTGGCAGGGTCACGCTGTCTTCCAGGTTCGCGAGATCGCGGAGATTCCTGTGCAAACGATCCTGAATCACCGCGAACGAGGAACGTATTTACTCCATGAATTCGTCGTCATGCCGAATCATCTTCACATTCTGTTAACGCCGTCGGCGACGACGAGCCTGGAGAAGGCTGTGCAGTTCATTAAGGGAGGAAGTTCTCACGCGATACGCAAGGCGCGCGAACAGAGATTGCAAATCTGGCAGGAAGGTTTTCACGATTGGACGATTCGCGATGCAGCCGACTGGCATTCGAAGGTTGAGTACATTCGGCTAAATCCCGTGCGAGCGCATCTTGTGGCGGCACCGGAAGAATGGCCCTACTCTTCCGCTAGAGCCGATTTCGCTCTCGATTCAGTGCCCGTTCGTTATCAGAAGCTCTCTTCAGGGGCTAAAGCTCCGGTCACAATAGCGTTGACACGAACGCCGGGGCTGAAGCCCCGGCCTCCTGAAGAGCGTAACGCATGAGCCGGATACGCATACTGCCGGAGAATGTGGCCAACAAGATTGCGGCGGGCGAGGTTGTCGAGCGGCCCGCGTCGGTGGTGAAGGAACTGCTCGAGAACGCGCTGGACGCGGAGGCGCGGTCGATTCGCGTCGAGGCGGAATCGGGCGGCAAGCGCCTGATTCGCATCATCGACGACGGCTGCGGCATGAACCACGACGACGCGCTGCTGGCGTTCGAGCGGCACGCGACGTCGAAGCTGCGCACGGCGGATGACCTGCTGTCGATTGCGACGCTGGGGCGCGCTCGATTCGAATTGAGGTCGAATCGGGCGGCAAGCGCATGATCCGCGTAATTGACGACGGCAGCGGGATGAACCACGACGATGCGCTGCTGGCGTTCGAGCGCCACGCCACTTCGAAGCTGCGCACGGCGGACGACCTGCTTTCCATCGCGACGCTGGGATTCCGGGGCGAGGCCTTGCCGTCGATTGCGTCGGTATCGCGGTTTCTCCTGGAAACGTGCGCGGAGGGCGAGGAGCAAGGCACGCGCGTGGAGTTTGCCGGCGGGAAGCTGCTGGGCGTGAAACCGGCGGGGCTGCTGGCGGGGACTTCGG
>DATGHM010000056.1:0-25673 GCA_035307985.1 Candidatus Acidiferrales bacterium
AGCAAACCACTACGAAATTTCCGCCCGGCACAAAGTGGGAATACAGCAATTCAGGGTACGTTCTCCTGGGAACGATCATCGCAAAAGTCTCCGGTGAGCCCTTTCCACAATTCCTCCACGACCGCATCTTCGCGCCACTCGGAATGAAAAACACGCTCGCATTCGTAAAAGGGCAGAACACAGTTCCGAATCGCGCGTTCGGCTATTCAAAACAGGGAAGCGCCTGGCAGGAAACGGATCAGGACTCCACGTCGGCTACACTGGGCGACGGCGGCGTCTACTCCTCGCTCGACGATCTGGCGAAATGGGATGCCGCGCTGCAAGATCACACGCTGCTTAGCGCAAAGGAAATGCAGCCCGCGCTCACGCCCGTTGTCGTTCCCAATGGCGGACCCGTCGGACCGGACAACGAGCCTGCCGCATACGGCTTCGGTTGGTTCCTGAATCCCTACAAGGGCCACCCGCGCATGTGGCACTATGGCGAGACGATTGGGTTTCGCAGCAGCATCCAGCGCTTCACCCGCGATCACCTGACGATCATTGTTCTCTGCAACCGCTCCGACCTGAATCCGGGCGCTCTCGGTGAGCGCGTTGCAGATCTCTTCTTGTCAACGGGGTCGCCAGCCCGGTGAAGCTCCCCAAGGCACCGCACCTTCCTGCCTGGCTCGCGCGATTCGTCGCCGTTATGGGAGGTGGCGGACTCTTCCTCGTCGCGTTTCTCGATTCCTCCGTTCTTTCGTTTCCGTTCGTCACCGACGCGCTGGTGATCGATCTTTCCAGCCAGCGCCCTGCGCGCATGCCCTACTATGCCGCGATGGCGGCTCTGGGTTCGCTCGCGGGCTGTGTTTGGCTTTACTTGCTGGCCAAAAAGGGCGGCGAAGCCTTCTTTCATCGCCGTGCCGGACGCAGCGCGCGAAAAGCGCGACAATGGGTTGACCGCCACGCGTTTCTAAGTGTCTTCATCCCCTCGCTTCTGCCGCCGCCGTTTCCGTTCAAGATCTTCGTCCTCGCCGAGGGAGTCTTTCAGGTTCCGCTCCGGACGTTCGTGGTAGCCCTGCTAGTGGGGCGGGGCATTCGTTATTTCGCCGAGGGGTTGTTCGCTCTGAAGTACGGCCATCAGAGCGTGAACTTCCTGATTGGGCATGGACGCCTGTTCGCAGTCGCCTCGCTCGGGGCCCTGGTGCTCTTGTATGTCGCGGGCCGCCTCCTCTTCCGCGACTCCGCGGAGCACACCGACTCCTGACCGATGTGTTTTGTGCCAGGGCGCGACTTCAGTCGTGCCGCAAGCCGTGCCAAATGAGTGCGGCTTTCGCCGCCGAAGCAGAGGTTTTGCCGCGCCTACGCAGACTCTTTCGCCCGCGTAAAAGCGTAACAAGCAGTCGGGTTTTCGGTCCCGCTATGAGTGGGCGTTATGGCTGCGGCGATGCCGCAAACAGAATCTCCTGCCGCACCACGCGCAATCCGCTGTCGAGATCGACGCGCACGAACGTGTTCTCCGGGCTCATATCGTCGTCGGCAAACTGCAGATCGTGTACCTCGAACCGGTAGCCGTCTTCGCGCTGTGCGACGCTCGCCAGGGGGAACCGCGCGAATTTCAAATAGAGCCGCGTCGAAGAGGCATTTTGGCCGGCGGTCAGGGCAGGCGAAGGCTGCGGCTTGTACTGCGTGAGGCTGCGGTCCGGATCGAATTGCGCGTCCGGCCCGAGCGGAACAATGGCCTCCTCGATCGTATTGTCGGTGACGGCCACTCCGCGCCATTCCAGCGGCGAACTGCCAAACGGGAACGCGTCTCCCGAGAGCGGCGGCTGCTTCTTATAGTCGCTCGACATCAGCACGCCGACCGCGCGACCGTGCAGCACGGCGCGCGCCCCCACGTAGCACGCAAGCACCGCCAGCGCGATCATTGCCGCCGTGCGTCCCCTCACCCGCTTCTTGCGTTCGCCGATTTCTTCGCTGATCAGCCGCAGCAGTTCGGGAATCAGCAGTCCCGCCAGCAGCAGAATCAAAATCCATGGATCGAGGTTCGTCAGCAGGTTCCATGCGTAGCGCTCGGGCCGGAAAGGCCAGAACAGGTCAACTCCGATGCCGCTCGCGATGTCGAGAAGAACGTGTGCGCCCGCGCCAACCAGCGCGGCGATCAACGCGGGCGCAAAACGCAGCGGCGGCTGCGCGTTCGGATCCGAGTCTCGCTTGCCCCGCTTTTGATCGATCGCCCAGAAGACGCCCGCCGTGGCGCAAGCCACGAATGCAGCGCCGGGAATCGAATGCAGCAGGGCCCGATGGAGTCGCAAGAACGCGCCTGCGCCTGACAGGTAACTCGCGTAATCCAGATCGGGTGCGACTCCCGCCACCAGGATGATGGCCGTGCCGTATTTCGGCAGACGCCGCTGGCCCGCGCGCGCCAGCGCCAGAGAAGTCAGAGCGTGTGTAACCGGTTCCACATCGCGTCCTTTTTCACGGGAATCCTAAACCTGGATCTTGCACTCAGGCCCGGGCCGGTGGCCCTCGTCCCCCGGCGGTGCCGCGCTCCGTCGTTGGTAGGGCGGGTCTCAGCCTGCTCGCCGTGGGGAGACCCGCCCTTCCGCCGTCCCCTCAGCCCTTCGCCGCCGGCACCAGAATCGACAATGCGTTCGGAACAATTCGAAAGGCGAGCGGCAACGCGCCAATCGGTTCGCCATCCACCTGGGCGAAAATCATGCGCTCGTCGGCGGACTCGACGACCACTTCCGTCTGCTTCCACGCGTCGATGCCCTTCACCGTTCGCAGCCTGCCCATCCACAGTGCGGGCAGGCACCTGAGATATTGGAATCGGCTCGTCGCCGAATTCGTCAGCATCTCGAAAGAGTCCTCGAACAGGCTCGCTCCGGTGGTGATTTTGAATGGCCCGCCATAATGAGCCGTGCGCCCCACCACAACAATCGTCGCTCGCCGTTCCTGGCCGCCGGAATGTATCCGCATCTCCGGGAAATCGTAACGAAAGAGTTGCCGCAGCCCCTCCGCCCAATACGCGAGAATCCCCGCGTTCCTTTTGAAAATTTCGTCCACTCCGTTGACGATCGCGCCGTCCGGCCCCGCTCCCGCAACGCAAAGAAAATAGCGACCAACCAGTTCCCCCGCGCCAGCGCCGTTCGCATTGACGTCCGGCGGGCTCGCAATTCCCAGCGCGATTCGACGGATCACCCCTCCCGGAATCAGTCGCGCCGCCTGAGGAATGTCCCACGGTACGCCCAGCTCCTTGGCCAGAATATTTGCGGTGCCTGCAGGCAGCAGCGCCATGGGCGTTTGACTCCCGGCCAGCCCGTTCACCACTTCGTTCACCGTGCCGTCGCCGCCGCACGCAATTACCAGGCCGCGCCGTTGCCCCACGGCAAGCTGAGCCATCCCGCGCGCCGTCCCGGGCGCCGTCGTCGCCGCAATCTCCGCCGTGATCCCCGCGTCACGCAGGATGGCCACCGCCTTTTCGATTTCCTCGAATCGACGGCGCCGGCGCCGCCCGCTCGTCGGGTTATAAATCAGTATCGCGTTTTTGATTCCCTCAGCCATTCCATTCGCACCGTGTCACGTTTCTTGCTTTGTGTCCGAGCACCACTTCTGTTTTTGCGGATTCGTCTTACTCCGCGATGGAAGCGCGAGGATCGAGTCGCGCGAAGGAGTTCTCTCATCCGAAAAATCGACTCGAGTCCTCGTGCTGCGCCACCCAAGCACTTTGGGAGTGCGGCAGCTTGCTGCCGCTTTCTCCTTATCACGCGTGTGCTCTCCGTCGCGGTCGAGAACGCCTCACCAGGGGCCCAATCAATCGTACTTCCGCTGCTCGTCCGCCCGCGTGACCGCGCATTGTATAATAGCGGCTTGCTTTGGCCGATTGCATCCTTCGACTGAGAGCCGCATGCCTAAAAACAACAAAGCCGCCGTCGAAATCGAGCGCCTGCGCGACCAAATCCGCCGCCACGAATACCTCTACTACGTCGAAGACGATCCCGAGATCTCCGACGCCGCCTTCGACCGCCTGATGAACCGCCTCAAACAGCTCGAAGCCGAGCGCCCGGATCTCGTTACCCCTGATTCGCCCACGCAGCGCGTTGGCGGACAGCCGAGAGAGGGATTGCAGACGGTGCGCCACAGCACCGCCATGATCTCGCTCGACAACTGCTTTTCGATCGAGGAGTTGCGCGCGTTCGACCGGCGCGTGCGCGAGGGAACCGGCCGGGAGAAAGTCGACTACACCGCGGAGCACAAATTCGACGGCCTCAGCCTCTCGCTGATCTATGAGAAGGGAAGGCTCGTCCGCGGTGTCACGCGCGGAGACGGCACAACCGGGGAGGACGTGACGCCCAACGTGAAGACGATCCGCTCGATTCCGCTGAGCGTCGATCCCGCGCTGCTCAGGAAAGCCGGACTCACGGGCGACTTCGAGGTGCGCGGAGAAGTGATCATGACCCGCAAGGCGTTTCAGGCCATGAACGAGCAGCAGCAGGAGCAGGGCTTAAAGGTTTTCGCCAACCCGCGCAATGCGGCGGCGGGAGCGGTGCGCGTTCTGGATCCGCGCATCACGGCGTCGCGCCGGCTCGATTTTTTTGCTTACTACCTGCTCGTCAACGGCCGCGTCCCGAAGAAGCGCCTCTCGGAAGCCCTTGAAACTCTCTCGACGCTGCACTTCAGGGCGAGCGACGACTGGAAACTCTGTCACTCACTCGGAGAGGTGGAGCGCTACATCGAAACGTGGGACGCGAGGCGGCAGAAACTGGCCTACGAAATCGACGGGATCGTGATCAAAGTCGATGAGATCGGCTTGCAGAATGAGCTGGGGTTCACGTCGAAGGCGCCGCGTTGGGCCATCGCCTACAAATATCCCGCGCACCAGGAAACGACAATCGTTAAGGAAATTCTGGTTAGCGTGGGACGCACGGGCGTGCTCACTCCTTTCGCCGTGTTCGAGCCGGTGCAGATCGGCGGCGTCACGGTCGTAAAGTCAACTCTGCACAACGCGGACGAAGTCGAACGGCTGAACATTCACGCGGGCGACACGGTGCTGGTGGAGCGCGCCGGCGAGGTGATCCCCCACGTCTTAAAGGTGGTGAAGCACGGCGCAGAAGAAAAACCCTTCAGAATGCCCGACAAATGCCCGGTTTGCGGGCGGCCCGTGCATCGGCGCGAAGGCGAAGTGGCTTACCGCTGTGTGAACGTCTCCTGTCCGGCACGGATGCGCGAATCAATCCTCCATTTTGCCGGGCGCCATGCGATGAATATCGACGGGCTCGGCGAAAAAATCGTCGAGCAGCTGCTGGACAAAGGGCTCGTGAAGGATTTCGCCGATCTATACAAACTGGACCTCGAAACCCTGGCGAATCTCGAACGCATGGCCGAAAAGTCCGCGCAGAATCTTCTGGATGAAGTCGCAGCGAGCAAGAAGAACAGCCTGGCGCGCGTGATCTACGCGATCGGGATTCCGTTTGTCGGCGAACGCACGGCGCAGCTTCTCGCTTCGCATTTCGGCTCGATGGAAAAGATCGCCGACGCGGCGGCGGAAGCACTCATGGAAGTCGGCGAAGTCGGCCCGAAAATCGCGGACGGCGTGCGCGAGTTTTTCTCCGAATCGGCGAACCGCAAACTGATCGAACGCCTCAGGCACGCGGGCGTCAACATGAAAGAAGAAAGGCAGGCGCTCGAGAGCGACAAATTCGCCGGGAAAACGTTCGTCTTCACCGGCACGCTTGCCAATCGCACCCGCGAGGAAGCGGAAGCCCTCGTCGCCGCGCACGGCGGCAAAGCGGGAAATTCCGTCAGCAAGAAGACCAGCTACGTTGTGGTCGGCACCGACCCCGGCTCAAAATTCGACAAAGCCAAAACCCTGGGCGTCCCCACCCTAGACGAGAAGCAATTCGAAAAACTCCTCACCGCGGGCTGATTGCGATGAACTGGCGTCCCGCGCGGGGGCAATTTGCGGGACAATGCCTTTCGGTGGAAGCGCGGGCCTTTCAGGCCCGCGAAAAATCGCGTCCGTTCGTAATCGCGGGCTTAGCCCTGGCCTTCCCGTCGCAGATGGCCTCCCGATTGCCGCGATTTTTCCTTAGGTTTAAATGTAGCGCCGCGGGCTTCAGCGCGGCATCAGCGCCGGGCTCGCCGCCTTCCCTTGGACCGCCGCCCTCCTCGGACTCAACGCAATCAAAACCACCCCAATAACGGCAAACGCAACCGAACCGCCCACCAAACCTCGATCACCCGGAAACTCGAACGCCTGCACCGTCATCACCGCCGCATGCGCAAAACTCGACCACGCCGCAAACGCAATGAGGCTCCGGTGCGCCGACGGGTCCCGCGCCGCGAGCAGCAGAAAAATCCCCAGCGTGAAATAGAGACTGAACAACATGGCATCGCCCGCCGCCGCGTGATTCTTCGCCCGCAAATTCATCACAATCGGATAAATCGCCGCCAAGAAAAGCAACCCCACCACCACCATCACAACCTTCAGCGCCCTCTCTCGAACCATAGCCCCCTCCTGTTAGACAAACGAAGCCAACTCTGCATGAACCGTGGCCCTTTGCATCAAAGTGGAGACGCAAGCTGTCTTCCGCCAATCGCGTGCCGGCATCCTACCACGCGCCGCTCCCGAGAACGTCAATCTCCCGATTGGCGGCTTGCCCTGTTGACTTAATTGCCCCTCGGCCCTCCGCGCCATCGCCAGCGGGGAACGAAGCCGAAAGCCCGCTGGCTCTCCAGTGCATACTTGCTGATCGCAGATGTCCTCTGGCGCTACTGGCGTTCGGGTAGTGCCATTCTGGCGGGCGTTCAGCTTTCCGCTGGACGCTTGCGATTCGCATCCTCTGCCCGTCTGGCGCGTTGCGGACCCAAAATAAGCACAGATGTGACGGTCGATGAGATACGCACCAGTACTGGCCTGCCCGAGAACCAAATCAGGGCTCGTGCCACGGAGTGGATCAGGCGAAAATTCGCGGAGTCACCGGGGCGTGGCGTGTATCGGGCCATTCCCCACAAAGTTCAAGGGTTCGTCGAAAGCCTGCCGACCCCGAAGCAGCGGCAAGCTGCTACAAAGATCGAAGTTTAGCCGGATGCCCCACCCTCGCGCGTTCTGCAACGGTGGGTGCTTCGTTCGCTCGCCACTTGTCACTTGCGAACCTCTCCTACATCATATGCGTTCGGAGCGTGACCGTACTATTACCGTATTGATACGAATATCTTTTCGTTACCGAGTGTGCTACCGTGGGCCGATTTTATGCGCGCTCAAATTAGCCACGGACGAAGGTCACGGCCAAGTCGCCCGCACGTCGGCCGCCTTGCAGCTCTGCGAACAGCGGGCCGCGCGAATTCCTACCCGCAACACGTTACGAATAGAAATCGCCGCAACTCCTTCGAAATCAATGAGGTGCAAATTTCTACCCGCAACATAAATCACAGTCCGCAAAGTTTCGCTTTAACCTCGCGCCCGGATGAGGATCGTCACCGCCTGCCTCGAGCGCAGTCGAAAGGAGAGCGACCAACGCGCTGCCGAAACCGGCGCAGCATAGCTGCCGCTATAGGCCAACTTGTTCCCTTGGCGTGCAAAAGCACTGCGTTCCGGCGCGGCTACCCGGAACAGCGTGCGAATAGAAATCGCCGTAGGCCTATGAAAATAGAAGACAAACAATTTTCTACCCGGAACAGTTCTCACCATTCTCAAAGTTTTGCTTTAACTCGCGATGCATCAGTGACGGTCTCAACTCTTAAGCCGTTTCGACGGCCCTTGCGCATGCTCGTGCTCACGATCCTGCTCCTGACGGCCGGATGCGCGGGGCTTTCGTCTGTTTACGCGCAGAATTTCACGGACATCAAGCCCTCGCCTCAGCAAGTCGAGTGGCAAGACCTGGGATTTGGCGTCCTGATTCACTTTGGCACGAACACATTTCTAAACCGTGAGGTGGGCGACGGCACGGCGAGCCCGAACGTGTTCAACCCCACGGATTTCAATGCGGACCAGTGGATGCGCGCGGTCAAAGCAGCAGGCGCGAAATACGTTGTGTTGGTGGCGAAGCATCACGATGGTTTTTGCCTTTGGCCAAGCGATCAGACGGATTACAGCGTGAAGAGCAGCCCTTGGGAAAACGGGCACGGCGATGTGGTGCGCGCGGTTTCCGAATCCGCCCGCAAATTCGGGCTGAAATTCGGTGTTTATCTATCTCCATGGGATCGCCACGATCCTCGTTATCAGGACGCGGCGAAGTACGATGATCTCTACATGGCGGAGATGGCTGAGCTGGCCGGCAACTATGGGAACCTGGTGGAATGGTGGTTCGATGGCGCCGGAAGCGCCGGGCATGTCTATAACTTTCCGCGATATATCGATCAACTCCGCATCGGGCAGCCGAACACGCTCGTCTTCGCGGATATAGCGCTGTTCGAGTACGGGGACATCCGCTGGGTGGGAAACGAAGACGGCACGATTCCCTACGAGAACTGGAACGTAATCGATCGCCACGGTTATCTTCGCTGGCGCCCGGTGGAAGCCGACACTCCCTTGCACAAAAAGCACTGGTTCTGGCACCCGAACGACGAAGGTACGCTCAAGTCAGTCGCCGAGTTGATGGCGACGTACGAACAAACAATCGGCCGCGGTGGCCAGCTGATGCTTGGCGTCGCGCCGGACCGTCGCGGATTGCTGCCCGATGCAGACGTGAAGCGCCTGGAAGAATTCGGCGCGGCCGTCAGAAAGCGCTACGGCAAGAGCACTATCATGCAAAGCCGTATACCAACGAACAGCGCGACCGAAGCGGCTCTCGACGGCGACCCGGATACCTTTTGGTCCGCGCCCGCGAGCTCTCATCACGCCACAATCGAAGTCAGCTTCCGCAAGCCCGTCACGTTCGACCGGTCACTGACGATGGAGTGGCTCAACGACGGACAGCACGTCGAAAAATACCGGATCGAAGTCTTGGACGGCAATGCGTGGAAGAGTGTTGCCGAAGGAGGGCCGATCGGTCATGAGAAGATCGATATTTTCCCGCCGGTGACTGCATCTCGCGTGCGGCTTAATATCGCGTCGTCAAGCGCCGCAGCACACATCCGGGAATTCGAACTATTCCGCACCCAGGCCGATAACGAAATTCCGTGAGCCGCGCGCACAAGTGCGGACGCCGCATGCGGCCCAACGTTAGCGTCAGCTTCTCGCCTGTATGCGGGAAAATACCTTTCGGTGGAAGCGCGGGTCTTTTTACCCTGACGAAGGAAGGGCGGCCCACGAAAAATCCGACCCATCATAATCACAGGCTTTAGCCCAGGTAGCCCTCCGGCAAGGGCACAGCATGCTATGCCCGCGCGCCGCCCGTCGTCGCGAAACTCGAGCCGAAACTCGAAAAGGGAGACCTACCCCTTTCCTTTCAGCGCCTGTTCGATCCCGGATTCAGCGAGTGGCGCCATGATGGCGTAGCCCGCCGGCAACGGATGGACGCCGTCTTTGCTCAGATTCGAGGGCAGGCCGCCGGCCGGCCCTTTCATCGCCGAGTAGTAGTCGACGTACACGTAGTTCTTCTCCGCCGCATAGGCCTCTGCCCATTTGTTCAGCGCTGCGATTCTGGGCGCGGGGTTCGGCAGCTCGGGATGCCACGAGAAATGGACGGACGGCAACACAGAGCACAACACCACGCGGATGTCGTTGGCCCTGGCCAGTTCCGCCATGGACATCAAGTTGCCTTCGACCTGCTCGAGGGTCACGGGACCGGTGTTCTCGGCGAAATCGTTGGTTCCGGCCAGGATCACGACGACCTTCGGCCTGAGATCGATCACATCCTGGCGAAAGCGAAGCAGCATTTGAGACGAGGTCTGTCCGCTGATCCCGTGATTGACGTACGGTTTGCCCGGAAATGATTCTTCAAGATCCCAGCCTTCCGTAATCGAGTCGCCCATGAATACGACGCGGTCCTCGCCCGCTGCCGGCGGACCGAGCTTCAGATCGGCGTCGTGAAAGCGCGCGAGGTTGCCGAAATCGAGCAGCAACTGGTGGTCGACGGTTGCCCAATAGGCGCCCTTTTGCCACGACGGAGCGGTGATTGTCACCGGCGAGCTCTGCGGTGTGGTTTGCGATTGCTGGGCCATGAGCGCGAGCGGAATTAAAAGTGCGGCAAAAGCCGCGCACGGGAAGAGGAAACCACTGAGTGTCGGTCGATTCGTAGGAAGCCTCCATTGAAGCTTAGAGATTCGAAAACAGAGAGCGCAAATCAAAAGCAGCAGATAGAGAGCTCAAAACGCAAAGTCTAACGTAGCACCGATCTCGTTATGTTTGCCATGGGCGTGTTTTCGGCTGCCTCACCCGCGCTTCCGTGATCCACTCCCTTGGTTCGACGAAAAACGACGGACCGGTTCGCTCTGAATTCAAGCTGGTCGCGCGAGGGTATACCCTGACGTTGCGCGAACGAATGGCGAAGGGCAGTGCGCTGGACGAAAGTGCGCTTCGAACCAGCATTGATTCGGCTGTGCGTCCGCCGCGTCAACCGGCCGCGACTCGCTCGAGACGCTCCAGGGTGTCGGGATACTTGCGAACCAGCAGCACAAGGGCGGCAGCCTGCGGGTTCGGCTTTGCGCGGCCCTGTTCCCATTTCTCCAGTGTTCGCTCGTTGATGCGGAGCTTGCGGGCGAAAACGGCGCGCGAATAGCGAAGCCGCTTGCGCGTGTCGCGAATCAACTTCGAATCGACCTTTGGAAGCGGCTCGTGCTCTACCTTATACGTCCGCAGCGTAATTTTGCCCGCGCGATGATGTTTCATCGCTGCCACGCCCTCCAGCAATTCGTTCACAATTTTTCTCTTGGCCACCTTTGCTTACCTCCTTCGCTTCTTTCCGCCGATGGTCGCCTGCCGGCGAGCATCCATTTCCCGCTCGATTGCTTCCTTCAGCGCGTGTTTCTCCCTGTGTGTCAGATCGGAAGCTTCGTCCTTGTCGTACAGCGTCATGAGCCAGACTTGTTGCTCGTCTGCGAAGTAGTAGTAGATTACGCGCAGGCCGCCCCGGCGCCCTTTGCCGCGTCTCGCGTCCGCCCAGCGGATTTTGCGGAATCCGCCGGTTCCCGGAATCACGTCACCGCTCTCAGGAGCGAGTGCCGGATGGTTCTGCAGTCCTCGATATCCTTCCTCCGACAAGTAACGATAAGACGTGGCGAGTGAACGCAGGAGCTTCGACGAACTCCATATCAAGTATACGCTTCAGGCGTACGAATTGGATTGTACGCTAAGGGCGTATGGAGAGTCAAGAGGAGAAGCCGCGGGCGGCGCAGCCTTTCGCTCGTTCTGCATTTGAATGTTCGGGTACCCGATCCTTCGCAAGTGCTTGCGAAGCTACGCAGGCTAGTGCGCCAATCGGGAGATTGGCGCTCCCAGAAAACCACGCGTCAGCGGCTAAGACCTGTCATCCATTCAGGAGTCGCCTTGGCACAAAACCGCAATCCTCAGGCAGTTTCTAAGGCATTGGCGTATGATCTCGGCAAGAGGGCAATCGACATGACGATTTTCGGAGAGAGTCCCATTGACGCGACTGAGCTGGTAAACGAACTCATCGCCCGGGTCAGGCCACAGGTGACCCGGCTGAGCACAGACCTCGAGTGGAGCAGAGCGGTGAAGCAATCGCTTCGGTTGCTCGGTAATGAACGCGGAAACATTGTGGCTCCCGACGACGAGCAGGACGAATTCATGCTCGACCTAATATGGTGGAGAGACAAAGATTCCAACGACGTTGACCTGGCCGTCGAATGCGATTGGGGAAATAAGAAAGCGCTTGAGTATGACTTTGGCAAGCTGTTGAGCATCAAGGCTCCTCTTAAGTTGATGGTCTACGGCCCGAGCAGGCGCGAAAAACGAGGCCTCCCGATTCGAGAGGGCATCGAGAAACATTATATGGAGAAGTTTTCGCAGCACGTCGCCGGAGAGCACTACCTGCTTGTCGAAGTTGACGTTCCCGAAAATCTCGTCTTCGCATACGAAGCCCTGGTTTCTGAGAACGGCCGCATTCAGAGCCCTGAGTTCAAGCAGTTCCTGAAGAAGGCGTTTTGGTCCGGGGAAGCCGCAGCCCACTGAAATCGGTGTCCGCACCTGCCTGGGAGTGGGCACATCACGCCGGCCGGCCTGGAAGGCCGCCACACAAAGGCAGCGGAGCGGGCGACGTGTGCTCGTCCTGCCGTGCAGCCGAGAAACGCCGGCGACACGCTGGCACCGCATCAATATCGTCTGACCGTTGTCGGTCGCGCTTTTCTCTTGACATTTCGCCTTTTATTCGCCTATCATATCTCTCGCCCTTAATTCCACTCGGAACCTCCTGAAGGAGCTGCCAATGTCGTCGCAAAACGGTGGTGCCGGATTGTCGAAAGGCCCCGTGCGTCCCGACGAAGCGGCTGCGCCCCCACCCGGCAAAGGGCGGGATAGCAGCGTCGCCCGCGCGAGCGGGGCCAAGGGTTCGACGGGAAGGCGCGTGCTGCTGGTGCTTGTTATAACTCCGGCGTTGATTTTCTTCATGTCGCGGAAAGATGTGGGCCACGCGGCGAACAGACCTGAGAGCAGGCATCACGTTCTCGAGCAGTGGCCCTCTTCCGGGCTGTTTTCTTCCAGAGTGAATGCGATGGACCGGCGCACGATCGATTACCCAGGGCGCACGGGGCGTGCGCGCGCGCACTCCTCACTCACCCGATACGACTACGACAGCGATCCTCGCTCCGCGAATCTCGTTTATGCCCGCGCGATGTTTTTTGCCGGCAGGTACGACAGCCGTCCTTACTGGAACGGTCGGAGGCTCGAAGTTGGCATGCCAACTGATCGCGGCACCGCCGATCTTGCGATCGAGCATTTGATCCCGTGCGAAAGCATGGGCAAGACCATAAACCGCGTCGATTCGAATGGAAAAATGTCGTACGGCATTCTGCAGTTTCAGGATTGGGACGAGTGGGAGGCCGTTTCAGGCCTCGGCGGCAATCCCGACAATCGAGATGATGCAATTCGCATGGCCGAATGGGCCGTCGAGAATGGCATGATCAATCATTGGACGTGCGCGCAGATTCTCCGGATGATGTGACAGGCAGTGGCGAGTGTCGAGTGACGAGCAGTGAGAGAGAACCGTTCATCCACAGATGAACACAGATGAGGAATCGACAGGGTAAGGGCAGGCAGTCCGCCCGGGCGGATCTACGGCTCGCAGCGCCCACCCTCCGATGACGCTCAGGACAACCCAGCGCTACACAAAAGGCAAAATCGGCGGAGCTACGAAGGCGGTGAGGGGATGTCGAGGATTTTTTGCTCGCGCTTCCATTTGCGGTAGACGTTGGCGACGGCGAGGGTCCAGAAGGGGAACAGGTCGGCGACGGGGACGAGTTTGGCGAGAACGGTGGGAAGAAATTCCCAGTGCCAGCCGAGAAGAGGGACGAGCACGGCGGCCACGACGAAATCGAGGATGTCGTCAGCCGGCGAGAAGGCGCCTTCCGCGAACATCGGAAAGACGATGAGTTGAAGCGCGTCGGCCGCGACCGCGAGGATAAGCGCAGTCCGGAAGCGCGAGCGTTCAGAGAGCGAGAGTGGAGCGTCCGTGTCCGTCATGGCGGCGTTTGACCCGCCCTTACGCGATCCGCAAGGATGGGGATCCGTTCATATTGTGCCTCGCGTGTTGGAATCGCAAGGATTCGGGCGCTCGTGCTGCGCGGTGGTGCCCGTCGATGCGCTCTGGCAGCCGGGCGTGGGGCAGAGCATCGGGACGCAAACGGCGCGAAAGCCCCGCGCTTCCACCCAAAGATGTCGCGCTGCATTTACAGCTTTGGCCTGATGCCTTCGTCCCTCAGTGTAAGAAGGTCGCTGCTAGTAAGGCAAAGACGCTGGCGAGATGCTGGCGCTACAAACTTCCACCACCGCTGCATTTATACGTCTGCCCTAATGCCTTCGCCCCTCCAGTATAGAAAGGTCGCTGCTAGTAAAGGCAGAGACGCCGGCGGACCCCTTCGACGCTCAGGCACGCCGAGCTACAAATCCGGGAGCGGGTCAACGACCCCAGGCCCGAAGCGCTGTCGGTCGCAGAGCGCATTGTGGGGGGCCTGAAGCCTGTCTGCCGAGAGAGGGCCCGCGCTTCTACTGCGATCGATTTGAGAGCGTTTCGCCGACTAAAGTTACGCCCTGACACGAGCAAACCGCAAATTGCCGGAACGTAAACTACGGAGAATAAAGCACCTGTACCTTCGTACAGGGTCAAAAAAACGCCTGTACCGAGGGACAGGTTTGGGCGCGGCCTATCGGATGTTAGCTGATTCACTACGACTGGCCCTCCATATCCGGTCGGCTGCGAGCGAGCGTGCTACGCTTTTCGGCAGCGGGTTCTAGTACCGCACACGCACACTCATGTCTTCGCGGCTTGGCGAAATCCTGATCAAGGATAGCCTGATCTCCACCGATCAGCTGAAGCAGGCGCTCGACTACCAGAAGAAGAACGGCGGGCGGCTGGGCACGTGTCTGGTGAAGATGGGCCTGGTGAACGACGACGACATTACGGCTGTGCTGTCAAGGCAATACGGCGTTCCGTCGATCAATTTGAAATTCTACGAAGTCGATCCTTCCGTGATCAAGCTGGTGCCGCAGGAAACCGCGATTCGCTATCAGATCGTGCCGCTTTCGCGCGTCGGATCGACTCTGACGATCGCGATGACCGATCCGACGAACGTGTTCGCCATGGACGATATCAAGTTCATGACGGGATTCAACGTCGAGCCGGTGGTGGCGTCGGAAACGGCGATCAGCGAAGCGATTCACAAGCTCTACGGCGAAATCGAGAGCGTCGAGGAACTCGACAAGGTGATGAAGGACCTCGCCGGCGACGAAGCCGCGCTGGAGTTGAGCGCCGAAGAAGCCGAGACGATGGACCTGGAGGAGCTCGAAAAGGCCGCCGAGGAAGCTCCCATCATCCGGCTGTGCAATTTGATCCTGACCGACGCGGTGAAACGCGGCGCCAGCGACATTCACCTGGAGCCCTACGAAAAGGAATTTCGCGTCCGCTTCCGCATCGACGGCGTGCTGCAAGGCGTGATGTCGCCTCCGTTGAAACTGAAGGATGCGATCACGAGCCGCGTGAAGATCATGTCGAAGCTGGACATCAGCGAAAAGCGGCTGCCCCAAGACGGCCGCATCATGATCAAGTATTCGAAAGACGGAAAACGGAAAGAGCTGGACTTCCGCGTTTCGACGGTGCCCACGCTGTTCGGCGAAAAAATTGTTCTCCGGTTGCTGGACAAAGAAAACCTTCGTCTGGACATGACGAAGCTCGGATTCGAGGCTGAGTCTCTCGAGAGATTCGAGCGGGCGATCCTGAAGCCGTACGGAATGGTGCTCGTCACCGGTCCGACGGGCTCGGGAAAGACGAACACGCTGTACTCCTCGGTGGCGCGGCTGAACACGCCCGAAACCAACATCATGACCGCCGAGGATCCGGTGGAGTTTCAGCTTCCCGGAATCAACCAGGTGCAGATGAAGGAGCAGATCGGGTTGAATTTCGCATCGGCGCTGCGCGCCTTCCTGCGGCAGGACCCGAACATCATTCTGGTCGGGGAAATCCGCGACTTCGAGACGGCGGAAATCGCGGTCAAGGCGGCGCTCACGGGCCACCTGGTGCTTTCGACGCTGCACACGAACGACGCGCCTTCGACAATCAGCCGGTTGATGAACATGGGCATCGAGCCGTTTCTGGTGGCCACGTCGGTGAACCTGATCGGCGCGCAGCGACTGGTGCGGCGCATCTGTTCCGGTTGCAAAGAGCCGCTGCAGATACAGCCGCAAGCGCTGCTGGACGCCGGGTACAAGGAAGAGGAAGCCAGCAAGACGACGATTTATCACGGGCGCGGTTGCGGCGTGTGCAACAACACGGGCTACAAAGGACGCGTGGGACTTTACGAAGTGATGGACATTACAGACGAGCTGCGGGAACTGATTCTGGTGGGCGCCTCCGCGATCGAGCTGAAGAAAAAGGCGCTGGAGAACGGGATGATCACGTTGCGCCGCAGCGGATTGATCAAGGTGGCGGCGGGACAGACGACGATGGAAGAAGTGCTTCGCGAGACGGTTCTGTGACGGAGGAGAGTGAATCATGGCCGGCATTACCCTGAGCGAATTGCTGAAAACGATGATCGAGATGGGAGGAAGCGACCTGCACCTCTCCACCAACAGCGCGCCGCGCATTCGCGTGCACGGCAAACTACGGCCGCTGGAGATGTCGCCGCTGACCGCGGCGGACACGAAGGCGCTGGCCTACAGCGTCCTGACGGACGTGCAGAAGCACCGGTTGGAGGAGAATCTGGAGCTCGACTTCTCATTCGGCTTGAAAAGCCTGGCGCGTTTTCGAGGCAACATCTTTCACCAACGGGGCGCGGTGGCGGCCGTCTTTCGGACGATTCCATGGGAGATCAAGACCTTCGAAGGGCTTGGATTGCCGGCGGTGGTGAAGGGACTGTGCGACAAGCCGCGCGGGCTGGTGCTGGTGACGGGGCCAACCGGCTCAGGCAAGTCGACGACGCTGGCGGCGATGCTGGACAAGATCAACAACGAACGCGAAGAACACATGATCACGATCGAAGATCCGATCGAGTTTCTGCACAACCACAAGAAGTGTCTGGTGAACCAGCGGGAGGTGCACTCGGACACGCATTCGTTCGCGAACTCGCTGCGCGCGGCGCTCCGCGAAGATCCGGACGTGGTGCTGATCGGCGAAATGCGCGACCTGGAAACGATCGAGTCGGCGCTGCGCATCGCCGAGACGGGCCACCTGACGTTCGCGACACTTCACACGAACTCGGCTATTTCGACCATCAACCGTATCGTGGACGTTTTCCCGGCGCACCAGCAGCCGCAGGTGCGCGCGCAGCTCTCGATGGTCCTGGAAGGGATTCTTTGCCAGGCGCTGCTTCCGCGCATCGACGGGCGCGGCCGACTGATGGTGATGGAGATATTGATTCCAACGGCCGCCATCCGCAACCTAATCCGCGAAGACAAGATTCACCAGATCTATTCGGCCATGCAAACCGGAACGGGTCAGACCGGAATGCAGACGTTCAACCAGGGGCTCGCCAACGCTCACTTCCAGAAGACCATCAGTCTCGAGACCGCTCTTTCGCGGTCTTCGAATCCAGACGAATTACAGGACTTGATTAACCGCGGGGTAACCTCTGCGCCAGCGGGCGGCAGAGCGCACGTCCGAAGGTAGAGAAGAGGAGGAAGAAACAATGCCGGTCTATACCTATAGAGGCACCAACCGGGCGGGAGCCGCCGTAGCGGGAGAACGCGTCGCGGCGAGCAAGAACGAACTCGCCGCCCTGTTGCGACGCGAGCAGGTCAGCGTCAGCAAGCTCTCCGAAAAGGGAAAGGAATTCAGTATCCCGACATTCGGCGGCGGCGTCGACGCCAAGGAACTGGCCGTGTTCACGCGGCAGTTCTCGGTGATGATCGACGCGGGTTTGCCGCTGGTTCAGTGTCTGGAAATTCTCGCGGGGCAGCAGGAAAACAGGACTTTCCAGAAAATCCTGAACGCCGTGCGAGCGTCCGTTGAGGGCGGCAGCACGCTCTCGGCGGCGATGAAGCAGCACGAGAAGGCGTTCGACCCGCTGTACTACAACATGGTGGAGGCGGGAGAGACGGGCGGTATTCTCGACACGATTCTGCAGCGTCTTTCGACCTACATCGAAAAGAACGTGAAGCTGAAGCGGGCCGTGAGGTCCGCGATGATTTACCCGATTTCAGTCATGAGCATCGCGGCGTGTGTCATCACCCTGCTGTTATGGAAGGTGGTACCCGTCTTCGTCTCGCTGTTCAATGGCCTGGAAGTAGACCTGCCTCTGCCGACGCGGATCGTGATCGCGCTCAGCAACTTCGTCGGCAGCATCTACGGTCTGCTGATTCTGGTGTTCGCCGTGGGCAGCGTGTTCGCAATCAAGTTCTGGCACAGCACGCCGACCGGACGCATGGCCATCGACACCGTACTGTTGAAGTTGCCAGTCCTCGGCATCGTGCTCCGGAAAATCGCAGTGGCGCGCTTCACGCGAACGCTGGGCACGCTGATTTCGAGCGGCGTGCCGATTCTCGAAGGCCTCGACATTACGGCGCGCACGGCGGGCAACGCGGTCGTCGAAAGAGCGGTGTCGCAAACGCGCAAAGCTGTTGAAGCCGGCCGTTCCCTCGTGGATCCACTCAAGGAGACGGACGTTTTCCCGGGCATGGTGACGCAGATGATTGGCGTCGGCGAACAAACGGGTGCGATGGACGCGATGCTGCAGAAAATCGCCGACTTCTACGAGGAAGAAGTGGACGCCGCGGTGAAAGACCTTCTCACGTCGCTGGAACCCGTGATGATCGTCTTTCTTGGCGTTGTGGTCGGCGGCGTGGTCATTTCCATGTACCTGCCACTCTTCTCGCTGATCGGCAAGCTCTCGACCATGCACTGATGTCGAAGCCTTGCACCGGCGGAAAGCGGCTGACCCCTTCGGGCGAAACGTGTGTTTTGCCCGAGGGACGGTTTGGCGCCTGTTTGCGGAAAGACGGAACGTGAAAACGGATTCAACACCGAACACGGGCGAATGGCTCCCCTGGATGGGGCGCGTCCGCTTTCTCATCATTACATTTCTCCTCGCCGTCATCGCGGTGGGCCATTTCACCCCGGTTTCATTGCAGTTTCGCCTTCTATTGCCGCTGATCGTGCTCTGGTACACGCTTGCAGTCGCTTACCTGATTCTGCAGCGATGGGTTCCCGAGGCTTCCTGGCATGCGCCGGCGCAGATGATTGGAGACCTGCTGGTGGTGACGGCGGTTGTCTACGCCACAGGCGGACAGGACAGTTACTTTGTCTCGCTATACGTGCTCGTGATTCTGATGGCCAGCATTTTGTTTTCGCGGCGGGCCGTGTTCTTCGTTGCGGGGACGAGTTTCATCCTCCTGGCTTGCGTGGTGGAGATGATGTTTTACAGCGTCATCGGGCGCACATCGCTGTCGACACCCAGCGCGCGCTCTCTCGAATCCTGGCTTGGAAGCAATTTCTTTGCGTTTTTCGCGGTCGCCTATCTAGGAAGTTTGCTGGCGCAGACGCTCCGAAAGAAAGGCGACGAACTGCAGGAGAAAAGCGAAGAGTTGAAAGACCTGCGGGCGTTCAACCAGGACATCATCGAGTCGATGCGTGGCGGACTTCTCACTACGGACTTGAATGGCCGGATTCTGCTGATCAACCGCTCGGGCGCGGAAATGACCGGCCATGGCTTCGGGCTCCTTCGGGGAGAAAACGTCGCCAATGTTCTGCCCGGATTCTGGCCCGTCGAAGCGGACGAAAACGGCACCCCTACGGCATTGCGCAAGGAAATCGAATGCCGCACGCCCTCGGGGGCGGCTCGCTTCCTGGGCCTTTCGATTTCGCCCCTACG
Source organism: Candidatus Acidiferrales bacterium (assembly GCA_035307985.1). Classification (GTDB taxonomy): domain Bacteria; phylum Acidobacteriota; class Terriglobia; order Acidiferrales; family UBA7541; genus Palsa-295. Next base: position 19,396 of record DATGHM010000056.1, read on the forward strand.
CACGGGAGAGAACCAGACGAGCGGCTACGTCTTCAACTTTCAGGACCTGACGGAGCTGAAGCGCCTGGAGAAGGAAGTCGAAACCAAGGAGCGGATGGCGGCGCTCGGGCGTCTCTCGGCGGCGATCGCCCACGAAATCCGGCAGCCACTGACCGCGATGAGCGGAGCGCTGAAGGAGCTGGCGCGGCTTGCTCCGCTCGAAGACGACGACAAGAAACTCGTCCAGATCGTAAGCCGCGAATCGCAGCGGCTGAACCAGATCATCTCCGATTTTCTCGATTATTCGCGGGAGAAGTCGTACGCGTTCGTCGACGTGGATCTTGCCGCGCTCATCGACGATCTGCTGCTGCTGATCGAGCGCGACGAGCGGTCCCGCGGCAAGTACAAGATCGAGCGGAATTACGTTATTCGCGCCAAGGCGCGCGGCGACCGCGACGCCCTCAAGCAGGTGCTCTGGAATATCTGCAATAACGCGCTGCGGGCCATGCCGGAGGGCGGGACACTGTCCGTCAAGCTTGACGACGAACCCCACTGCGTCTCGGTTTCGATTCGCGACACCGGGATCGGATTCGAGCCGAAACAGGCGTTGCAGATTTTCGAACCGTTCCAGTCCGGATTTACCGAGGGAACAGGCCTGGGGCTTGCCATTGTTTACAGGATTGTGCAGGCGCACGGCGGGCGGATTCGCGTCGAAGCCGAGAAAGGACGTGGCGCGGAGTTCGTAATCGAGCTTCCTCGCGCCGCGGCGACATCTCGAAACGCAAAACCGGCGCATCCGGGCGCAACGACTTCGATTCCTCTGGACGCATCCGTCGTGGTCGGGCGGGACGCGAGGCCGGGGCACGGAACCTTTCAGCCTTCGGGGAGACGATAAGGGCACATGGCTCACGTTCTAGTAGTGGACGACGAACGCTCGATCTGCGAGCTCCTCGAGATCAGCTTTCGCAAAGAGGGGCACAGGGTGGATACCGCGTCGAACGGCGCGTCGGCGAAAGAGCGCCTCGCTGCGCAGATCTACGACATCGTCGTTTCCGACATTCGCATGCCCGACATGGACGGCGTCGAGCTGCTTCGCTATTGCAGGGAAATTTCGCCGATCACGAAATTCATCCTGATCACGGGCGTCCCGACCATCAACACGGCGATCGACGCGGTCAACTTTGGCGCGGACCGTTACGTGATCAAGGGCGACCGCCTGCTGGATGAATTGCGCCCGGCAATGCAGCAGATCACGGAAAGCCTCGCGCTCAGCAAGGAGGCCCGGTTCCTGCGCCGGGAGCTGCGCCGGCTCACCGGCCTGGACCACATCATCGGCACGAGCCCGAAAATGAAGGCGATTTTCGAGCTCATCGAGAATATCGCACCGCAGAACAGCCGCGTGCTGATCACCGGCGAGAGCGGCACGGGCAAGGAACTGGTCGCCCGCGCCATCCATGAGCACAGCGCGCGGGCGAAAAATTCGTTCATCACGATCAATTGCGGCGCTTTCCCGGAAACTCTCCTGGAGTCGGAGCTGTTCGGGTACGTGAAAGGCGCCTTCACGGGAGCCAACGAGAATCGCCGCGGACTGTTTCAGGCCGCGCATGGCGGGACGCTGTTCATGGACGAAATCGGGAACATGAGCGTCACCATGCAGGTGAAACTCTATCGCGTGCTGCAGGAAGGGAAGGTCCGGCCGGTAGGCAGCACGGAGGAATCCGACGTCGACGTGCGCGTGATTGCCGCGACGAACAAGAACCTCGAGGAAGAGATCGCCGAGGGCCGTTTCCGCGAGGATTTGTTCTACCGCCTGAGCGTCATTCCCATCCACCTTCCTTCGCTGCGCGAACGCCGCGAGGACATTCCGCTTCTGTCGCGCGAATTTCTGGGGCGCTTTTCCAAATCCATGAACAAGAAGATTCAGGGTATCGACCCCGAAGCGATGCGGCGGATGGAAGTGTACGAGTGGCCGGGGAACGTCCGCGAACTCGAAAATACGATCGAGCGTGCAGTCGCTTTGGAGAGCGGAAACGCTATCGGCATCGAGGCCCTGCCGGACCGCATCCGCAACCATTTTCAAGAGTCCGTCGCGCACGCCGCGCACAACGGCAACGGAAACGGAAACGGCGTCAACATTCCCGCGGACGGATTGAATCTCGAAGTACACATCCGCGACATGGAACGCTCGTATCTCCTCGCCGCGCTGGAACGCTCCGGGGGCGTGCGCACGCGGGCCGCGGAACTGTTGAAGATGACCTACCGGTCCTTCCGCCACTACGCGAAGAAATACGAAATCTGAAGGGCAGGGAATTCCGCCTCGAAAACGGCTCGACCTGGGCGTCGTCCGCTTTCTTCCCAACCATGCGTTGGAATTCGGCTGGCCGCACGGAATTCCGAGACCTCTCTATACTCGCGGCCCCGCTTGCTATATCCTGAGGGACCACTTATGAGGCTGACGGAAGAAAAATCCTTAGGTAAGCGAAATGGTTTCTCGCTGATCGAACTCCTGATCGTCATCGCGATCGTCGTGGTGATCGCGGCCATCGCGATTCCCAACTTGCTTCGCTCCAAGGTTGCGGGCAACGAGGCGTCTGCCGTCGGCTCGCTTCGGAATATGATGAGCGCGGAGGCGGCCTACAAAGCGATGTACGGAGTGGGTTATTCGAACGACCTGAGCACCCTGGGCGGCCAGGCCGATATCGCTCAGCCGTCGTGCAGCACGGCCCTTCTGCTCGATCCCACACTGGCAAAGGGCGCATCCGGGAACCAAACTGAAAAGAGCGGATATCGGTTCACGTTCACGCCCGGAACGCAGGCGTTTCAACCCGATTCCGCTGTGCCCGCGGGTTGCACGGTGGGCAAGGCGGATGGCTATGCGGTACAGGCGGATCCCGTCGATCCCGGCGTGTCGGGGAAGCGCCACTTCTGCGCCGATGCCTCAGGCGTGATTCGGGTTGATCTACAGAAGCAGGTCAGCGTGACTGCCCCGACCTGTTCATCCGAAGCGCCGGCCCTGCAATAGGGGCCGGATCGCGGTCAGCCCGTCCGTTTGTATACCTCGATTCCAAACGGCGAACGCCGTTGGTACGTCCTGGCGTCAGCACCCCAGCGATACTGCGTTTCCGGAAGGATGTCGGCGATGCCGACCAGTTCGTAGTGCTCATGCACGTATTGCTTGGACCAGTTTATGATGAAGTGGTCAGAATTAGGCCGCGGCAGCCAGGATGACGGCACGGCAACGAAGACGATGAACGCGGGGTTCGCTGCCTGGATCTCCTGGGCCATTTGCTTCTGCATCCGCGAAGCGTAAGGCTGAGGCTCCATGAGCGCGTACGTGTAAATGTACCCGGTGGCCGAATGCCGATCGGAATAGAAGTAGATCTCGGGTTCGGACCCCAGCACAGCGACTGTGCTTCCGGCAGGGGAATGGGATCGAATGTAGTCGGCAACGGGAATTGCCTCGGGGAACGGGTTGAATCCATAGACGGAGCGGCACGCGGTCTGAGCGTCCATCCCGAACAGGAATGTTCGCTGCGGCAGCACAGCGATCATGCATATCAGCGCGAAAACGGCTATCGGGGCGCCACGGACCCATCCCGCGCGGAGTTGCTGCGTCGCTGACTCTACGGCCGCTCCAATCAGCAGAGCGAGGGCAGGCAGCATCAGGACGAAATAGTGCTGACGGAAATAGAAGCCGGGGCAGACCGCGAGAGCGGAACACACGAGAAAAAGAGCCGTGAAGAGAGCGTGTGAGCGGATCGCTTTGTTCCAGAGGAAGGCGGTCAAGCCCACGCCCGCGAGAAGCCATAGCAGCCAGGAGGGTCCGATAACGCCGCGCAGCGCCATCTTCAGGTATAGGCGGCCGACGGCGAAACTCACGATGCCGACGTATTGGCGCGCGTAACTGAAAGTCCAGAACCAGAACTGACTGAATACTCCCGCTCGCCAAAGCGCGAGGCACGCCAGGCCAAAGGGCGTCAGGACGCCGACGCCAAGAAGGCCTAGTCTTTTTGCGGTTCCAGTCAAGTCGAACGAGCCGGTCGCGGCACGGCTCTGGATTTCGTCGACGAGAAGGTAAAGTCCAGCAAAGACCGCGAAGAAAATTCCCTGCTGCTCCATCAGAAAGGCCAGTCCGAACAGCAATCCGCTGCCGAACAGCATCCATGTTCTTTTGATTTGAACGGCCTTTAGCAAAACCAGCGCGCCTGCCACGGCGAATAGCACGACAAAATGGCTGGCGTGGGCGGCGAACCCGAGCACCGTGGGGCTAACAGCAAGAAGAGCATAAGAGGCGGCCGCCACGAGGCCGGCTAAGCGCCCGAACAAGCACGTACCAAGAAGGAAGATCAGGCCGATGGTCAGCGCGTTAACCACAAGAAATGCCTCGTGGACGCCGCTTGAGGTCTCGCCAAAAATCGCCATCAGCGCGGCGTAAGCGGCGTACGTTCCTGGCAACTTCATGTTGTAGGCGAGCTTATAGGGAGGAATGCCCTGGAGCATCAGTTGCCCGGCGTAGGCATACTCGCCCTCATCCCGTTCCAGTGGTAAATTACGCAAATGGAGTCGGATCAGGGCGGTCGCGGCGAGGACCAGAACGAGAGCTCCGTAGTAGACCCATGCAGGGCAGGCACGCGCTTGACCCGCACGTCCCTCCGCGATTGGAATCATTTCCGCTGTTCTCGTGGACACCCCTTGAATTGTGGGCGTCGGCCGCCGGAGCGTCAACGATTCAGGCGAACCTGGAATCGTAATAATAACCGGATCGGTGGTACGTCGCCGCAGACGCGCTATCGCAAGCAACTGCGAACGAAGCGTCAACCGGTCGCCGCCTGCTTGCTCATCGCGCATCAGTTCCAAGACGGAACAGTAAGTCACAGCAAAAACAGGCACTTACGATGGTCAAGAAGTGGCGACAATCTGCGACTCAGCGTAGGGGCTCCGATTGATGTCAGTTGCGAGATGGCCGGCCACTTCCATAAGCTGGTGCTTCTGTTGAAGATATGTTTATTTTCATTCGAGTTAATTTCCGGTCGGTCTTTGGAGCCCGGGGTGCACTACTGGGTGTTGGTCGGCTACCCAGCACAGCCAAGAGATTCCGATGTTCCAAAATGAAGCAGACTCCGAGGAGAGAAGAAGAATATGAATAAGAGACAGAAGGGTTTTTCGTTGATCGAACTACTGATCGTTGTGGCGATCATTCTGATCATCGCGGCAATCGCAATTCCGAACCTGTTGAAGGCGCGTCTCGCCGCCAATGAAGCATCGGCCGTGGGCACGCTGCGGACCATGGTCACTGCGGCCGTGACGTACGAATCGACGTGGCAGAACGGCTTCCCGCCTAGTCAGCAGGCTTTCGGCGGGGCAGCTCCGGGCAACTGCACGGCGGCCAACCTGCTCGACGGCTCGCTTGCCGTGAACGGCGGCTCGCAGAAGAGCGGCTACACGATTAGCTACACCCAGGTCCTGGCGATGACCAGCACGGCAAATTGCGCTACGCCGGGTGCGGCGACGTTCGTGATCAACGCGGTACCGATCGTTCCGCAGACGACTGGCAATCGCACGTTCTGCACGGATGAGGGCGGCGCGATCCACGTGTTCGACCCGGCCGGTGGCGCGGGCGCGAGCACGGACACCGCTTGCGAAGGAAAGCCTGGAATATAGTAACGACGATCTGCGAGGAGAGAGGGCCGGCCTCTCTCTTTTGCATTCCTGAAGTCAACCTGGAGGCCCTCCGAAAAAGAGCCCCACCAAGGTCACCCGCCGAAAATCCCCGTTGTCTAAGTCGTTCGTGTTGCTCAGCCGCCCGCCAAGGTCAATCTGAGGTGCCAAAAATTGTCACTTTTCTGCGTGATGTCAGCCATGCGAACATTTCGGGGTGCTGTTCCGGCCCAGGGGTGTAACTCCTCTATCTCCGGCAGAACGAGCAGCATAGGACCTCTGTGCCGTAGATGTAACCGCCCAGGCCTGTTAGCTGGCATGGCCATTGCATTGCCAGAGTGTGTACCGTTTTGGAAGTACCAGGGGCTTCAGGTTTCCACGCGATTCCTGGGTCCAAATGTAGTTTGGCCCCGATCGAATCGGGGCCGGGTTTCAGCGGTTACCGCTGGACCTGAAGGACAGAGAGGCAAGGGAGCCGGAGGCTCCGAGGAGAGAAAAGGAATGAAGACTAGGCAGAAGGGTTTTTCGTTGATCGAATTGCTGATCGTCGTGGCGATCATTCTGATCATCGCGGCAATCGCAATTCCGAACCTGTTGAAGGCGCGTCTGGCCGCCAACGAATCAGCGGCGGTGGGCACGAT
>DATGHM010000057.1:0-4201 GCA_035307985.1 Candidatus Acidiferrales bacterium
ACCCGAAAAGCTTTTGCTACGGCTTCGCCCCGGCACCCTACTTCGTCGCCTGTCGCCAACAGGCTCCGCAGCTGCGAACCTTGGCTTCCGGAGCTAGCAAGGCGGCCATCCCTCGCCAGTTCGCCACGCGCATTTCGAAGAGCCGCTTGAGGCGGCAAAAAACAATTGCTTCCGGTGCCTCAAGCGCCCATTGCCGTATCTCTCGACGACCCGCCCTTACTGCCTGAGCAGATTATCGAAGAATTGTTTCAGCACAGGCCATGAGACAAATCCCGATCCCGGTGGCAATCTCTGCCCTTTATAGGTAATCATGTATGTCGGCGTGCCGTTCACCGGCACTTGGTTTCCGAGCTGAATGTCCTGTTCGATATAGCGGTCGGCCTCGCACGGGTGCGGCGGCACGTCCACCGCGCCCGGCCTGCCCGTCGGCCCCGGCGCTTCGCACGTGTCCATGATTTTCTGGAGGCGCTTGAAATCGGAACCGGACATCGCTGCGGCCATGTATTTCGCAATGTCGCCGTCCGCCGACCACGCCGTTTGATTGTCGTACAGCGCGCTCTCGGCTGCCTCAAACTCGCCCAGTTGCGCCGCGACGTTCGCCCAGCGCGCCGCCTGCCCAGAAAATTTATGCTCGGGGATCGCCAGCGGATAGTCGTGGTGCACCAGGTATACTTTCCCGGACGCCACGTAATCTCCGACCATCGGTCGCAACGTCTGCTCGTACAGATTCTTGCACATCGGACACTCGTAATCCGTGAAGACATCCATTCGTATGGGCGCGCTCTTTGACCCGTACGCCTTCACCGGCGCCGGCAGCATCTCCGCAGCGCTCGTGAGATGAGCCCGCCTGACTTTCGCTTGCGTCGCATGGAGGTTCGTTCCAGCTGCGATCACCACCATCACGCCGAGCGCCATCCAGAGCGCCGGTAGCTTCGCCCGCGATCCGCACTTTGCGCCGTGAGGCGTCTCCGGCCCGGTATGCGTCTGGCTCCTCAATTGTGCCCTCCTGCGTCGTTAGCCGCCAAAACAGGCCGCCATTGTAACGCGAACTTGCATCCAACGGACGAAATCGATCGTGAACTGTTTGCCAGAAGTCACTAGGATGCCACGACATATCGACGGGTTCGCCAGGCCCGACGCGACAGGCTGCCTGAACTGGCATCCTCCAGGGTGAATCGCTTCCGCGCAATATCTATCCACCGCCTGCTATCTTTTAACATGCAGATAAACATGGCTTTATATAGCATTAATTCAACATTGACAATGACACACTCAATATGTAAAATCATCCCTGGTTCGACGCGCCCATTGCCGTCGGCCCAGTCGACCACAGGAGCGGATTCCAATGAGCAAGATTATCGGTATTGATCTCGGAACGACCAATTCCGTCGTTGCCGTGATGCAGGGCGGCGAACCTGTCGTCATACCCAATCAGGAGGGAGCGCGGACGACGCCATCGGTCGTGGCGATAACCAAGAGTGGCGAGCGTCTGGTCGGGCAGGTGGCCAAGCGCCAGGCCATCACTAATCCCGAGAACACGGTCTATTCGATCAAGCGTTTCATGGGGCGCCATTACAGCGAGGTCGTCGAAGAAGCGAAACGTATACCGTACAAGGTGGTACGCGGGCCGCACGACGACGCGCGCGTCGAGATTGCCGGCAAAGTGTATAGCCCGCCGGAAATCTCCGCGATGATTCTGCAGAAATTGAAGGGCGCGGCAGAAGATTTTCTCGGCGAGAAGGTGACCCAGGCGGTGATTACGGTTCCCGCCTATTTCAACGACAGCCAACGCCAGGCCACCAAGCAAGCCGGCGAAATCGCGGGTCTTGAAGTGTTGCGCATCATCAACGAGCCCACCGCGGCAGCGCTGGCCTATGGGCTCGACAAGAAGAAGGACGAAACGATCGCCGTGTACGACCTGGGCGGAGGCACGTTCGATATTTCGATCCTGGAGGTCGGCGAAGGCGTGGTGGAGGTGAAGTCAACGAACGGCGATACGCACCTCGGTGGCGACGACATCGATCAGCACATCGTGGATTGGCTGGTCGCGGAGTTCAAGAAAGAACAAGGGATCGACCTCGCCAAGGATCGGATGGCCATTCAGCGGCTGAAGGAAGCGGCCGAAAAGGCCAAGATTGAGCTGTCGCAGGTGATGGAAACGGAGATCAATCTCCCGTTCGTCACCGCCAACGAATCGGGTCCCAAGCACCTGCAGTTGAAGCTGACACGGTCGAAACTCGAGCAGTTGATGGAAGACCTGCTGCAGCGGACCGTTGGGCCCGTGAAGCAGGCTCTGAGCGATAGCGGCGTCTCGCCCGACAAGATCGACGAAGTCGTTCTCGTCGGCGGCTCGACGCGTATTCCTCGGGTCGTCGACATCGTGAAAAATCTGTTCAACGGCAAAGAACCGCACAAGGGCGTGAACCCGGACGAGGTGGTCGCTGTGGGCGCCGCCATCCAGGGCGGAGTGCTCGGCGGCGAAGTGAAGGACATTCTTCTACTCGACGTGACGCCGCTGTCGCTGGGCGTCGAAACGCTCGGTGGTGTGATGACTGTTTTGATTCCGCGCAACACGACCATTCCCACACGTAAGTCGGAAGTGTTTTCGACGGCGGCTGATAACCAGACTTCCGTTGAGATTCACGTCTTGCAAGGGGAGCGGCCGGTGGCAAATGGCAACCGAAGTCTGGGCAAATTCCATTTGATTGGGATCCCCCCTGCGCCACGCGGCATGCCGCAAGTCGAGGTCACGTTTGACATCGACGCGAACGGCATCCTGAACGTGTCGGCGAAGGATCGCGCCACAAACAAGGAGCAGAAGATCACCATCACTGCCTCGACCGGCCTTAGCAAGGACGAAGCGGAGCGGATGAAGAAGGAAGCCGACTCGCACGCGGCTGAGGACAAGGCCCATCTCTCCGAAGTGGAGTCTCGCAACCGTCTCGATAACCTCGTGTACGGAACCGAAAAGCTCATCAAGGAGAACCGCGACAAACTGGCGGAGGGCGACGTCAAGGCGGCGGAAGAAGCCCTTGAGGAGGCCCGCCGGGCGCTCAGCGAAGGCGGTCTGGACCGGCTGAACACGGCCGCGGACAACTTGACCAAGGCTTCGCATCGCATCGCCGAAACCATGTACAAGGCGCAGCAAGCGGCTGCAGGCTCGGCGCCGGGCGGTGATTCAGGCGCGCCAGGCGCTGCTGGACCAACCGGCAACGCGCAAGGCGGTCCGGGGCAGGGCGAAGTGGTGGACGCCGAATTCGTCGACGTGGACGAATCGAAAAAGCCGAACTAACGGGCGTTGCTGAGGATTGTAGGGGCGCTGCCCTGGCCTGGACCCACGCTTCGAGCGGGCACGGCCCGCCACGGCGGATCTGCGACATGCCGTGCCCCGACGAGGAAAAGGCCTGCGCTACATTAAACTGCAGCGAGCTTGGGGGCGCAGCAAGCCTTCGAATCTCAGGCCTTCATGGGTCCCGATTTGCGGGATATAACGCGACGCGAGGGAGAATTCGTTGACGGCCAACGGCGTTCGGCGGACCGGTCCGCCCCAGGCAATCCAGAAGATTCGCGAAGGCGTTTATATGGTGCAGGTGGCGATTTCCGCGAGCCCCAGCGCCGACTGGCGCCGCCTTTTCTACGAAGCGGAGCGCAATCCTCAGGCCGAGTTTACTCCGCGCTCGATCGAGATCACGGGAACGCTGCTGCGCTTCAAATCCGATCCGGCGGCAGTGGAGCAGAGGATCAGCACGCTCGATCGCTGGATGGAAAAAGCGACACTGAAAGAAGCGTCGATGGCCGGGCGTTCCGAAGCGCAACGCCAAAAACAGGAAGAAGCCGAACGCGAGGTGCGAGAACTGGCGGAATGGAACGAACGCTGGGCGAAATTGTGAGAGCCCGTTCAAGTTCAGAGTTGAGACCTCCGAAGAAGAATGTCGAAACGTTCAAAAGTCTAGAATTCGGAGTACGCCGTGTGCCGCCAGCCAAAGCTTCAACAACCCAGCTTAGAAGCGCACGCTGGCAAGCGATGCAGGCGCAGGTCAGGGAAGTTGGTCTAGCAAGACTGCGCGGAAGCGCGGGCGCGGCAAGCAGCGCCCCTGCGAACGTCAATAATGGCAACCACTAAACAAGACTATTACGAACTGCTGGGAGTTCCGCGCAAGGCTTCCGTGAAGGAAATTCGCGGGGCCTATCGCAAACTCGC
>DATGHM010000058.1:0-11571 GCA_035307985.1 Candidatus Acidiferrales bacterium
TCAGCTCCGTGCTTCTGAAGGAGCGGCACGACGGCGGCGACATAGCCCTCATAGCCCTTGGCGTCGGCGATGTCATACTCTGCGATCACATAAACGGACATAGGGAACTCTCCAGTGTGTGAAGATCAGGATTTGATGCACAAAACCAGCCAAGTGCGAGTGCGTTCGCAACAGGAGCGGCAAGCCCGAGAAAGAACAGCGCGGGCTTCAACCGAAGCTCAAGCGTCCGCGATTCTGGAACCGGCTTCGTCGCGCAAAAACGCATCGGCAGGCTCGTCCTCGGGCAATGGCCGGACATCGGGGTTGGACATGACCGTGCGCGCGCAAGTGTTCCAGCGCAAGATGGCGTCGTCGTTTCCGGCCGGAGCAAATGGGATTGCCCTTTCGTAGTGGCTCATAGCTTCCCGCAGCGAATGATATGCGGCCGCGGCTCCGCCCGCGCCACCCTGGCGAATGCGCGCATTACCCAACCGCTCCCAGATGATGCCCGCATAGTAGGCCCGTTCGTAGTCGCCCTTGATTCGAGCGAGCACTTCCTGAGCTGCTCTTGGATTCGTCCCTGACTGGAACTGATCGGTTCGCGCGAGCAGGAGCGAAATCAGCGCCTGCTGATGGTCGGGCACGATGGCCAGGATGTCGAGGCAAATGCTTTCCGCAAAATTGGGCTCGTTCAGGAGTCTGTAGCGCTCAACTTTTGCGAGCGCTTCGGGGATGCCCTGCTCCGAAATGGATTTCAATTCGAACCGCATGGGACCTCCTACGTTTCGCCACCTCCGAACACGCGAAACAATTTTGACACGGGATCGAAGAAGCGGTCTACGACACGCTCCTTGAGCGGAATGATTGCGTTGTCGGTGATCGTGATGTTCTCGGGGCAAACCTTCGTACAGCACTTGGTGATGTTGCACAAGCCGATGCCGAACTGCTTCTTCAGCTCCGGAAGGCGATCGCCCACGTCCAATGGGTGCATTTCCAGGGCGGCGGCATAAACGAGGAATCGCGGGCCGATGAACTGGTCGTGCATGTGGTGCTCGCGCAGAACGTGGCAAACGTCCTGGCAGAGATAGCATTCGATACACTTCCGGAACTCCTGCACGCGTTCAACATCCTGCTGGGCGATACGCCAGGTGCCGTCCGGAGCGTCGGGGTCCCGCGGCTTGAACTTCGGAATGCGCTGTTTCACCGTGTAATTCCACGATACGTCGGTGACCAGGTCTTTCACGTGCGGGAAGGCCTTCATGGGCTCGACGGTCACCGGCTTATCGAGGGGAAGCGTGTTGAGGCGCGTCATACACATCAATTTCGGCATCCCGTTGATTTCGGCCGAACAGGAACCGCACTTCCCTGCCTTGCAGTTCCAGCGAACGGAAAGGTCGCCGGCTTGTTCCGCCTGGATCTGATGAACGGCGTCGAGGACCACCATGCCGGACGCGATTTCGGTCGTGTAGTCCTGGAATTTTCCCTGGCCCCTTTGCCCGCGCCAGATCCGAAACGTTGCGGTCGCCATCACTTCATCTCCTGGATGACCTGCTGCAGATCCTCCGGCATCGGCGGGATCTGTTCGCGCTTGAACAGCATTTCGCCATCGGGCCCTTTTCGAACCACGATATTGAACTTACCGCATTGCTCGTCTTTCGCCGGAAAATCGTCGCGGAAATGAGCGCCGCGGCTTTCTTTCCGATCGAGAGCGGAACGCGCGACCATTTCCGCCACGGTGAGCAGATTGCGGAGGTCGAGCGCCGTGTGCCAGCCCGCATTGTATTCGCGGTTTCCGTCCACGCTGACGCGCTCGCTGGCGGCTTTCAGTTCGCGGATGCGTTCGAGGGCCTGCAACATCTCGGGCTCCGTGCGCACGATCCCGACCAGTTCCTGCATGACGTCCTGCAAGGTGTGCTGCACCGTGTACGGATTTTCCGAGCCGTTGCCTTCGAAGGGACGCAGCGCCGATTTTTCCGCCGATTCGAGCTCCTTCGGATTCACCGCGCCGAGCGGCCTTTCCTTTGCGAACGCTGCGGCGTATTCCCCGGCGCGCTTGCCGAAGACCAGCAGATCGGAAAGTGAATTCCCGCCCAGCCGGTTGGCCCCGTGCAGGCCGGCCGCGCATTCCCCCGCCGCAAACAGTCCGGGCACATCGGACATTTGCGAATCGGCGTCGACTCGAACTCCGCCCATCATGTAGTGCGTGGTGGGACCGACTTCCATGGGTTCCGTTGTGATGTCGATGTCGGCGAGTTGCTTGAACTGGTGATACATGCTCGGCAGCTTCTTCTTGATACGTTCCGGGGCGTTCGGAATTTTTTCCTTGATCCACGCGATATCCAGGAAAACGCCGCCGTGCGGGCTTCCGCGCCCTTCCCGCACCTCTCGCCGGATGCAGCGGGCTACGTGGTCGCGGGTGAGCAGCTCAGGTGGGCGTTTCGCCTCCTTATCGCCTTGCGTGTATCGCCAGCCCTCCTCTTCCGAACTGGCGGTCTGGTTCACATAGAGCGGCGGAATGTCCTTGAACATGAAGCGCTCGCCATTTCGATTCCGAAGGACGCCGCCTTCGCCGCGCACTCCTTCCGTGACGAGAATGCCGCGCACACTCGGAGGCCAGATCATGCCCGTCGGATGGAACTGGACAAACTCCATATCCATCAGCGTCGCGCCCGCGTTATAAGCGAGCGAATGGCCGTCCCCCGTATATTCCCAGCTGTTGCTCGTGATTTTGTAGGCCCGGCCGATACCCCCCGTCGCGAGCACCACGGCTTTGGCGCGGAACAGGTGAAATCGGCCGCGCTCGCGGTCGTATCCAAACGCGCCCGAGATGCGATCGCCTTCTTTCAGGAGTGTGACAACGGTGTGTTCCATGAAAACATCGAGGCCCAGATGTATCCCGTGGTCTTGCAGCGTGCGGATCATCTCCAGGCCCGTGCGGTCGCCCACGTGCGCCAGCCGAGGGTAACGGTGCCCGCCGAAGTTCCGCTGGAGGATACGGCCGTCTTTTGTGCGATCGAAAAGCGCGCCCCAGGCTTCCAATTCGCGGACGCGCGCCGGAGCTTCCTTGGCATGCAGCTCGGCCATGCGCCAGTTATTCAGATACTGCCCTCCGCGCATCGTATCCGAGAAATGGACGCGCCAATTGTCCCGGTCGTCCACGTTCCCCATGGCGGCGGCGATGCCGCCCTCTGCCATTACGGTGTGCGCTTTACCCAACAGCGACTTCGAGATAACCGCAACCTTGACGCCCGCCGCAGAGGCCTCGACGGCCGCGCGCAACCCAGCCCCTCCTGCGCCGATAATGAGTACGTCGTGTTCATGCTGGATGTACTCAGACACTAGAAGATCCTCCAATCGGTCCAAACGCCCATCGCGCACATCCGCACGTACAAGTCGGAAAACGCCACCATGAACAGGCTGCACCACGCGAACAGCATGTGACTGCGGTTGAAGCAGCTTACGCAATCGTAGGCTACCTTCCGGACTGGAGAGCCCGCCAATCGGTCGCGGAACCCGCCGACCAGGTGACGAAACGAGTGACACCCGAAGGTGTAAGAGGTGAGCAGAACGAGGTTCGTCAGCAACACAAGAGTGCCGACGCCCATGCCGAACCGGCCATTGAACCAGAACGCATTCCAGACGTCGCGTCCCAGGATGACGAGAAACACGAGCGCCAGATAAAGAAAATAGCGATGGATGTTTTGCAGAATCAGAGGAAAGGATCGTTCGCCCAGATATTTCTTTCTCGGCTCGCCTACCGTGCATGAAGGCGGGTCGGCCCAAAATGCCTTGTAATACGCGCCGCGGTAGTAGTAGCAGGTGACCCGAAATCCGCCGGGCGCCCAAAGAATCAGCACCGCCGCGGTGACCCAGGCAGGCATCCAGCCTGGTTTTGCGCCGAACCATCCATGGACAGGCCCGAAGAGTTCCGGGGAATAAAATGGCGAGAGATAGGGACCGAAACGGTAATATTGTCCTTGAAATGCGGCCCACGTGGCGTAAACGATGAAGGCCGATAAACCGAGAAATACGAAGAGCGGCTGCACCCACCAATTGTCAGCTCGCCGCGTCTGTCCGAAACCCGAGCGCACCAACGGGACATCAATCTGCGACATCGAGCCTCCTCACTCATTCGTGCCGATCATGCACGGGCAACCTGGAGCTGTGCCTCACGGCTTTGGCAGGCGAAACGAGACCCCAACGCCGCGCCAACGCGATCGACAAGGTCATGAAACCGCACCCGCCGAAGGCATCTTTCTACACGCGGAGCCTGTTCACCGGCAACAATTCGACTGGAAAGATTACTCGCTCCGGCCTCCAATCGCCAGCCCGATTGCGGATCAACCGGCGTGCCCGGAATGATCCGGGAACTTCACCTCGAATTTGCCGCCGTGTGGCGCCTCAGGAAATCGGCGGAACGATGCTAAGCTGCCGGGCGCGGCGTCGCCGGTCACGCGCAATCAACACGACCGATAGGATTGGACTGTGGTACTGTTTTGTGCTCGCCGGTTCAAAAACGGGCTGTTTGCCCGGATGGAACGACGCCGATGAACAAGCCACTTGAAATTCGCTTCTACGACTACGTGAACCAGCCCTACGACCGCGTTCGCGACGCCCTGAAGAAGGACGCGCTCGCGGTCTTTCAGTCGGCAACAAAGGCTGCTGCTTCCAGGGCGCAATCGGTAGCCTCCGAGCTGCACGTTGAAGTTGGCGGCATCGGGGTGAAGACCGACATCAAGATTGCCGTGAAGAGTGTGGAGGAAAAGGCCGCCGATGCCGGTTCTTCTCCCACGACGCGGTTGCTGCTCGAATGGGAGGCTGCAACCATGCCGCGGCTGTTCCCGCTCATGCACGGCGAGCTTTCCATCTACCCGCTGACGTCCACGGAAACGCAGCTTGATTTCTCCGGCGTCTACGAACCCCCGCTCGGCGCCGTGGGGAAAACCATGAACGCGATCGTGGGCCACCGCATCGCGGAGGCTTCGGTCCATCGCTTCGTCGACGACGTGGCGGGCTACCTTCGTCAGGCTCTAGCCAGATAGCGGCGGCGAAAGAGTCCCGACCCCGCATGAAACGCCGTTGATCCGAGTGCGCCCTACGAACGCACGCCTTCCTGGTGCACGTACTTGATCACTTCCACGTCGGAAATGGCGATCAGGCCTTCGCCCACCATGCGATCGAGAAACGGAAGCAGCTTCTGGATCTTCTCCTCCGAATCGATCACGCTGACCATGAGGGGCGCGTCATGGGAGAACGAGAGAAGATGCGGGCGGCGAATCAACGTGCTGGCTCCATAACCTTCCGTTCCGCGAAAGACAGTGGCGCCGGCAATGTCGAGCTCCCGGCATTTTTCAACGATCACGCGATAAAGCGGCTTGTCTTCCCATTTGTCGTCTTCGCCAAAATGAATGCGCAGCATTTTCGCTCTGCCCTCAAGTTTCATGAGCGCGACTCCTTTCTGCGGTCGGACGTCTCGAAGTCGTGCGCGTACGTGATGATGTCCACGTCCGACAGGACCACGAGCCCTTGCTGAATCATGGAATCGAGCATCGGGGAAAACGCTCGCAACTTTTCTTCGGTATCGATGACGGAAAGCAGGATGGGCCGATCGTGCGACAGGTGCAGCGCGCTGTCGCGATGAATTCGCCGGTTGGCGCCGTAGCCGAGAATGCCCTGGTAGACGGTGACGCCCGCGATATCGTTGGCACGCATGCTCTCGATCAGGGCCTTGTAAAGAGGCTTGTCGCGCCATTTGTCGTTCTCTCCGATGTAAATCTGCATCATTTTCGCCTTGCCCTCGCGTTTCAGCGGGGGCAACGCCGCCGCGGGAGACTTTCGCTTCGACGGCTCCGTCTCCGCCGCCTTGACGACGGTGGTGTCCTGAATTTCGATCAGGCCTGTGCCGACCAACTCCTGGAGCTTGGGCAGGAGGTCTTTGACCTTATCCGCCGATTCGATGAATTCAACCTTGATCGGGAGATCCTCCGTGAGGCGCTCGATGCGGGTCGTGTGAAGATGGTGGTCAGCTCCGAATCCCGCGATGCCGCGAACGACGCTCGCACCTGAAACACCCTTGTAGAAAAGGAAATCCAAAATCGCCGAGTAGGAGGACTGCCCGTGGTATTTATGGTCCTCGCCAACATAGATCACCACCTTCTTCGCAGGCCCGGCCTTGAGCATCTCGCCTCCCTACCTCTCAATCCTGCGCGGTGCCACTCGACGCGCAAACGCGCCGCGAACGTAAGCTATCATGCTCATCGGTTTCCAATCTTTGAAATGCTGCCCAGGCCGCGCTTCACCCTAGAATCCTGCCCGTTATCATCCCGAGCCACACACCAATAAGACCGACCACCACGCTCAAGCCGACGTTGAGCGAAGCCATCAACATTTCGCCGTCCTGAATACTGCGAAGGGTCTCGTACCCAAATGTGGAGAACGTGGTGTATGCGCCGATGAAACCAACGGCTATCAAATACCTCCAGTTGGCGCTCCAGTGTGTCCTCTCAGCAAAAACAGTCAGGATCAGACCGATCAGAAAGCATCCCGTACAGTTGATCACAAACGTTCCATACGGGAAACGCGCGCCAAGCTTGTTACCGATGTAACCGCCCAGCCAAAAACGCGCGATTGCGCCGAGGAAGCCTCCGATGCCTACCATCCCATATTTGGTCATGTGAACCTTGGCGCTCGCGCTCTCCTTTTCCAATGCGGCGACATTCTGCCGCCGCCAGATCTCAACCGGCGCTCCGTCCCTGCGAAAGGCAACGATCAAGCTGCTTGACGAGCGTCTGGAGGTCGCTTGCGATCACATTCAGTTCGGCGGCGGCCGCTTCGGGAACCTGGCCGTAACCGCGCATGTATCTTGGCTTCAACTCCTCGGCAGCGATGTCGATGGCGCCCAGGGTGACGTGGACGGCTCGGGACGCCGGGATCGCATTCTCCTTTGGAAGACTCTGGCCTTGCAGGGCGCGCGCGAGCTGCGCGCGGATTTGCGCGATGTAGTTCTCGATGGTCTGGCGCTGCTCCGCAGTAATATCGCAGGAGTACCGCGGAAAAGCCGCCTTCGAGGCAGCGGTGTCGAGAATGGCCTCGATATCTCCGAGGAGGCTGTCGATGTACTGGCAGCTCACGCGAAGGCGGTTCGCCTGAAACTCGTTCAATCCGTTGGAAACCCTTTGCTCGACCATGATCCTCGCCCTCATCGCGTTCAGCGGCACGCGTCGAAAACGCAGACTGTCAGGACTCGCAGCGCGTCGCGACAGCTCACACAAGCCCACTTTTCCCAGGGTCTCGATCAGGATCGTTTCTCTCAGGAGGGGTACAGCCAGCGGACAACCCCTACCGGGAACGAGCCCATAGTAGGAGTCATTTGCCCGTGCGAAGGGCGGTTAAGGGTGAACTCCAACACCCGCATTCGTATTATCTCCGGCGAAATCAGCCGAGTCAACAGCCACAAAGGCGTGTGCACCCGGCCCAGCAGTGTCGCGGTCCAAAGATTTGTAAACTCTTGCGCGGACGTCGCGAATAGCGTAGAGAGCGTCTTGTTTTCGCGTAAGAGCCATAGGCAAGGAGAAGCCGATCAGGAGGAGTGCATGAAGCGATTCGCGTTTGCGTTGTGTCTCGCGTTGCTGACATTCGCAGCAATTCCCGGACTGCGGAAGGTTCACGCGCAGGCCAAGGTGCCGGAAATACGTTATGAGTCCGTTCCGAATTTCCTGAAGCTCCCCGCCGATTTGTATTTCGGAGAAGTGTCCGGGGTGGCCGTCAATTCCAAGGGACATATCTTCGTTCTCTCACGGGGCAATACGAGCGGCCCAGCGTACGGAGCGGCAGCCGCGCAGTTGTTGGAGTTTGACGCAGACGGGCGCTTCATCCGTGAGATCGGCCACAATCTCTACGCGTGGTCGTTCGCGCATATGGTGAAGGTGGACCCGCAGGACAACATCTGGGTAACGGACAAAGGTTCCGACATGGTGATCGAGTTCAATCCGGAAGGACGTGTCGCGATGGTGTTTGGGCGGAAGCAGGAAGCTGCTGACGAAGGAACGGGGCCGCTCAAACACGTTGTGCCGCCGTTGCCGCCCGTGGATGGCATGTTTCGACAGGTGACGGACGTCGCGTGGGATGCGGCAGGCAACACGTACATCAGCGACGGCTACATCAATTCGCGTGTGGCCAAGGTGGACAAGGATGGTAACTGGCTCAAGTCCTGGGGCGAACCGGGCAGCGGACCGGGACAATTCAACGTGCCGCACAGCATTGCCGTGGACGCGTCTGGCCACGTGTACGTGGCCGATCGCGGCAATCGCCGCATACAGGTTTTCGATGGAGAAGGAAAGTTTCTCCGGCAGTTCACAATCGATGTGCCGGTTGACCCCAATGCCCGTCCGGCCATCGGTCGCAAGCCGACTACGAGCACCGGCACGATGGCGCCCGGCGCGCCGTGGGCGATCTGCATTACTCCGGGTCCAAATCAGGTGATGTATGCGTCAGACGCCTTTCCGGGCCGCGTCTACAAGCTGACACTCGATGGTCGCGTACTCGGCGTGTTTGGGGAATCCGGAAAACAATTGAAGCAATTCGGCTGGATACACGAAATCGCTTGCCCTTCGGAGAACGTGATTTACGTGGCGGAGTTGTTGAATTGGCGCGTGCAGAAGCTGATTCTACATGGCGGGGAGAAATGAACGCGTATGGCGATCTTCAGACGAAAATCGCAACGTCGATACCGGCCAGAACAGCGCACCCAAAAACGAGGACGGCTAGGCAAAGCACGAACCGTGTTCGCGCTCGTCCGGACATTCCAAGTGTGCAGTCCATAAGAAAGAGAGATCGCCCACTTCAACGCGAAACCTATCTCACCGAGCCGCTTTCGTCGCAGCTTTCAGACAGGCGTTCCGTTCGGACCCTGTGCAAAACCTCAGGGCCTGTTGTATGGCCGACGCGAATCGCTCCTTCACCTCATCATCCGCCGTACTGCTCTGTTCGTCCTTCAAACAAGCTATGCCCTTAGCATGATCGGACTGGTTCAGCGTCATCAAGACCTCGACCGCGTTTTCTCGCGCCTGAGAAGAAGTGGATTCCGCGCCGATGGCGCGCAGAACCTCCGGCTTTGACCTCGCTCCGATCTGTTCCAGCGCCTCGATGGCAGGAAATGGAACCATGCTGATCGCGAGGTCGTGAAACCCCATCTCTTCGCGTCGAGTCTCTGGGCGGCGGAAACCCAGCAGGCGCACTAACACCGGAATAGCGGGCTCGTATCGCTCCTGGCCGAGTTTGTTGATCGCCCATGTCACGCATCGGGTGTTGTTCTGGTCCGGCCGAATCCCGTTCAGAAATTCCACTAAATCGTGTGGCGTGGCACCTCGCAGGTTGTCGCACCACCCTTCAAATGCGCTACGCGGCTCCTGTGCTAGAACGCTCGTTGCGAGACTGAAGGACAACATGCACAGGAAACAATATGACCTGGTTCCTCTCAAGGCAGGCCCTCCTCATAGCAAGTGGATTTGGAGCAGCTACTCTCTCTATCAAGAAACGGGAGAAGTTCTGATCCCCATCGATCGCCTCCACTAGGCCCGTCCACTTCCATTGAGGACCTGGAGCAATCAAAAGCCCCACCCTCACAAACCGAGGGCGGGGCACCCGAAATATCAAAAACGCACAGGCGGCCCACCCGCCGACGGTTCCGATGCCGCCGTGAGCGACGTGATTGATCCAAGTCCATCCGCTTCGTAATAATCCACGGTGCTGCCGCGCCGCATGGCCAGTAGCTCATCATTTTTGATCGACTGGGTGGACTGACACGTTGCAGTTCCTTTTATTTCAACAAGGCATCGTAGTCGGTTTTCTGGCCCTACAACAGGCCTCGAATACCGCCCGTTCGACACGGAAGAAATTGCTCTCCCATCTGAACAAAATCGTCGGGCCGTCCGGCTCAGTGTCGCAATACACCGTTTCTCCCTGCTTAAACTGCCGTTGTGCGCCAGAAATGGTCGCCACCGCGGTGAATGGCTGGACCACCTCAAACTCGTAACGATAGGCTCGCGTTAGCCACTTCCGTGCTCGCGTTAGCCAAACGCGATAATTCATGGGCAGATTAGAGGAAACACTTTCGTGCCTTTCAGTCCACCCCGCGTGGATATGCCGTTTGCGAGACCAGCCGTCACAGTGGTTGATCCACCCAGCGTGCGAGTGACAGACCCTCCGAAATCGATCCCGCCTGCCAGCCCCATAACGGAAGACCTACCGGTTAGCCCGAATATGGTCGGCTGGTGCGTGAAGGTGATGCTTCCTCCTCCCCCGTATGCAACACCATTGCCTCCTGCGCTTCCATTGTAACCACCTCCGAGCTGCCCAGAAACAACTAGCCCAACATCACCGTTCGGGTCAACGCCGATTCCCACTGAAGCACCCGCTGATCCTCCCAGAAGCGCTTCCGGCCAAAGAGACCCGCCCACATTTCCGCTCACGCCGATGACAACCGTATTTCCCGTAGCCTGTGCCAAAATCGAGGCTTCGGCATACGGTATCTCCGTTGCGGAATTAGATTCAATCAACGACAAATAGAAATTTTGAAGATAGATTGGCGGGCACTTACTCTTATCCCCGCACGCGTCCAAACCACTAGGGTCCGTGAAGTCGACCGGATTGTTCGCCCGGTCCCCACGCTCTTACGCCCTGGATTCTCTACCAAGCACTTCAGCACATGATACACCGTCGCGACTCTGTCAAGGATTCGTTGTTGCGGGTACCCCGTGCTCGGTGTGTGAGCGCGAGTCCTGTCGGTCCCGGTTTATTAAGGGCTGAAAGCGTGCGCCTCAGTAGCGGCTCCAGTAGAGGCAGCCAGGTTGCTGACAAAATGGCAGAAAAAAGTGACAACCAGAGAGCCGAAGTGCAGGCGCTTTGACCATCGACTTCAGCGAAGCGGACCGTCGCGTAAATACAGCGTAGCATCCTTGGGCAGATAAGTCTCGAGTCTTGGCGGAAACAGGTATTTTGCGAAGTTAACCGAGAGGTAGAGGGTGGGCACGAAGAGCACTAATACCGCAAGGACGAGACGAAGCCCACGGAGCCCTAGCGCAGCGCGCGCCAGCGCTATAACGGCGAGTGTTCCCCAGCCAATCAATTGCGCGTAGGACTCTGACGCCTGAAGCCGCCCGTGACACCTGGGGCAGCGAAAGGAGCCGGCCGCCACAATAGCCTTCGGCTCCAGGGGAGCTCCGCATAGGGGGCAAGCTCTATTAGGTCTTTTCACGGAATTATTGCCCTGATCGTGTCGTTGCGACGAAGCCGTTCGGCACAAAAGTGTTACCCATGTCTTAGGTAGTTGTGTCACCCATGTGTCCGGGTCGGACCAAAAGAGGATGGAGCCGAGGCCCGGACTTGAACCGGGGACCTGCCGATTACGAATCGGCTGCTCTACCAACTGAGCTACCTCGGCCCGAGGAAAGACGGCAGCGAATCGACGGTTCGCCGCACCGCACGTTCCGCCACGCGAGCCGCGTCTTCACAGAATTGCACGACGGCGGCCGCGCGAATGTGCACTCCCAATCCTACCTGAAGCGGCGCGGAGTGCAAAGGCTCCTTCGACCC
>DATGHM010000059.1:0-6048 GCA_035307985.1 Candidatus Acidiferrales bacterium
CGTGGCCGGATTCGGAGCGGCGACAATCATCTTTGGACTTTCGCGCAGCCTCGTCGTGTCCGTGCTGTCCCTTGTGTTGGTGGGTGCGACGGACATGGTGAGTGTGGTGATTCGCGGCACGCTGGTGCAGGTGAAGACGCCGGACGAGATGCGCGGGCGCGTGAATGCGGTCGATATGGTGTTCATCGGCGCGTCGAACGAGTTGGGCGAATTCGAGTCGGGACTGACGGCGCAGTGGTTCGGCGCGGTGCCGGCGGTGATCATTGGCGGAATCGGCGCGATTGTGGCGACGGCGTTGTGGGCGTGGTGGTTTCCAGCGCTGCGGCGCGCGGACAAACTGGTCGAGTCACAACCGGCGAAGACGTGATTCTCGATCAGGAGCCGTAACTTGTGGCTCGTATCCGGTGCCGGGCGAGAGTCAACCGTTACCTATCCGAATTCGGGGCGGAGGGGATGGTCGACGATGATGGCGCGGCCGTCGGTGAGGGCCTTGACCGAATGGCGCGCGTTGCCGGGAACGATCGCGACAATGCCTGCTCGCGCTACTTGAGTGACGTCGTCGATGGTGATTTCAAGCTCGCCTTCAATTACTTCGTAGACTTCTTCCTCAGGATGGGAGTGCTCGTGGATGGTTGCGTCCTTCGCGAAATCGTAGTGGGCGAAGGTCATGTTTGCGGAATGAAAGTAGCGGCCATGCCAGCCGGGAAGGCGTTCGGTGACGCGGAGAGTGCTGGTGTCGAGAAAAGGCATGAAGACCTCCGGACGACGGTTCGAAGCCGGGCGGATCGTAGGGGCGGGTCTCAGCTTGTCTGCCGCGGCAGGGCCCGCCGAGCGATGAACATCCGCTGTTGACTCTCGACTCAGTCGTAGTATTCGGCGCCGAGGTGGGTAATGAGTCCTTCGCCCATCATCCAGCGCAATGTGTTTTTCAGCTTCATGAGCTGAATGAAGAGATCGTGCTCGGGATAGAGTTCCGGCGCGCACATCGGCGACTTGAAATAGAAGCTGAGCCACTCCTGAATGCCGCGCAATCCGGCGCGATGCGCCAAGTCGAAAAAAAGCGCAAGGTCGAGGACGATCGGCGCGGCGAGAATGGAATCGCGGCACAGGAAGTCAACCTTGATCTGCATCGGATAATTCAGCCAGCCGAAAATGTCGATGTTGTCCCAGCCTTCTTTGTTGTCTCCGCGGGGCGGGTAATAGTTGATCCGGACTTTGTGATAGAGGTTGCCGTACAGCTCGGGATAGAGCTTCGGCTGGAAAATATATTCGAGAGCGCCGAGCTTCGATTCTTCCTTTGTTTTGAACGAGCCGGGATCGTCGAGGACTTCGCCGTCGCGATTGCCGAGAATATTCGTTGAGAACCAGCCGTTGACGCCGATCATGCGCGCCTTGAAGCCGGGCGAAAGGATCGTTTTCATCAGAGTCTGGCCGGTCTTGAAATCCTTGCCGCCGATGGGGATGTGCCTGCTGTGAGCAAAATCGAGCAGAGCGGGAATATCGACGGTCAGGTTCGGAGCGCCGTTGGCGAAGGGAACGCCCTCGCTGAGGGCCGCGTAGGCGTAGAGCATCGAGGGCGCGATTGCCGGATGGTTCTCCTTCATCGCTTTTTCAAACGAAGCGATGTCTTTGTGCACCGCTTCGGGTTTCATAAAGACTTCCGTCGATGCGCACCAGACCATCACGAGGCGATCGCATTTGTTCTTCTTCTTGAAGTTGCGAATGTCTTCGCGAATCTGCTCGGCGAGATCGAGCTTGTTCTTGGCCTTCTTGACGTTCGGCCCGTTCAGCTTTTTCACGTAGTTCTGATCGAACGCGGCCTTCATCGGCGCGATCCCGCCCAGAAACTTCTTCGCTTTTTCGAGATGCTTCGATTCGAGGACGCCGGCTTTTTGCGCGGCTTCGTAGGCGTTGTCGGGGAAAACATCCCAGCCGCCAAAGACGATATCGTCGAGTTTCGCGAGCGGAACGAAGTCGTTGATTTTTGGGGTGCGCGCTTCGGTGCGCTTTCCCAAGCGGATGGTACCCATCTGCGTGAGCGAGCCGATCGGCAGCGCTTCGGCGCGCCGAACCAGCTCGACGCCGGCCATCAGCGTGGTGCTGACGGCGCCCATTCCGGGCGTCAGTATTCCGAGTTTCCCCTTCGGGGGAGCGATCTGCACAGGCCTGCGCATTCGGCGTTCTCCCAAGACAGAATTCTGTTCACGATTTCCATGACCGAGATTCACAGTGCGCTCGCGCAACCGGCGTGCCGGCGGACGCGCCCGCCTGCGGCGGACAGGTCCCGATGCGTGTGCGCGACGGGAACAAAGCGGTCGGGCAAAGCCAATTATGATGCGGCATGCGAAAGCGATTTGCAATCGGTTCGCGGAGGGCGGAAAGAGGATTGCCCACCTGGCTTCGAAGGCTGCGGCTGAAGACGCAGCCTGACACAGCGGCTAAAGCCGATCTGATCAGGAGTGCTTACGGCACGACTGAAGTCGTGCCCTGACACGAAACCATCGTGCCGCCGAGATTGGCGGCTGGGTACGCCGCGCGCGGTGCTTAGGTACGACTGAAGTCTCGCCCTGACACGGAACCATCGCGCCGCCGAGACCGGCGGGCGGGCACGCCGCGCGCGGTCAAGCGGGCGCAGCAAGCAGCGCCCCTACGTTAGCCCTTGGCTGGCGGGCGCGGCACGCCCCTACCAAGAAAACATTGGCGGCCGTTAAATTTTCTCTAGATGAATAGAGCCGTCGCCGGAGCTGATTTTCAGGACGCCGCCGCCAGCGTTCAATTTGCCGCGCACAGACGACCGGTTGAGCGACCCGGAGACGGTGATCGGGACGTCGACGGTGATGCTGCCGTCGCCCGTGTGGGCGTCGAGCTCCGCGTTCAAATCGCTGGCGACGCGAAGAGTGATGCGTCCGTCGCCGGAATGCAGGTTCCAGCCGTCCGTTACCTTCGATCCGTTTGCGGCGGAGGCATCAATGCTGCCATCGCCCGTCTGAACTTGCAGGGCGTCGAATCGTCCATCGAGGGTGATGTGCCCGTCGCCTGTATCGACCTGAAGAGCGCCGTCCATACCGGAGCCGTCGATGCGGCCGTCGCCGGAGTGGAGGTAAATCCGGCCGTGGAGGCCATTGGCCTGAATATTACCGTCGCCGGTGGTGATGCGGATATTGCCCGCGACGGGCTGCGCGGTGACGTCGCCGTCGCCGGTGGTCACGTCGAGATTCAGGCTGCGGGGGACGCGCAGGTCAACGTGGACCGATCCGCCACTGCCCCAGAATCCCCAATGGAAATGCGGCATGCGGACGCGGATGTTCACGCTGTCGCCGCTCTGGCTTTCTTCGATGCGGACATCGTCGGGGCCGAGCTTGTAGCGGTTGGTCGTGACGTGCGCGTAGACGTCTTTCTGATCCGCCGAAGTGATGGTGACGCTGCCATCGTCGGTCTGCACGTGGAGGTCGGCGCGGCCGCTGATGGCGTACGTCTTCGACCAATCGTCGGCGCGCGAAGCTGGCGCCGTGGCGGCCACGGCTACTGCCGCAAGCAAAACGCCCGCTGAAATCAGAAGCTTTTGCCTCATGTTGTTTCCTCCGGCGCAAACGCGGTACGCAGTTCTCTGATCGCAATAATGGTACGGAAGCCAGGCACAAAATGTTCCATTGCGAGGAGGTAGAGGAGATAGAGGAAGTAAAGAAGGTAGCGGGCAACCACTCCTTGGTGAGGACACCTTCGGCGCCGCGGGCTTCTCCTTTACTTCCTTTACCTCCTCTCCTTCCTTTAGCTGGTCCACTTTTTACTTCTTCGTCGCTTTGGCGGCTGCGGGCTTCGGCCTGAGCACCGCCAGCAATTCGGCGAGCGGAAGCGTATTGATCACGTCCTTCTTTTCGATCCAGCCGCGGCGAGCGGTGATCACGCCGTATTTCATCAGCGGAAGGTGCGTCGTCGAATGCGAGTCAGTGGAAATCACGATTTTCACGCCGCGCTGCTTGGCTATGCGCAGATGGACATCGTTCAGGTCGAGGCGATCCGGATAAGCGTTGCACTCCATGACCACGCCGTCGCGCCTGGCGGCGTCGAGAATCTTCTCCATATCGTACTCGTAGGGCTCACGGCGCATGATGAGGCGGCCGGTGGGATGCGCGACGATCTGTGTGTAGGGATTCTCAATGGCGGCGAGCAGACGCTCGGTCATTTCGGCGCGCGTCAAATTCATGTAGGAGTGAATCGAAGCGACCACGACGTCGAGCTGGGCGAGCACTTCGTCATCGAGATCGAGCTTGCCGTTTTTCAGGATGTCGCATTCAATCCCCGCGAGGAGGCGTATCCCCTCGACGCGTTTCTGCGCCGCGCGAATGTTCTTGATTTGTTCGACCGTGCGCTTTTCGTCCATGCCGTTCGCCACGGTGACGGCTTTCGAGTGATCGGTGAGCGCGATGTATTCGTAGCCGAGTTTGCGCGCGGCTTCGCCCATTTCTTCGATTGAGTTGCGTCCGTCGGACGCGGTGGTGTGCATCTGCAAATCGCCGCGCATGTCTTCAAGGCGCAGCAAAGCTGGGAGCGCGCCCTTTTCGGCGGCGTCGATTTCGCCGGTGTTCTCGCGGAGTTCGGGCTCGATGTAGGCGAGCTTCAGCTTGGCATAAATCTCCTCCTCGGTTTTGCCGGCGACCGTGCGACCGCCCTTCAGCGTGGTGAGGGCGTACTCGTTCAGGGTCCAACCCATGTCGTTCGCGCGGCCACGCAGGACGACGTTGTGCTCCTTCGAGCCGGTGAAGTAGAGCAGGGCGGCGCCAAAGCTCTTTTTGTCGAGAAGACGGACATCCACCTGCAGCCCGCTTCCGAGGAGGACGCTCACTTTGTTCTCGCCGCGCGCGAGCTGCGTGTCGATGCCGGGATATTTCAAGATGTAATCGGCCACGTCGTCCACGTCGGCCTGCTTCTCGTGGCCGAGGCGCATGGTTACGAGGAGATCGACGTCGCCAATTGTGTCGCGGCCACGGCGAAGCGATCCCGCCGTGGTCACCGACTCGACTTCGTCGCGCTGGGTGATATACGACGACATGCGCTCGGCTTCGTCCGTTGCGCGGTCGAGCAGAAAGCGGCCTGTCGATTTCGTGAAGAACTCGCAGGCCTTCAGGATGTTCTGTTCGCTCTTTTCGCCGAAGCCGGGCAAGTCGCGCAGCTTTTCCTCGCGCGCCAGCTTTTCGACGTCTGCTACAGTGGCGATATGGAACGCGCTGCGCAGGAAGGCGACCTTCTTGGGTCCGAGTGACTGGAGTTGCAGGACGTCGAGCAGCGTGGGCGGATATTTCTTCAGGAGCTTTTGGCGCAGAGAGTAGTCGCCGGTCTTCAGGATCTCGCGGATATGCTCGGCCATGTTTTCACCGATGCCGGGCAATTCGCGGAGCTTCTTGTCGTCTTTGGCGAGATCTTCAACGCGCTCGTGGATGTTGTAGAGCAGTTCGGCGGCTTTTTCATAGCTGCGATAACGCCCGATGATCGCGCCGTCGATTTCGAGCAGCTGCGCCGTTTCGCGCAGGATTTTTGCTACTTCTCTGTTTTCCATAGTTCCTCATGTAACAGGGAGTTGCTCCAAGTTAGCGCGGGCCATCGCAAGCGTCAATCTTGGGCGATGGTGGTGAGCGCCGAGTCGCGCAATCAGATGCCGGCCAGACCCCATTTTTCGGCGTTCTGCTGGTTATTGCGCTAGGGCTACTCACAGTCGCTGGGGTGACTGAGATTGTCTGTCGCGGAACAAGAAGTGACCTTCCTGTGCGCGCTAACTCCTGATTGATATGCGCACGTGCGAGCGACTACAGGGTGTCTCACAAATCCCGGGAGTGGTGAAAGAGACTTTCTTCAGGGGCGGCTTGAATGTCGGAGCTAAAGCTCCGACCCCCTGAACTGCATTTATGAGGTGGCGAGATGGCGACTAGTTTTTCGGCGGAGCGGGTTCGCGGTGGAATTTGACGTCGACGGGCTGGTACATGTGGGGCGTGCGGATGCCGGTTGTCTCGAAGGCGGTGATTTCGTTTGCGTGCTGCAACGTGAGGCCAATGT
>DATGHM010000060.1:0-41879 GCA_035307985.1 Candidatus Acidiferrales bacterium
CGAATAAAAAGGAGAAAAACGGCTTGTCTCGTTTTGCTCGAACTTGCCACTTTTAAGCGGGTTGCGTCGGCTCCGGCAAGATTTGATAAATTCAATTGCCCGCTTGCAAAGCAGGTGCTCTCCCAGCTGAGCTACACGCCCATTATTGCAACTTGTATATTCTAAAGCGCCTTTGAATACAGCGCACGCTGGTTTGTATGTGACTGTGCTCGGATTGTGTCGGGACCCGAGCGCTGTGTCAAAATAAGTCTCTCATTGTTAATTCCGCTTAGGTCTTTTTTCCTCCAGACAAGAGCCGGTGCTGTCTCTCGGCCCAATCACGTGACCGAGAAAAATTGACGGCGATGATTCTAACGAGGATATGACCCGGACGGATGCACATGCTGTCTAAGCAGGTAGCTTTCCCAGCAGCAGAAACGCCACCTATAGAACTCCGTCTTGAAGAAGTAAGACGTCGCCGCCAGTGCATGAGGGGGGGACCTCGGCGCGGGAGCTGCTCGCGGTTGATTTCATGGGCTCGCCCAGGAGCAGGTCAACCATGTTCCACGAATATTCGGCGGACGAAACAGCGCAAGCTCTGGGAATTCGCGCGCCACGTCGCGAAATACTCCACGGCTTACGGCGCGGGTTTTGTAACTGTGTCTGTGTCCAGCGTAACCGCGGCCGTTTGTGTTAATACTCTGCCGTCCACCGTTGCGCCAGTCTCCAGCGTGATCGATGCGGACGCCAGGATATTGCCGGCGAAGTGCACCATCGTCCCCACCGTCGCTGAACTACCAACCTGCCAAAAGATGTTGGAAGCTTTGGCGCCGTTAATCAAAATCACCCGGCGGTCGCTCGAGACGGTAAGTGTAGAGGCTGGCATCTGGAAGATCCAGACGGCGCTAGAGTTGCCCTGGGCGTCCAGCGTGAGATCCATCGAGGTAATCGTAAACAACCCAGGCGGCGGAGCTGTGTAGAGACCCGGAGTTAACGTCAGGCCACCAAGCTCTCCGGTGGGCAGGATGACTTGGCCTGTTGTTCGTCCGGCAGCATCACTAAAGGCTGTGGTTAGGTCCATTTTTGCCAAAGCTACATTCGGATCGGGCGATACGCGTATCGTCCCATTCTCTATGCCGGGCCCGAATCCTGTTACCGCGGTTCCTGGACTCAGGCCGATATCCCCGTTAATGAACGTAGCACCGGTGCTGGTGATGGTGGACCCCGCAAGAATGGCATAGCTGGCGGCTGAGCCAAGGTCGACTACGGGTGGATTTTCCGTTGTTGTACCGACTATAAAACTCCATGGATTGGGGGCGAGTCCGCCGTTTGCCAGTGGGTCACCTTCCAGATCCTGGGCGCCGGTGGTAATGGTGGCGGTGTAGAACACCGTAGATGAGAGATTGCCTTCCGGAGTAAATGTCGCAACGTTGCTAGTTGGATCGTAGGAGACCGTTCCGTCTACCGGCGTCGTGCCGGGACCAGTCACCATGAAGGTTCCGTTGGTAATTGTTGCGGGGTCCATCCCTTGACTGAAGACTCCGTTAATCGTGGCATTGATCGGCGCAGTGGAAGCGCCATCCACAGGACTTGTCGAACTTAACGTAGTTGGAGTGGTGTCTGAGGCCGAAATCGTAGTGAACGTCCATGGATTCGGCGAGAGACCGCCGCTGGTCACCGCGTTGCCTGCCAAGTCCTGTGCCCCGGATGTGATGGCGAGATTATAGTTGGATCCTGCGATCAACGGGCTCGCCGGTGTAAATGTCGCCGTCAGGCCAGCGTAGCTCACTGAACCGGGAACTATCGTTACGCCCTGCTTCACCGTGAATGTCGATGTGGTGAGGGTCGAGGAGTCCATCGCCTCGCTGAAAGTCGCGGTAAATTTCTGATTGAGCGGCACACTTATGCTATTTGCAAGCGGATATGCCGCACTCACTGTCGGTGAGGTAGTGTCTGTAGTTGCTCCCGTTGTAAAAGTCCATGGATCCGGCGCTATCCCGCTGCTCGCAAGCGGGTTGCCTGCCGAGTCAGTAGCCGTGGCGGAAATCGTTGCAGTATAGGTAGTTCCGGGTGCGAGTTGACTCATGGGCTGGAAAATTGCCGTATTGTTCGTGGCGTCATAACTTACTGTTCCGGCGACGCTTGTCCCGGCTCCTGACACGATAAAAGTTGCAGTGGTTAGCGGCGTCATGGCCTTGCTGAACGCCGCGGTAATTTCTCCGTTGATCGGCACATCCGCAGCACCATTGGCAGGGTTAGTTGAACTTAATGTCGGCGCAAGCAGATCCAGTGTAAACGTCTGAGCGCCGCTGGTCCCACTGGAGGTCGTCACAGTAACGTTTTGAGCGCCGGTTGCTGCATTTCCTGCGATTGCAAACGTTGCGGTAATCTGCGTGGCGCTCACCACTGTCGTCCCACTGACGGTAATCCCCGCACCACTCAAGTTGATCGCGGCTCCCGCGATGAAGTTCGTTCCCGTCAGCGTGACCGGAATACTCTGCCCCTGGACGCCGCTGTTCGGGCTGATCGACGTCAGCATCGGCGGTGCCTGGTTCACCGTAAACGTCACGGCGGCACTCGTCCCACCCGAAGTCGTCACGGTCACACTTTGGGCGCCGGTCCCGGCATCTCCTGCAATCGTAAAAGTCGCCGTAATCTGCGTGTCGCTCACCACTGTCGTTCCACTGACAGTAATCCCCGCTCCGCTCACAGCGACGGTGGCTCCCGTCGCGAAATTCGTTCCTGTGAGTGTGACCGACTCACTCTGTCCCTGCAACCCACTGTTCGCACTGATCGACGTCAGTGTCGGCGGAAGCAGCAAGTTCACCGTAAATATCTGTGCACTGCTGGTGCCAGCCGAAGTTGTTATGGTGACATTTTGAGCGCCAGTCGCGGCATTTCCTGCAATGGCAAACGTCGCCGTAATCTGCGTGGCGCTCACCACGGTTGCTCCGCTGATGGTGATCCCCGTACCACTCAAGTTGATCGCGGCTCCCGCGATGAAGTTCGTTCCCGTCAGCGTAACCGGAACGGCCTGACCCTGTGTGCCGCCATTCGGGCTGATCGAGGTCAGCGTCGGCGGTACCTGGCTCACCGTAAACGTCACCGCAGCGCTGGTCCCACCCGAAGTCGTCACGGTCGCATTTCGAGCGCCAGTTGCGGCGTTCCCTGTAACGGCAAACGTCGCCGTAATCTGCGTGGCGCTCACCACTGTCGTTCCACTGACGGTAATCCCCGCACCATTCAAGCTGATCGCGGCTCCCGCGATGAAGTCCGTTCCTGTCAGCGTGACCGGAACACTCTGCCCCTGGACCCCGCTGTTCGGACTGATCGAGGTCAGTGTAGGCGATGCCTGACTCACCATGAACACCTGAGCACCACTGGTCCCACCCGAAGTCGTCACGGTGACGTTTTGAGCGCCGGTTGCGGCGCCGGCAGTGATGGTGAATGTCGCGGTAATCTGCGTGGCGCTCACCACTGTCGTTCCACTGACGGTGATCCCCGCACCACTCAAGTTGATCGCGGCTCCCGCGATGAAGTTCGTTCCCGTCAGCGTGACCGGAACGACCTGACCCTGTGTGCCGCCATTCGGGCTGATCGAAGTCAGCGTCGGCGGTGCCTGATTCACCATAAACACCTGGGCACCACTGGTCCCACCCGAAGTCGTCACGGTCGCATTTCGAGTGCCGGTCGCGGCATTTCCTGCAATCGTAAAAGTCGCCGTAATCTGCGTGGCGCTCACCACTGAGCTGTTGCTGATCGTGATTCCCGTTCCGCTTACGCCGATGCTAGCCCCTGCTATGAAGTCCGTTCCCGTCAGCGTGACCGGAACGACCTGACCCTGTGTGCCGCCATTCGGGCTGATCGAAGTCAGCGTCGGCGGTGCCTGATTCACCATGAATACCTGAGCACCACTGGTCCCACCCGAAGTCGTCACGGTCACATTTCGAGTGCCGGTCGCGGCATTTCCTGCAATCGTAAAAGTCGCCGTAATCTGCGTGGCGCTTAGCACTGTGGTGTTGCTGACCGTGATCCCCGTTCCGCCTACACCGATGCTAGCCCCTGCTATGAAGTTCGTTCCCGTCAGCGTGATCGGAACACTCTGCCCCTGGACGCCGCTATTCGGACTGATCGAGGTCAGCGTCGGCGGTGCCTGGCTCACCGTAAACGTCACCGCAGCGCTGGTCCCACCCGAAGTCGTCACGGTCGCATTTCGAGCGCCAGTTGCGGCGTTCCCTGTAACGGCAAACGTCGCCGTAATCTGCGTGGCGCTCACTCCTGTCGTTCCACTGACGGTAATCCCCGTACCACTCAAGTTGATCGCGGCTCCCGCGATGAAGTTCGTTCCCGTCAGCACGACCGGAACGGCCTGACCTTGGGTGCCGCCATTCGGGCTGATCGAGGTCAGCGTCGGCGGTGCCTGGCTCACCGTAAACGTCACGGCAGCACTTGTCCCACCCGAAGTCGTCACGGCGACGTTTTGAGCGCCGGTTGAGGCACCGGCGGCGATCGTGAACGTCGCCGTAATCCTCGTGGCGCTTAGCACTATGGTGTTGCTGACCGTGATTCCCGTTCCGCTTACGCCGATGCTAGCCCCCGCTATGAAATTCGTTCCGGTGAGCGTGACTGGAACGCTCTGCCCCGGGATACCGCTGTCGGGGCTGATCGAGGCCAGTGTGAGTTCCAAGACTGCCCGTTCTTGCCCGCAGCCGGCCAAAGCGATGCTCAGCACGGATGCCATCCCGAGAATTCTGCCGCACCTCCAGTTGACCCTGTATTTCTTCAATTGCGACCTCTTCCTCGGACTTCCATGCTGAATGACTGGGCTTGAACCACTGTCGTAGGCTGTGCGCGGAAATGGACCTTCACAAACTCAAGACCAACAGTGCACACTTGTCGCCAACCAGGAGATTCGGCGAAGTAATTGAGAGTGAAAGAATTAGGCAAAGCAGCGTTGGTAGAAAGCTGGATTCGAATCCCGTTTTGGGCCCAAGTCGTCCGCGCCATCGCGTGAACTTGATCGCGGGCCATAAACACCCTCCACAATTTTCTTCGGACCTAGCACTCGACGCGGACCTAATCGCATAACTGTTGGATAAATTGACTGCGGGTTAGCGGGTCCTGATGAGGCGGGACCGCTGGACATTACGAAATGGCTGACATGGTTTCTCGCATGCCTAGATAGAGCATCGAGCAATCGGATCAGATCACCAGCAGCGCTTTGGAGAAGGAATTGTTCTGGAAAGGCTTGACGCGATGGAAGGCCTCTCTAAATGATCGGCAGAAAAAAGGTACAGAACAGACTATCCGGAGAGTTTGAAGGAAAGCCGACGAGAGATAAGTGGATGAAAATAAAGACAACCGTCTCATCAAGGAGAACTTCCTGAGGACGGTGATTCAAATCAGCCTCTGAAAGGGCGGACGCCTAGTTCAAAAGGAGTGGTTGCTTGACCTGTGTCAGAGCTCACCGCGACGAAATTCGACGTAATCACGGCCGCGATAGAGCCGGTAGGTTCCGGCGGCTGAACCGGCTAAAACTTGCAGCGGAACGGGGCGCTTGATTGCCATATCGTGTGGCGCAGGAACCCGCAAGAGATCGTGCGCTCCGATGTCGGTAACGACGAAGAATCCCGAGACAAATCCAGCGCCGTAGGCGCCAGCTTTCAGCTCTTGGCCGCCGAACTGCAGTGGAACTTCTGTGAGCAAATAGGCCTGGTATTTGCTTTTGACGGCCGTCGAATAACCCGAACTGTCGACGAGACCCGCCAGAAAGTAGGCGCCATCGGCGAAGCGAACACCACCCGTGTTCCGAAGTTCGGCGGGAGCGGTCTTGCCCTGATAAAACACCCGCTCAGGGAATATCTTTGCCGTGAGGTCGGCCGCCTTGAGGATCGTTGTCTTCCCCGCTGGGGAAGTGCCCGAGGCGGACAAATAGGAACTCCCAAAGGCGGCTACGCAGAACGCCAGAATCGAAAAGAGAATAGTCTTCGAGCAACGCATCGTGTGGTTCTCCTTCGCCGCAGATTATAACGCTGTGGCAATCATCGGAGTAGTATGAACTGCTATTGGACCGGCAGTATTGGATTGTTCACCACGGTCGCTTTCGCCCTCAATAACCGTTCGGCGAGACGGTATGCATCGCCCAAACAAACGCATGCGGCGGTTCGCTCATTCGCGGCTGCCAACACTGTGATTTTTTTCCACGGGAGGCCAGCCTTTGCTGGGGACGACACCCTTACCCTCTTCGATTGTTACGAGTTGATTGGCGGAGATCGCTTTGAACGTTTCGACACCCCCATTTGGCCAGTGCACTTCGACATCCGCGGCCGTTTCCGCGCCCAGTCCGAAGTGTAATCGCATGTCGTTCGCCGAATAAAAACTCGACTGGCTCGTTACCGCCTGCGCCTGGATTTTCTTCCCGTAACGGACCAGAACCCGAGCGCCAATGGCGCTCCGGTTCGATTTCGTCCCAACCAGCTTCACCTTCAGCCAGTGATTTGAGCCGCGGGTGTCATTCCGGAGCAGCGACGGGGGCTCGTTCAAATTGACCACTAAAATGTCCAGGTCGCCGTCATTGTCGAAGTCGCCAAAAGCGCAACCCCGGCTGGAATGCGCGTCCATCATCGCCGGTCCCGCTGCATCACCCAGTTCTTCGAACGTGCCGTTGCCCAGGTTCCGAAACAAGAGCCGCGGACACTTGTTTACATACTGCGGCAGGCTTCGCTCGAGCCCCGGATACACGCTCCCGGCGACCACGAAAATATCCGGATATCCGTCATTGTCCAGATCGACGATTCCCGTTCCCCAGCATGTGTAGCGCGTTTCCACCCCGAGACGCGTAGCCAGAGTCACGTCGTCAAAATACCCTTTGCCGTCGTTGCGATAGAGCGTATTGGAGTCGTCGGTGAAGTGAGTCTTGTAGAGGTCGAGGTGACCGTCGAGATTGTAGTCTCCCACTCCTATCCCCATGCCCGCCTGCTCCATACCGTCTTCGTTGAGTCCAACGCCGCGCAAAATGGCTTCTTCCCGGAATGTTCCATCGTGGTTGTTCATGAAGAGGAGGCTGGGTGTGGAATCGCATGCCACGTAGATATCCGGCCAGCCGTCTTCGTCCAGGTCGGCGCACAGCGCAGTCATGCCGTAGTTCTCGTGCGTCTTGGACACGCCCGACTCCTTGCTGACGTCGGTGAACGTACCATCGCCGTTATTGCGATAGAAATGCTGGGAAGGAAACGGCAGACCGCGGGGGCCGCATTCCACCGGAACGCCCTTCCAGTTGCAGTTCACGTCGCTTCCGGGCTTGGGGATATGGGCGAGATCGAATTGCACGTAGTTCGAGACGAACAAATCCAAATGTCCGTTCCGGTCGTAATCGATGAACGTGCAACCGGCGCCCCAGCGGGTTGGTCCATCGTTCCACAGTCCCGCCTGCTTGGTCACGTCCGTGAACGTGCCGTCTCCATTATTTCGATAGAGTGCGTTTTGGCCATAGTACGTGCAAAAAATGTCCTCGGAACCGTCGTTATTGTAGTCGCCGACACAAACCGACGATGCCCATCCCACGCGCGTGAGTCCGGCTTTCTCCGTCACGTCAGCGAACGTCCCGTCTCGGTTGTTGCGATACAGGCGATTAGTCGTGTGCGGTGGCGCTCCGCCGAGCCGCGTTCCTGTCAGCAGAAAGATGTCCATCCAGCCGTCGCCGTCGTAATCGATGAATGCGCAGCCACAGCCCGTGGCCTCGAGAATGTAGTCGTCATGACTCGGCGAGCCGTAGATGACTGGCCCGACCAGACCGGCTTCATGCGCGACGTCTACGAAATGCGCGTCGAAAGGCCGCCCCGAAGGAGGGAGTTTCGGCTGCGCTTTCGCGTGTCGCGCACTCATGCCCTGCGCCAGCACGTTCCATGCGGAGGTACCGAAAGGAAAGGACATAAGAAGCGCGCGCCGCGTGATTTTCACTCTCACTCCATCCATGTCAACGCAATGATCGACCGACGCAATCTCTGCGTTCGATTGCCGTTCGATCTTCCCGACTCAGGCCGTTCCTTGACACGGTAAAATCAGCAGGAGTATACCTAAATTTCCTTGAAAACGTTTCCTTGGCTCCGTGCAACGATTTCGCGACCTCTCGCCCGAGTTGCATGTGCACGCGTGGAACAAACCCGTGTCTCCCCCCTTGAAATCAGCGGGGTTACTGGCTTTCTCATTTGTTTGCTCCTTGTCGTCGCTGTTGCGGCCGCAGGCCAGGACCGAACAGAAACTGCAAATTCGATCACTGCCGCCCTGCGTGCCCGAGACTTCCAACAAGCCTTGCAGGTGACGCGCTCGGCCCTGCAGGCGGCTCCGAATGACCCGCAGTTCCTGACGATGGAGGGACTGGCTCTCTCGGGTCTAGGCGAAGATCATGGGGCCCTTGCGGCCTACGATTCCGCACTGAACGTTGCCCCGAACTACCTGCCGGCCCTCGAGGGCGCCGCACAAATCGAGTACCACACGGGCAGCGAGCGGGCCGCCCGCCTTTTGAATCGCATACTGAAGATTCAACCAAATGACGAGACCAGCCACGCGATGCTTGCAGTTCTCGCCTACAGACGCCATGACTGCAAGGCTGCCATCGAGCACTTTCAGTCCAGCGGCAAAGTCCTGTTCTCGCAACCCCCCGCCCTTGAGGAGTATGGGTTTTGCCTAGTGCAGGCTGGACGTGCGGCCGACGCCGTGAACATTTACCGGAATCTTGTTTCGCTTTCGCCGCAGGACTCTCGCGCCCGGATCCATCTCGCGGCAGCGCAGTTCCTTGCGGACGAACCTCACGACGCGCTCACCACCCTGGATCCGATTCTGCAGCAAACCGACACGAGCGCTGAAGCCCTCGATATCGCTTCGAACGCCGCAGAGAAAATCGGCGACACGCCGCGCGCCGTTCAGTTTCTGCGCGAGGCAATCGTCAGAAATCCGCGCAACGCCGACTATTATTTGGATTTCGCGACGCTCGCCTTCGATCACTCGTCGTTTCAAGTAGGAATCGACATGCTCAACGTTGGTTTGAGCCACATCCCCAACTCGGCGCCACTCTACCTTGCACGCGGAGTACTCCGCGTTCAGGTCGGACAATATGACAAGGGAGAGTCCGACTTCGAAACTGCCCAGCGCCTCGACCCACGACAAGCCTTCAGTTCAGAATCCGAGAGTCTGGCGAAGCTGCAGCAGAAGGGCGCTGGCAACGCCGTCACGACTGTCCGTTCCCGCCTGAAAGAGCACCCGAACGACCCCGTGCTGCTCTATCTCCTCGCTGATGCGCTGGCGCAGAATGGCGCGCAGGCGGGAAGTCCCGAATTTGCCGAGGCGCTACATGCTGCCGAGCGGGCGGTCGAACTCAGGCCGACGCTCGTTCTTGGGCGGGATCTGTTGAGCAAACTGTATTACGACGACGGTCAACTCGCCCCGGCGATCCGACAATGCAGAGTGGTGCTACGCTCGGATCCAACCGACCAGGAAGCACTCTATCGCCTCGTCCAGGCTTTGAGGAAGACTCGAAAGACCGCAGAGATTCCGGAACTCCTAAAGCGGCTGGCCTCACTCAGGGAAAAAGATAGAAAGATGGAGGCCAGCCACAACCGGTACAAGCTTGTGGAGCCCGAACCGGCCGCCGTGTCTCGGGAATAATCGGAACCAGCAGTCACGGGACTCGACTGTCACCCTGTATACAGTATATTAGCCAGCGCTCTCCTCTTTTTTCCTTGACAAAAAAATGATCCTGCACTAATTACATTCCATTAGACGAGTAAACGTTTTCTCTGAGTGCTGTTCGGGGCGTTCCGGCACTCAGGCAGCCTCTGAACACAATTAGGCCAACGCCGGGGCCGGAAGCAAGGGGGAGGGGAGAATGGCAAGGTGGGCTCATCGTCTGGTCGTGTTTCTTGTCTGCTCGGTCTTCGCTTGTACCTGTTCCTACGCCCAATTCAGCGGAAACATTCAAGGTATCGTGATGGATTCGTCCGGCTCCGCCATTGCAGAGGCCCGGGTGGACCTCCGGAACGTGGATACGGGCGTCACGTCCAGCACGACCACGGGTGCAACCGGTAATTACAGCTTCAGCGCTCTTCCGCCGGGAAATTACGCGGTCTCCGCCTCGAAGACCGGCTTCAAAACGAGCGAGGTGAACCTGACGCTTTCGACCGCAGAACTCCAGGGCATCAACATCACACTCCAAGTCGCCTCGGTCTCGGCGAACGTAAAGGTCGTGGCCGAAGCCGCGACGCTCGACACAGCTGAAACGCGCCTCGAGGCGACGCTCTTCTCGCAAACAGTGAGGGATTTGCCTGAGCTCAACAGAAATCTTTGGGATGTTCTCGCAGTCATGCCGGGTGTTGTAGGCACCGGAACCCGTGGTGCCGGGGAGTCGCCGGGAGGCGGATCGGATAATTTCGGGACGCAGACACCGCAAATCAGCGCCAATGGACGCAGTTACACGGGGAATATTGTGTACGTGGATGGCATGAACGTAACCAGCCCGATCCAAAACGGAAACATCATCCTTGCGCCCATTCCCGACGCCGTTCAGGAAGTCACCATGCAAGCCAACTCTTGGGACGCGGAAAACGCCCTCGGAAGCTCCGTCGTGGTTCAGGTAACCACGAAGTCGGGGACGAACCAGTTCCATGGCACCGGGAGCCTGTTTTATACGAATCAGGATCTTCAGGCAGCTCCGGACTTTTCGGCGGTCAGCCCGTTTTCGCGCAAGGATCTGGTGGGCGCGCTGGGCGGCCCCATCCGAAGGAACAAGACTTTCTTTTTCGCCGACGTCGAAAAACTGTGGTCGACGGCTCCGGAATCCACGGGGAAAGTGAATTTCGAGGACCCGGCGTTCGTTTCGTGGGCACAGGCAAACTTTCCGAACACCGTGGGGACGTCACTTTTTACACTCTATCCCGCTAGCAACCTGAAGGCCAACGGTGGGACCACCACGGCTCTCCAATATTTCAATCCGACCGGCGGGTGTCCCTCCAGCGGCAATATCACAATTCCAGGGTCCAGCGGCGCGACGATTCCCTGCGCGACAAATGTCTTCGACAGCGGAAGTTTTGAGTTCAGCCCCTACTACAACGCACTCCAATACAACTTCCGCTTCGACCAATATTTCACGCCGAACGACCGCCTTTACGTCAGCTACTACAACGATTCTTTCGACCAGCAAGCACCCTCGCCTCGCGCAGGTCTTGGTGCCGCGAATATCATGCGGAATCGCTACGGTCAGATCGACTACACCCATACCTTCAGCCCAAACCTCTTGCTGGAAGGTGCTTTCGCGTTCGCCAGTGTTGGTGGCGCCAATGGACAGAACGCGGACTTGAAGGTTCCCGTGATCAATATCAGCGATGGAGCCCAGGGCTTCATCGTCGGCAGCGGTTTCGGACCCGGGGAATATCGTGGTCC
Source organism: Candidatus Acidiferrales bacterium (assembly GCA_035307985.1). GTDB lineage: Bacteria > Acidobacteriota > Terriglobia > Acidiferrales > UBA7541 > Palsa-295. The sequence goes on from DATGHM010000060.1 coordinate 11,413, forward strand.
GAACTACAACTGGCGGGTCGTACTAAGCTGGGTACACGGGCCACACACATTCAAATTCGGATACGACGGAGACCGCGGGATTGAACATGGCGATTTCACGCCTGACAACGTGATACCGAACTTCACCTTCAATAGCATATTCGACCTCGTGCAGGACAATCCTTACAGTGAGACGGTGGGAGCCTACAACCCGCTGACCGGCACCCCCGGCACCGTTCGATTTGGTGGGCAGGAAAACCCATTCGGCTTTTTCGCCCAGGATAATTGGAAGGTCAAATCCAATCTAACCCTCACACTCGGTTTGCGGTGGGACGACTTTACGAATCATACGCCCTGGGGAAACAGCGGCTTCCAATTCAGCAGCCTCTACCTCGGTTCGGGGAACACGCTCCAGGAGCAGGTTGCAAACGCATCGGTCATGTCGGACGGGAATGGGGGCGTGTTCGCCAATGCCCAAACCAATTACTGGAGCCCGCGCATCGGGTTCGCGTGGGATCCCACGAAGACCGGCAGTTGGAGCGTGCGAGGCGGAGTCGGAGTGTATCGCGACTGGGTGGTGATGGGGCAGAGTGTCGATCAGATGCGCAATAACCCTCCCGGCGTAGTCAGTCCGACTTTCATAACCGGCGTTACGGCCGTTCAGCCGGTGTTCGCCCTAGCGCCCTCCGGAACCTATCCGTTCAATTTCCCGTTGCCCAATATTCCGGCGGAGATGTTCGACTCGAAGGGGGGCAACACGACCTTGCAACCCGCCGTCGATTCCCTGGCGCGGAATTTGACGGCGCCTTTCGCCGTCAACTATGTCATCGGCTTTGAACACCAACTTCCCTGGACGTTGGTCGTCGGCGCGAACTACTCCGGTTCAAGATCGTACGATGGATTGACGGGAACCGACCAGAACCGTTGTGCCGGTTGCACGGCAGCGGCCCGCCCGAATACGAGCTTTGGCTCCATCGACTATGTGGGCAACGCGAACAGTGGCACTTACAATGCGATGATCCTTACGGTTCGGGGCCGGCCGAGTTCGGCCTTCAGTTTTCAGGCCTCCTACACTCTCTCTCACGCGATGGATTATCCGGAAGCAGGGACGCGGTTCGATCAGGACGGCGGGCTGAATATCCCTGATCCCACCGCCTATTTCACCTACTGGTCGGACGCGAACTGGGACGTCCGGAACCGGTTCTCGTTGTCCGAGGTGTACACCCTTCCCGGAATGAAAAGTGGCTTTGGAAAAGTGCTCACATCCGGGTGGGAGGTCAGCAGCATCACCGCTATCCAGTCGGGAACTCCCTTCTGGGTATATTGCGGATCGGCTGCGTGCGATTACAACCAGGACGGCGTCAACTACGACATCCCCAATGCACCCGCCACCGATTTCAGCGGATCGCACAGCCGCCAGTCGTATATCAGCGGCCTATTTACTGCTGCTGATTTCCCGGCGCCAGCGCCCGGCACCGAAGGAAGCCTCAAGCGCAATAGCTATCGAAATCCTGGCTTGTTTCAGGTGGACGCCAGCGTCCTGAAGAACACGCGCGTACCATGGTTCGGCGAGGCGGGGAGCTTGCAGTTGCGGTTTGACTTCGTGAACCTCTTCAACCATGTAAACCTCGGCCCAGTTGACGCCAATTTGGCGGATGGCAATTTTGGTAGGGTGACTTCCGCGCTCAGCGCGAGACAGCTGCAATTGGGGGCGCGGATCTCGTTTTGATATGGACGAACCTGTTAAATACATTCGCGTTACCTTACTCCTAACCACAGCAGGCGCGCCAAATCGAGCTTGGCGCTCGTATCTCCTTCTAGACCAGGGAGACCCGGCAGCGGCGGCCACCCCTGTTGCTGCCGGGTACACCAATCAGGAGGAGGGTCTCTTATCAAGGTGACTTGTAAGGCTGTAGCGCGTGTGCGACAGTCTCCTGATTTTTCAAACGCTTTGCCAACTCATCTGAAGAAACTTAGCGCTTGGGAAAATAAGGCCGGAGTTCTCAGGACTAAATGCTCGTTCCACCACGAGTGAAGGGGGCTCTACAATGAAGCAAACGTTTACCACGCTGCGCGTCCTCGGTGTGCTTCTGGCGGTGAGCCTGCTTGGAGGCACGGCACTTGCGCAGTTCAGCGGCAACATTCAGGGCACCGTGCAGGATCCAAGTGGTGCCGGTGTACCCAACGCCAATGTAATGCTCGTCAACGCCGCGACTAAAGTCTCTGCGACCACCACCACCGATTCGGCCGGCAATTTCCAATTTCTCAGCCTTGCGCCGGGCTCTTACCAGATCACGGTCGAGAGTTCTGGCTTCGCGAACGAGGTCGTCAAGGCTACGTTGGAGACGAACCAAACAGAGAATGTCCCTATCAGTTTGAAGGTCAAAGGGGTGCAGGCGACTGTCGAAGTCACTGGGCAGGCGCCTATCCTGAACACCGCGGATACGCGCAACCAGATGACACTTGAGAACGAGGCCGTTGCTCAGTTGCCAGTCGCTGGCCGGAACCTGGTCACACTGGCTACCCTCGCGCCCGGAGTGACGGGGCTGGGCACCCAAGGCGGCGGTCAACCCGGCTCGACCGGCACGCCCGGATCCGGTGTGGACAACTTCTCCACGGAGACCCAGGTGGACGCGAGCGCCAACGGCGAAGGCCAGATGTCAAATATGTGGGTTGTGGATGGTCTCGACGTAACCAGCGGCATTCGCCAGGGTGTTTTGAACCTTACTCCAAACCCCGATTCAGTTCAGGAAGCGACCATTCAGGTGAATACCTTCTCGTCGGAATATGGGCGCGCCGATGGCCTCCAGGTCACCATGACGACGAAATCGGGGACCGATCAGTTCCACGGCATTGCGAGCGACTACTTCAACTACCAGAGCATGTTTGCCCGCACCCACTTTAGTGGCGGCAAATACCCGCCATTCCACAGCAACAACATATCGGCAGGTATCGGCGGCCCGGTGATTCCTCACCACCAGTTCTTCTTTTTCTTCGACATCGAACCGCTGCGCTCCTCCCAATCCGCCAGTAGCTTGGTGACTTTTACCGATCCCCAGTTCACGTCGTGGGCGCAGACAAACTTCCCGAATACCGTCGGAACAGGATTGCTTACGAAATATGTTCCCGCTAACGTTTCGGGCGCGAGCGTGTCAGAAACCGCGGCTCAGTACCTGGGAGGCTGCCCCGCTAGCGGATCCATCACGGTTGGCAGCGCCTTGCTGCCCTGTAACCTGCCAACGATTGATAGCGGCTTTTTCAACACTACTGCGGTTCGCAACGGAACGCAGTGGTTCCTGCGCATCGATAAATACTTCAGCAAGGACCGCATCTACGGCAGCCTCTATCGAACAACTCTAAGTTACGGAGAACCCACCGCAATCCCTGAGTTCTCGCCCGCCAACAACCAGAACTGGGAGCGCGCGCTGCAATTCAACTGGACGCATACCTTCTCCCCCAGCACGATTAACGAAGCCATCTTTGGCGTGAGCCGGGTCGAGGGGACTTTGGGAAGCGGTGCCTCGGATTATACCGTCCCGGAGGTCAGCGTTTCGGGTGTCAACGCCGATGGCGGCCAAGCTTTCGGCGTCGGGTTCGCCCAGGGTGATTTCATCCAGCATAATTACCACTGGCGCGACGAGCTCACTCACATCCAGGGCAACCATACCTTGAAATTCGGCTACGAGGGCTGGTTCGGTGATGACGTTGAGCCCTTCCAGGGACCCTATTCGGTGCCTTCGTTCAATTTCGCCAACTTGACCACGCTGGTTCAGGATCAACCTCTAACCGAGGGTGGCGCCATGTACGATCCGAACACCGGACAGCCGGTCTTGTGGTCTTGGAACGCGGCGTCCACCACCGCCGGCCTCTTTGCTCAAGATAGTTGGAGGCTGAAGCCGAATCTCACGGTGACTTATGGTTTGCGCTGGGACGATCAGGGGAACCCGTGGTCTAGAAGCCCCACCACAGTTTTTGGCAACTTCTACACTGGTCCGGGCGCCACGCTCCAGGAGAAGATCGCCAACGGCTTCGCAAAGCAGTCCTACCACGCCCTGAACCGTTCCGTCACCGACCTCTTCAGTCCTCGCGTCGGCGTTGCCTGGGATCCGACCGGCAACGGAGACTGGGTCGTGCGAGGGGGATTCGGTATCTACAACGATTGGCTTACTCAAGCGAACGTTCAAGAGGAATTTCGCGGCAATCCGCCGGGACCGATCATTCCTACCTTTTTTGCTGGAGGAACTGCGAACTCCGGACCTCCAGTGTTTGTATTGGGAAATAGCAACACCCCTCCATTCGGCTTCACTTACGCCACGTTTACGCCGACGCTTGACGCGAAAGGTGGCATTGCCGGCCTGAACTTCCCGATCGGAGGCATTAATCCCAATCTCAAGTCTCCTCGGGCTGACACTTGGGCCCTCAGCCTCGAGCGCAAGCTTGGAGCTAAATACGTGGCTAGCGTGAGCTACTCGGGCTCGCACACCTACGATCTCGTTGGCAACAACAACCAGTCCGGTATCGTCAGCTACGGCGTCGACATCAACGCCTACGCGGGCGACTTGCTTCAGCACAACAGCCTGGTTCCCACGCGGCTGAATTCCAGCTTCGGCGCAATCACCTATTCCGCGAACGATCGGTACGGCAACTACGAAGGCGTGACCTTTGATTTTCGGGGTCGGTTCTCGCACGGGTTCTTTGACGGCTCTTACACGCGTTCAGAGTCGAAGGACGATGCCGGCAGATATCCTTCCGCTTTGAACGTCAGCCAATACTATGGACCCTCTCCTTGGGACGCTCCGAACCGCTTCTCACTCACTCTGAATTATCAGCTTCCCGGACTGAATGGCGGTCAGGGCCTCGTGGGACACGTGACCGGAGGATGGGGAGTCAGCGGGACGAGCATTTTCCAGTCCGGCTATCCGTTCACCGTAATCAACCAACACCCGTTCCTGCCGACGTGTGCGAACACGGGAACCGCGGCGTGTACCAACCCGTCCGCTTCGAATCCCATCACAGGATTGTCCGCCAACAGCGGCGACTACAATGCTGATGGCGACAACTTCGACTATCCGAATGCGGCAGGCTATGCGCAGGGCAACTCGCGTCAGGCCTTTCTAACCGGAATTTTCTCGGCGAGTCAGTTCACACAGCCGGCCGCCGGAACAGAGGGCGACGAGAAGCAGAATCAGTTCCGGGAACCCAACTTCGCCGAAACGGATGCATCCTTTTATAAGGACAACCGCCTCACGGAGAGGCTCGATCTGCAACTGCGGTTCGAGTTCTTCAACATTTTCAACCGTACCAACCTTGGATTCGTGGACGCCGACCCCCTCGATCCAAATTTCGGGAAGGTCAGCTCCCAGCAACTGCCTAGGTGGTGGCAGGTGGCTGCCCGGTTCACGTTCTGACGCGGTAGACGCTGCAAAGGCTCGGCATCTCCTCCGGCTGGGCCCTTGCCACGCCGCCTTTCCGGGGCAAGAAATTTGACAATCAACCGCCACAGGGCCTATGTTGGCGAAAACGTTTACGGGAACTCGTCTGTGCGGTTCTTCTTACAGGAGCGGGCATATGAAGAAATCATCGCGAAGGCAATTCCTGAAAGCGGGCGCGGCAGCCGCTGGCAGCGCTCTTGTCGCGGGTGCCGCCAAGGCGACTTCCTCGTTGGCTCATCCAGCTCGCAATTCGGGCGTAGGTGCCGGACCCGCATCTTCGCCGGAGGTCGCCGTTGTTCCTCCCCTCTCACAGCTTGGATATGCGCAGGTCGAATTGCTCGACGGGCTTTTTCGCCACCAGTTTGACCACAATCACGAACTGTTCCTGAGCCTGAATGAAGACGCACTGCTGAAACCTTTCCGAGAGCGCGAAGGACTGCCGGCTCCCGGCCCCGATATGGGCGGTTGGTACGACAATTCCGACGATTTCAATCCGGCAAACAATTTCCATGGCTTTGTTCCCGGACACAGTTTTGGCCAGTATCTTTCTGCGCTAGCGCGCGCCTATGCAGTGACTGGGTCGAGGCCCACGCAGGAGAAAGTTCATCGTCTGGTCCGAGGGTTTGCGGCGACCGTCGATCCGGCAGGCAAGTTCTACGTCGGCTATCGGCTCCCGGCCTACACATACGATAAGACAAGCTGCGGTCTGATCGACGCGCACGAATTCGCCAAAGATCCCATCGCAATGGAGGTGCACTGGAAAGCGACACAAGCGGTCCTGCCGCATCTGCCCGATCACGCGCTGAGTCGGTACGAGCAGCGCTCGAGAGGCTATACCGATATCGCGACAACCTGGGATGAAACCTACACGCTGCCGGAGAACTTGTTCCTGGCCTACCGGCGAAGCGGCGACGAACGCTATCGCGAACTCGGAACGCGCTATTTAGAACAGAATTACTTCGATCCCCTCTCGCGGAACGCCAATGTACTGCCTTTTGAACACGCGTATAGCCACGTGAACGCGCTAAGTTCCGCCATGCAAGGGTATCTGGTGCTGGGCGACAAGAAATATTTGCAGGCGGCGGGCAATGGATTGCAGATGGTGGAGGACCAAAGTTTCGCGACGGGAGGATGGGGTCCCGATGAAGCCTTCGTCGAGCCCGGCCGTGGCGCGCTTGCGGCAAGTCTGAAAGCCACGCACTACGGCTTCGAGACGCCCTGCGGGGCCTACGGCCACTTTAAAATCACCCGCTATCTCTTACGCACGACCCGTGACTCCCGCTACGGCGACAGCATGGAACGCTTGCTCTACAACACGATCGGGGGCGCGCGCCTCATTCAGCCGGACGGAACCAGCTACTACTATTCCGACTACAACAACACAGACGCCAAGAAAGTCTGGTATTGGTCCAAGTGGCCCTGCTGTTCCGGAACGTTTCCGCAGCTCAGTGCGGACTATCACATCAGTTCCTACTACCAGGCCTCTGATGGTCTCTGCGTGAACCTGTTCCTCCCCTCGCGCGTCACCTGGATGCAAGGCGGAACGAAGTGCACGCTGAGCCAGAAGACGGATTACCCGAAAACCCCGACAACTGAGATGACGCTTTCCACGCCCCGCTCCGAAACATTCGCTTTATATGTTCGCATCCCGGCGTGGATCGGCCCCAAAACGGTGGTCAGCGTCAATGGAAAGCGCGTCGACCAGGAAATCGCTCCCGGAAAATTTCTCGCCCTTCAGCGAACCTGGAATGACGGCGACCGCGTGGAAGTCGAGTTCGAGATGCCGCTAAGGCTCGAGGCCGTCGCTCCGGAAAATCCGGAAACGGTCGCGCTGATGCGTGGCCCATTGGCCCTTTTCGCCATCGGGAAAGATCCGGCCGAGACTGCCCGGCAGCAGTTGCTCGCCGCAGCCGTGTCAACGCAATCATCCGATGATTGGATTGTCTCCTCGGACCACGGACCGGTCACCTTCCGCTCGTTCATGGTCATAAAAGACGAGCCTTACCGGCTGTATCAGAGCGTGCGAAGCTAGCTCAGCGAACCTACGTCGAAGACCTGGTTGCCTGACGCGACTGAATCTTGAGTCGCCGCTCACAGATGTTCGCTAACACAAGTGTATCGCCGCACTCGGGCGCTCACTGCGCCGATTCCTCTTCTTGTGCATACTGGCTCTCGTGCGGCCAAATCGCTTCTCTCCTGTGCGTTTCTCTGATAGCATCAAAGTCTCACAGAAAGCGATACCTCTCGATTGGAGCAACATCGACATGGCATTGGCATGTGAAATCTGCGGCAAGAAGCCGAGTTACGGGAACGTGATCAGCCACGCGCACAACCTGCGGCGCCGCCGCTGGAACCCGAACCTCCGGCGCGTCAAAGCCGTAGTCAAGGGTGTGCGCAAGCACGTCCGAGTCTGCACATCTTGCATTCGTTCCGGCCGCGTCAAGAAAGCTGCTTGAGCTTTTCCCGCCGAAGGAGTGCCGGTTGAAACCCAGACTCTTGATGCTGGCAGCGCTGCTGGTCTGCGCCGTCGCATCGTGCAGACGCGAGGTCGCTCCCGGACCCGACGTCTGGGGTGTTGTAAACGGAACGGATGTCACGCGTGCGGAGGTCGAAAAGAATTTTCGTTCGCGGCTCACTCCGGACTCCCCGCCTCCTTCACACGAAGAAGGTCTGTCGCTCAAGCTCACGATTCTCGAAGAGCTGATCAACAGCGAAATCCTGCTCCAGCGTGCCGCCAAAATGAATCTGGTCGCCACGGACGCCGAGGTCGAAGACAAATTTACGCAATCCAAGAGCCCTTTCACCGAAGAGGAGTTTCAACGCAAGCTCCAGGAATCGGGACTCACCATTGACGACTTGAAGAGCAACATCCGCCGGCAACTCTCGATCCAAAAACTGCTGAACCGCGAGGTCGTCGCCAAGATTTCCGTCACCGACCAGGACATCGCCGACTTCTATAACCAGAACAAGTCGCAGTTCGACCTCCCGGAGCCCCAGTATCACGTTGCCGAAATTGTAATCACGCCGCGTCCCGATCCCACGGTCCATAATCGGAAGAACGATAAAGCCGGCAACGAAGCGCAGGCGGGCCGCAAAGCCGCCATGCTCGCGCAGAAGCTGAGCGCCGGAGCCGATTTTGCCCGACTAGCGATGGATTACTCGGAAGACTCGACCGCATCCACGGGAGGCGATCTCGGCTACAACCCGGAATCCTCCTTCAACCGCTCCGATCCCCTGCTCAAGCGCAGCGTGCTTTCCATGAAGGTGGGCGAGGTCAGCCAGCCTCTCTTGCTGAAAGATGGCCGTTACGTAATATTGAAGCTGCTCGGAAAGGAACCGGCCGGCCAGCGCGAACTTTCCGACCCTCAAGTCCGCGAAGGAATCCGTCAGATGCTTCGCAGCCGCAAGGAACAACTCCTGCGCGCTGCCTATCTGGCGGAAGCCCGCAACGAATCCCACGTCACCAATTATCTCGCGCGCGAAATCCTCGAATCCGCCGGTAAACTCCCCGAAGACTAGTATCGGTAAGCGCGCTTCTATCCCACAATGGCAAGGATCTCGCCCGCATTCACCGCTTGACCTTCGCTGACCAGCAAGCGTTCCACTATCCCCGACTTCGGCGAGCGCACCTCGTTCTGCATCTTCATCGCCTCGATCACGGCGAGCCCTTGCCCTGCCTTCACTGCTTGACCCGCGGCCACCAGAACGCGGACAACTTTTCCCGGCATCGACGCGACCACCTGCTGCCTTCCCTTCGCCTCGAGCGCACTTCCGTCGCGCCGCCATTCTCGAAGATCCTCGACTCGAAAAGTGAAATCGCGGCCGTCGATTGTGACGATCACCTCGCCGCTCGCATCCCGCGTGTGTGCTTCGAATGATTCCCCGTCGAGCAGAATCGAATACAGTCCGGGAGCGATCTCTACCAAGTCGGCATCCAGCCGACGCCCATCGATCACAAACGTCATACGCCCGTTTTCGGTCGACGCCTCGATCACTCTCGTTCCAGCTCGCGTCTTAAGCGGGATCCTCAATTCCTCTTCTCCAGATTCATTTCTCTCTTGGTTCGCGGCTCACCTGCTCGGATCTCCCCTCTACCCTCCATCGCGATGCTCCGGCTTCGTCGCCGCCGTGGTTCCCATCTCGCTGTGACCGATTCTTCGACATGTGCCACATCGCTGCGGCGATCGCCGCGGCCTTCTCCCACTGCGGCTCTTCTCGCCCCTCCGGCTTCGCTTGCGGGCGCTGCCCTGCTTCGAGGGCCTCATCCAGCCATCGCGTATGAATTCGAGCATCCTCGAAATCCGCTGAAACCAGAATTCTTCGCAGGAGCCCGACATTTGTTCGGATGCCGGTCGCGTAATACTCGTCGAGCGCCCCACGAAGGCGCGCGATTGCTTCCGCCCGGTCCGCGCCCCACGCAATCAACTTCCCCAGCAACGGATCGTATTCATTCGGCACCGTCCAGCCCGCATAGACTCCCTCGTCCAAGCGAACTCCCGGGCCCGTCGGCACGCGCCGTTCCACGATCTTCCCGGGCGACGGAAAGAAGTTATTGTCGGGATCTTCGGCATAAATGCGGCACTCGATCGCGTGCCCTCGAAACGCCACGTCTCGCTGCCCAAATGGAAGCTTCTCGCCCGCCGCGATCCTGAACTGCAGTTTCACCAGGTCCAGCGACGTGGTCATCTCCGTGACGGGATGCTCCACTTGCAGCCGCGTGTTCACCTCGAGAAAATAGAAATTCCGCGCGTCATCAACCAGAAACTCCACCGTGCCCGCATTCGTGTAACCGCCCTCGCGAGCGAGCCGGATCGCCGCCTCGCCCATCGCACGGCGCAACTCCGGTGTCATAATCGGCGACGGCGCTTCCTCGATCACTTTCTGATGCCGCCTCTGGATCGAGCACTCGCGTTCCCCGAGATAGACCATCGCTCCGTGTTGATCACCGAGAATTTGAATTTCGACGTGCCGCGGCCGAAGCAGATATTTCTCGAGGTATAATCGCTCGTCACCGAACGCATTCTTTGCTTCAGACGCCGCATCGCGCCATCCTGCTTGAAGATCGCTTTCGCGCTCGATCAGCCGCATTCCCTTTCCACCGCCGCCCGCGACCGCTTTCAGCACCACAGGAAAGCCGATTTCTCGCGATGTTCGGAGAGCTTCGTCCAGACTGCCGATCGGATCGAGTGTTCCCGGGACGGTCGGCACGCCAACCCGCTTTGCAACATGGCGAGCCTCCGTTTTCGATCCAAGCATCTCCATGGCTTCGGCGCTCGGCCCGATGAACGCGATTCCCGCCGCAGCAGACGCGCGAGCGAACTCCGGATTCTCCGCGAGAAAACCGTACCCGGGATGGACCGCTCCGCATCCCGACCTGCGCGCAATAGAAATGATCTTGTCGATCGCAAGATAACTTTCACGGGATGCCGCAGGCCCGATATGGTAAGCCTCGTCCGCAAGACGCACGTGCAACGCCGCCCGGTCCACGTCGCTGAACACCGCGACGGAGCGGATATTCATCTCCCTGCACGCGCGCAGGATGCGCACCGCGATCTCGCCTCGATTCGCGATCAGAATTTTCCGGAACACGCGCTCTGCTCCCTCGCGGATTCTAGTTCACTCCTGCTCCTCTTGCCATCCCCAGCCGGACACGGTCTCCATTCATTGCTCCCAGATCGGCATGCGCCGCTGCAACAACTGCCAGGCAGTTGTCATCGCGCTTGGCAGGTTCCATCGAAGCGGCTATGATGCGCCCTGGCGAAAGCGAATCGCACGAATGGCGCATCTCGAACAAGATCGATGGAAGCAGGCTGCGGCGGATTCCGCCCTCGCGCTCGTTGAAGACGGCATGGTGCTTGGCCTCGGCTCCGGTTCCACCGCTGCCCGTTTCGTCAGTTCGCTGGCCCGTCGAATCTCGGACCAGCGGCTGAAAATCGTCGGCATTGCGACGTCCCTGCAAACCGAGCAGCAGGCACGGAACTTGAACATCCCGCTCACCACGCTCGCCGAGCAGTCGCAGATTGACTTAACAGTTGACGGCGCCGACGAGATCGTTTCCGGGATTCTCTGTTTGATCAAAGGCCACGGCGGCGCGCTCCTCCGCGAGAAGATCGTCGCCTCCGCCAGTAAGAGGATGGCGGTCGTTGCTGACGAAACGAAAATTGTCGATCGCCTCGGTTCCCTCGTCTCAGTGCCCGTCGAAATTGTTCCGTTCGGCTGGGAAGCCACGCAACGAAAGCTCGATGCTCTGGGCGGCAGGCCTTCCCTGCGCACGCACAGCGACGGGCAACCTTACATCACGGACGGCGGGCACTACATCATGAATTGCGCGTTCGGCCCCATGGACAATCCGCAGGAACTCGCTGACCGGCTCGATCACGTGGTCGGCGTGGTCGAACATGGCCTTTTTCTCGACTTTGCCACGGAAGCGCTCGTCGCCGGCCCTGACGGCGTGCGTATCCTGAAAAAAGATCCGCCGCGATCCCGCGCCGCCGACCGATAATTCTTCGGTGTCCCCGCAAGCGTGCCATTCCGAAGAGGAGCCGCCCCGATTTCCGCGCCTATCTTCTCTGAGCCCGTGAGCAAGCCCGATTACCGTGTCATCCTGAACCCATTCACGCTGTTCAGCAGGAATGGGGGTTGAGGGATCTGCTTTTTCTTGTGTGTCGGCGAAGCAACCGCGTTGACTTCAGCTGGGGATTGCCAGGCGCCATGTTTGATGGAATGCCAACAGAACTGGCGGCTTTTATAGCGGAATATTCCCGTGCTTTTTCCGTGGATTCACGTCCCGCTTGTTCTCTAGCGAGCGCAGCGCCGTGATTAATCTCGCGCGCGTTTGCGAGGGCTCGATCACCGCGTCGATATAACCGCGCTCAGCAGCGACAAACGGATTCGCGAACCGTTCACGGAACTCCTCGATTTTCTCCTGCCGCAACGTCTCGCGATCCTCTTCGGGCGCGCGCTCGATCTCGCGCCTGTACACGATATTCACCGCTCCTTGCGGTCCCATCACCGCAATCTCCGCGCCCGGCCATGCGTAATTGATGTCTGTCCGGATGTGCTTCGAAGCCATCACGCAATATGCGCCGCCGTAAGCCTTTCGCGTGATCACCGTAATCTTGGGAACTGTCGCCTCCGCGAATGCGTACAGCAGTTTCGCGCCGTGCCTGATGATCCCGCCCCACTCCTGCTGCGTGCCCGGCAGGAATCCGGGAACATCTTCGAACGTGATCAAAGGAATGTGAAACGCGTCGCAGAAGCGGACAAATCGCGCTCCCTTCACTGACGCGTCGATATCGAGCACTCCCGCCAGAAACGCCGGCTGATTCGCCACGATGCCCACCGAACGGCCGTCGAGCCGCGCGAATCCCACCACGATATTCTTCGCAAAGTGCCCGTGTACCTCGAAAAACTCACCGTCGTCCACCACCGAATGAATCACATCCTTGATGTCATAGGGTTGCTGCGGGTCCTCCGGAACCATCGAGTTCAAAGCCCGATCCTCGCGGTCCCACGGATCCTGCGTGTCCTTCCTCGGCGGATCGTCCAGGTTGTTCGACGGCAGATACGTCAGCAGCTCGCGAATCATGGCCAGGCACTCTCGATCTTCCGACGCCGCAAAATGTGCGACGCCGCTCTTCTCGTTGTGCGTCATCGCTCCGCCCAGCTCCTGCTTCGTCACTTCTTCATGGGTCACCGTCTTGATCACGTCCGGGCCCGTCACGAACATGTACGACGCGCTGCGCGTCATAAACACGAAATCCGTGATCGCCGGAGAATACACCGCGCCGCCTGCGCAGGGCCCCAGGATCGCGCTGATTTGCGGGATCACGCCGCTGGCCAGCACGTTGCGCAGAAAAATATCGGCATAGCCTGCCAGCGACATCACGCCTTCCTGGATTCGCGCGCCGCCCGAATCGTTCAGCCCGATCAGCGGAGCGCCCTGTCGCATCGCCAGATCCATGATTTTCGTGATCTTCGACGCGTTTGCTTCGGAAAGCGACCCGCCAAACACCGTGAAATCCTGCGCGAACACGTACACCAGGCGCCCGTGGATGCGGCCGTAGCCCGTGACAAAACCGTCTCCCAGCGGACGCTGGTCGGCCATCCCGAAATCCGTGCAGTGATGCCGGACGAATTTGTCGAGCTCCTCGAACGACCCCTCGTCCAGCAGTAGCTCGATTCGTTCGCGCGCGCTCAGTTTTCCCTGTTTATGCTCGCGTTCGCGACGTTCGGCTCCTCCGCCTCCCTCGGCTTCCGCATTGAGGCGCCGGAGTTCCTCCATTCGATCCTCATGTTTTCGATGTTTCGTCATGGCATGCTGGTCTCACTCTCGCAAGAACTGCCCGGGCGTTCGCGGTCGCAGGCCGCTTTGAGTGCGATAGCTTGCTGCCGCTTTCCCGCTCTACCACCTCTCAGCGCCCGCTCTCCTCACCTTGGATGTTGGCTGTCCCACTCGGCGCCACACTCAGTGGCTGCAGATTGTACTTCCCCAGAAGCGCATTCACGGACGGCACCGATTCCGTTTGCACTTTCCGCCACGCCGCCAGGTCCGTATCGAGCGTCCGGCACGATTCGTTGATGGCAGCCTGCGCGGAATCCGAAGGCGCCCCGTCACCCACTTCGATCATGAACAGAATGCGCGCCAGATCTCGATTTACGGGACCCACTCCCGGGACGCCAGGACTTCCTTCCTGCACCGCGGCGATCTTGCCGTCCAAGCCCTTCAGCGCATCGATGGCATCTTTGCCAGGCTTGCTCGCCGCCGCATTCGGGGGCTCATGTCCCGGACCTCCCGTTCCTGCCGCACCGCTATCGGCCAGCTTCTCCAGCCCCTTCTCGCGCTCCGCGAGAGCGGCGCGAAGACTCGCGGCGGAGTTGAAGGCGTCAAAGCTGGATTGCAGTCCTGCTGTGATGCGCTTCGCTGCGTCGACTTGCTGCTCCAGGTCAGCCTGCGAAACGTGGACGCGCGGATCGAGCGTGATCGTAAGCGGCTCCTTCAAACTCACGCCGGCGCCCGTCAAAGTCACCTCATATCGCCCCGGCGTAACGAATGGCCCCAGCGCCTGGTCGCGCGGCGTATCGTCGGGAATCGCGTGGTCCGAAAGCGTGTACTCCACGTAATTCAGAATGTTCCCGTAATAGCTGTAGTTCAGCGCGGCCGGTGGCGGATAACGCAGGTTCCAGACAAAGCGGTTCAGCCCTGCGTGTTTGGAAAGCGCCGGAAGAGGGCCAAACCAGTAATCCGGAACGTTCTTCGGTGTGTTGTCTGGCGTTGGCGCAACACTCGAGAACCGCCGCACCAGGTTTCCCTTTGCATCGTGAATTTCGAGCGTGAGATCGCCCGCCGGAACGGTCTTCAGGTAGTAGTAAAAGATCGCACCGTCGGGAGGATTCTTCGCCGCCGGAACCTCGGGTGGTAGCGGAGTTTCCTGGTCGTTGTCCCAGCGTACGCGCACCGTCGTCGCTGGGCGCAGCAGATATGCTTTCGAGTCGGCGATTTCCGCGCTGGCCTGCCGCAGGGGAGAAAGATCGTCGAGCACCCACAGCGCGCGGCCATAAGTCGCGGCAACCAGATCGTTGCCGCGGACCGCAAGATCGCGGACGTCGCTCACCGGGAAATTGAGCTGGAGCGATTGCCAGTGGTCGCCGTCATCGAATGAAACGTAAGCGGCATCCTCCGTCCCCGCGTAGAGCAGGCCTTTGCGCACTGGATCTTCGCGAACCACCCGCGCGCCCCAGCCCGGCTGCAAGCCATCCGTGATCTGTTGCCAGCTCTTGCCGCCGTCGCGCGTGCGGTAGATGTACGGCGTTGAGTCATCCCGCCCCCCCAGCACGGCGTACGCTGTGTTCACGTCGAAGTGCGACGCCTCCAGAATCTCGACGTACATTCGTGCCGGGAAATTGCTCGGAGTCACGTCCTGCCATGTCGTTCCGTTGTCCGCCGTTCGCTGGATCAATCCGTTGCTCGTGCCGGCCCATAGAACGCCGTCTCGCACCGGCGACGCAGCCAGCGCCGTGATCGCGTTCGGCCGCTCAAAACGCGGACGTTGGCCCGTTGCTTTCGCCGCGCTTCTTTCGTTCGTTGCAGCGGGCCGCTCCGTCAGGTCGGGACTCATCGTTTCCCAGCTCTGGCCCCCGTTCAACGTCTCCATCACGTATTGCGTTCCGAGATACAACGCGTGCGGGTTTTCCGGAGAAAACAGGAGCGGCGGCATCTGCGAGACGTGATACTTCGGCGTGCGTACGAACACGTGCGTAATCTGGCCCGTCGTCTTGTCGAACCGGACGACGCTCCCATACCAGCCGCCCGAAAACACGATATTGGGATCCATCGGGTCGGGCGCGATGTAGCAGAATTCGAAGCCACCGATTGAAAACCAGTCGCGATAGCTGATTTCGCCGTAATCGCTCCGGTCGGGGACTGCCGCCGTCCCGCTGTCCTGCTGTGGCGCGTAGGCAACGAATGGAAATTGATTGTCGGTGATCACGTGATAGAACTGCCCGGTGGGCTGGTTGTACCACGAGCTCCACGACCTCCCGCCGTCCATGCTGATCGTCGCGCCTTGATCGACACCGAGGATCATGTGATCGGAGTCCTTCGGATCGATCCACATGACGTGATAATCGTCGCCGCCCGGCGCACCTTTGTAGGCAGTGAACGTTTTGCCGCCATCCGTCGAGCGATACGTCGTCGTCTGCATCGCGTAAACCACGTCCGGGTTCCGCGGGTCGACGTAGACGTGGCAGATGTATCCGTTACCGGTGATGCGCGGATCCGTGGTGATCTTGCTCCACGTTTCGCCGCCGTCATCGGACCGGAACAGCCCGGGGCTCGCGATGAGGAAAACGCGCCGCCCTCGGTCGCCAGGAGCGACAGCTAGCCCGACGCGGCCCAGCGGATCACTGGGGAATCCGGTTCCCGAAAGTTTGTTCCACGTCGAACCTTCGTCCGTGGATTTGTAAATCCACGCATCCTGCTCCTTTTCCTTGCCGGGCTGGGGCATCGCGCGAAAATTCCGCGGATGCCACATCGCCGCATACAGAACGCGCGGATTCCCAGGGTCGGCGACCATGTCTGAAATTCCCGAAAAATTGTCATCCTTATATAGCGTCTTCTTCCAGGTTTGGCCTCCGTCCGTCGTCTTGTACGCTCCGCGAACTTGGCTGGCGCCGTCAACTCCGAGAATCGGGTGACCCAGGACGCCCACCACCACGACATCCGGATTGCGCGGATCGATGATCACGGCGCTGATGTACTTCGTGTCGTCGAGCCCGATGCGCGTCCAGGTGGCGCCCGCGTCGGTCGATTTGTACATTCCGTTCCCCGGCGTTTGCTCTCCCGTGCCTACATAAACGACACTTGGATTCGACGGCGCTACGGCGAGCGCGCCGATCGACGCCACATGCTCCTCATCGAAGATTGGCTTCCAGACGCGCCCTCCATCGATCGTCTTCCAGACGCCGCCACCTGGTAATCCGATATAGAAGACCGCCGGATCCCCGGGAGCTCCGGCCACAGCGGAGACGCGTCCCGCCCGGTACGGCCCGATCAGCCGCCAACGCATCGCCGAATAAAGGCTCGGGGCGACCGTCGCCGCTCCGGCGGTCGAAGCAGGCACTTGCTGCGCCCGCGCCGGATCGAGCGCCAGACCGGCTACGCCCATGAGAATCCCTGCGGCTAAGCCGGTGAATAGCACGACGCTTTTCAGAACAGGAGTAACGCCGCAGTGCAAAAGCGCTTTACGCCCGGCGACCCTGGAGTGAACGTTATAAACCCGAATCATCTTCACGTCTCCTCGAAAAACAAGCAGTCTATCACCGCCCAGGTCGGTTGCCGCAAGATGGGTTCGACGAAGCTTTGTCCTGGAAGGGGGCACGCCACCCCGCGGCCCGCGGCCTCGGTTCGTGTCAGGATATGACTTCGGTCATATCGTCACAACCTTCCTCAATGATAGGCTTTAGCCTCGGGGTTAGATTGCGGCTTCAGTCGCAATCGCTGGCAAAAATTGCCCGCGACACTATGGCATAATCTGTAATTGGGAGCTTTGGGGACGGCAACTCTCTGATTCCACGGCGGAAATCGTTCGAGACAATTTCGTGACGGCGAAGAAGAAAATCCGGCGCAAACTCCTGGCGGCGCATCGCAAGGTCCGCGAAATGCGCATGATCGCCAAGGGGCTCCTCTCCACCGGGCATCCCCTGCTCGTTCACATCATCCCGACCCGCCGCTGCAACCTCGCCTGCACCTACTGCAACGAATTCGACGATTTTTCGAAGCCGGTCCCGACGGACGAAATGTTTCGCCGCATCGACCGGCTCGGCGCAATGGGCACCGCCATCATCACCATCAGCGGCGGCGAGCCGCTTCTACACCCCGATCTCGACGCCATCATCGCCCGCATCCGCAAGAACGGCATCATCGCCGGTCTGATCACCAACGGCTACCTGCTCGTCGCCGACCGCATCGAACGCCTCAATCGCGCCGGCCTCGAGTACCTCCAGATCAGCATCGACAACGCCATTCCCGACGACGTTTCCAAGAAAAGCCTGAAGGTCCTCGACCAGAAGCTCCAACTGCTCGCCGAATACGCCGAATTTCACGTCAACATCAATTCCGTCCTCGGCAGCGGCATCTGCAATCCCGACGACGCGCTCCACGTCGCCCACCGCGCCGTCGCCCTCGGCTTCACCTCCACCGTCGGCCTCATTCACGACGGCAACGGCCAGATTCAGCCTCTTGGCCCGCGCGAGCGGGAAATCTTCGAAGAGATCATGGCCCTCGGCAAACACTCCTTTTCGCGCGTGAACCGCTTCCAGCACAATATCGCCGCCGGCCGCGATAACGAATGGCGCTGCCGAGCCGGCTCGCGCTACCTCTATATCTGCGAAGACGGCCTCGTTCACTACTGCTCGCAACAGCGCGGGTATCCCGGCATCCCGCTCGCGGACTACACCGAGGAGCATCGTCGCCGCGAATTCCTCACCAGGAAAGGCTGCGCCCCGGGTTGCACGGTCTCCTGCGTGCATCAGATTTCGGTCGTGGACGCCTGGCGCGCCCCGCAGACCCTTGACTCGAATCAACAACCTTCCCGTCAAGAAACCCTCGTTCAGCTAACCAGTTCGAACAGCCCCGAATAGCGCGTTGCCTATGTAAACGCGAGGCCTTTGGCCGGTGCCGGGTGTGTCCTCTGGTTCGCGCGGTTGGGGCGCAGCACGCTGCGCCCGCGCCCGTTTCCCTACTCGCTCATTCCTCGTTTCTTTGGTGCTGACCCTTACGTAACGCTCGCCCCGCCCTCGACTGAAACTTGTTGCAAACGAAGGAACCTAAGAGTAGAAGTCACACATCAGAGGCATAAATCCCGGGGTGGGTGGGGCGGCGGACCTGATGTTTTCATTCTTGGGTTCGCCGGGCGTTTCGAAGTGCGTACCTCGACGCCTCCGGGCAAAGCCGACTCATTCGCCGCCGGGCATAAAACGCGCAACACGAACTTTGAGGGGGTGTGGCTATGCGCCTGCGTTATTCCGCATTCAAGGTTGTGACGATCTGCGCGTTTCTTCTGTTTGCGTGGGACGGAGCCCGTGCACAGGTGAACACCGTGAACGTATCGGGCACGGTGCTCGATCCGCAGGGCCTCGCCGTGAAGAGCGCCCGGCTCACGCTGAAAAACCTGGCCACCGGAGCGGAACGTACCTCTACCACTGACGACAACGGCCGCTACGAAATCATCGGCGTTCCGCCCGGAAACTACTCCATGACCGTCGAAGCCGCCGGCTTCGCCACCCTGAACAATTCGCTGATGACGCTGACCCTCGGCGCAACCGCGGAATACAACCCGCAATTGCAGTTGAAGTCTTCCGCTCAGACCGTGAGCGTGGAAGCTGCCCCGGAGTTGGTCGATACCGCGAAAACCGACGTTTCCACCACGATCAACCAGAGGCAGATCAACGATCTCCCCATTAACGGCCGCAATTACATCAATTTCACCCTGCTGAATTCGCAGGCCGCGCGCGACGACACGCCCTCCATCGGCGCCGCTCCCACCAGCGGCCTCAACTTCGGCGGCCAGCGCGCCCGCTCCAACGAAGTCTCCGTTGACGGCGCCGACGCCGTCGACAATTCCGTGAACGGCGTGCGCGCCACGGTTTCGCAGGAAGCGGTTCAGGAATTCCAGGTCATCACCAGCAACTACATGCCGGAGTACGGCCGCGCCATGGGCGGCGTGGTCAACATTGTGACGAAATCGGGTTCGAACGAAGTGCACGGCGACGTCTACGGTTTCTTGCGCAACAGCGCCATTCAGGCCCAGAATCCCTTCTCCGTCAAAGCTGTCTTCGATCCTGCGACGGAAAGCGTCAGCACGGTTCCCGTGAAGCAGTCCTACACCCGCGTGCAAGGTGGCGCGACCATCGGCGGTCCGATCAAGAAAGACAAGACGTTCTACTTCTTCAGCTACGAAATTACGCGCCGCCAGGAAACCGGCTTTTCCAGCATCGGCCAGAACAACTTCGGCCTGACCAACATCGCCACGAACGCCCTGTACCCTCAGCCTTGCTATCCGGGACAGGCCGCCGGCCTTGTCACCGCGGACCAGGCCGCGTTCATCGGCGCCAACCCCGGCCTGCTCGGCGAAGAGTATTTCTGCGCCGCCTCGCTCGCTTCGCAGACCGCCCTCTTCGGCAACACGCCTTCCCTCGCGGGGACTCCCCTGAACACATTCGTCTCCAGCGGAGCCACTGTCCCAGCGTCCTTCGTCGGCCTCGTCTCGACCATCGGCAACTATCCTTCCTCGGAAGGCACCAGCCTCTACTCTTTGAAGCTCGATCACATCTGGAATTCCAAAAACAGTTCCTTCATCCGCGCGAACGTTTCGCCCTCCACGATCTCCGGCATCGAGGTGAACGCTGAGAACCAGAATTTCGGGCAGAACGCCGGATCGAGAACATCCGTCCAGCAGACGCGCGACCTCGCCATCGTCGGCCAGCACGCCACGTCCATCAGCAACGACCTCTTCAACGAGTTTCGTTTCCAGTACGCGCGCCGCGGCCTGCACTACGGCTTCTCAAATCTTCCCGGCGGCGACTTGCCCGCCATGAATATCACCGGCTTCGCCTTCTTCGGACGCGAGCCCTTCTCCACCGAAGACCGCACCGAAAAGCGCTTTGAATGGACCGACAACCTCACCTGGACCAAGGGCACCCACACCTTCAAATTCGGCGGCGATGCAAACCTGCTGCAATTGCGCTCGTCCAAATCGCAAATCTTCACGCTGAACTATGGCGGCGTGTACTCCTTCGGCAGCGTGGACGCGGGCTCGCTCAGTTCCGCTTTCGCGTCCGCGCCCGCATTTTCCGCGGTTCAGGCCTACGGCCTCGGCATTCCCACATCCTTCATTCAGGGCATCGGCACGTCGAATCGCCCCTTCGACAACAAGACGCTCGGCGTCTTCGCGCAGGATAGCTGGAAGATCAGCCCGCGCTTTACGCTGAATTACGGCGTGCGCTACGACATCGAGTGGCTCCCCACCTTTAAGCCTTCGACCGCCTTGAACGCGGCGGGCGAGCAGGCCTTTGGCGTGCTCGAAGGCATTCCCACCGATTCCAACAACGTCGCGCCTCGCATCGGAATCGCCTGGGATCCATGGGGCAACGGCAAGACCGTGATTCGCGCCGGCTACGGTTTCTTCTACGACCATCCGGCCCTTGCCCTCGCTTTCCTTTCCACGGCGGAAGACGGCGCCACTTCGGCCCTGCTCGAAACAGCCGGCGGAGCTCCATGCGCGGGTGCGGCCTGTTCGGCCGATTTGAATCCCTTCGCATTGAACGCCACGAACATCTTTCAGGGCTTGCTCACCGGCAACATCGCCGGCTGCTCCACCGCCTTCCCATCGATGTGTTACGAGCCCGGCCAGCAGCGCTTCAACGAATTCCAGCCGAATTCCCTTTTCACCAATCAGAATTTTATCGGTGCCGGTTTCCCCCTTACGCTGCTGCCCTTCACCATCCCCGTCGAAAAGAATTTCCAGTACGCGCTCGCCCAGCAGGCCAACCTAACCATCGAGCGCGAGCTCGCCAGGAATTGGAAAGTCAGCTTCGGGTACAACTTCACGCACGGCACGCACCTCGACCGCGCCATCAACATCAGCGTCACGAATCCGGCTCTGCTCGTCACCAATGCGAACAATGCCATCGAGGCGGGAGTCTCGACCCCAGGAACCAATCCCCTTACCGTTTCCGTACCGAATGGCTCGGGCGTTCCCGGCTGCGTCAACACGTCCACCGGCAGCATCAACCTGATCGCCCCCGGCATTCTGGGCGTCGGCTTCGCGGTGCCGAATTGCGCCGCTGCGCCCGTGGGCTTCATCGGCACGCCGGCCGTGTTCAATTATTTTCGTCCCTCGGGACCGAATCCCTCATTCCAGAGCCTCGTCCCCGGCGGCTACAGCACGCTGGTGGGCTTGGCGCAAAGCGCGGGCTATCCCACGGGCTTCAACGGCGTCCAGATTCCCTGGAGCGACGTGAACCCGCAATCGTCGTCGGGAAATTCGGTCTATCACGCCTTCACGTTAACCCTGACCAAGCGCTTCTCCAACGGCTTCGAGCTGCTTTCCGGCTGGACGTATTCCCACACGATCGACGACTCGACCGACCTTTCCACCCTGCTCAATCCGCAGGACAACAGCTTCCCGAATCTGGAGCGCGGCAATTCCAATTTCGACCAGCGCCATCGCTGGATCACCAGCGCCGTTTTCCAAAGCCCGTATCACCAGAGCGATTCCGACGTGCTGCACAAGATCCTGGCCGACTTCATCGTCGCGCCGGTCATCGAAGTCGCGTCCGGTCGCCCCTACAACGTCCTGATTGGCTCGAATCCCAACCTCGATTTCGGCACGGCAACGAATCGCCCGTCCGTTTTGCCTCCGGGCGTCACACTTCCGGCCGGCTTTCCGCCCCCGGTATCGTCTCCATACATTCCCGGCGTGCAATTCATCATCCCTGCGACCTGCATTGACTCCACCGGCGCCACCTTCGGCCCCTATCCATTCGTTCCTTCTCCGCCGTATGGCTGCATCGGAAGCCTCGGACGGAACGCCTTCACTCGCCCGGGATTCTTCCAAATCGATCTGCGCATCGATCGCAAGATTCCGATCAACGAGCGCGTGAACGTGGAAATGATCGCCGACGGTTTCAACATGCTGAATCGCCTGAACGTCAGCGACGTCAACCCGCTCTGCGATCCCACTTCAGGAACGTGCGCGGCCGGCACGCCCACCGCCTCTTTCGACCCGCGCACCTTCCAATTCGCCCTGAAAGTGAATTTCTAGGCGGCCCTGAGGTTTGGATTTCGCCGTAGGTGTAAATGTAGCGCCGGGGTCTTCAGCCCGGCACGGCTCGTCTCGTCGCAACGTGCAATCGCCTGCGCACTGCCTTATTGCTTGTCATGCCGGAATTTTGCCATGTAGGGGCACAGCATGCTGTGCCCGCTCTCGGGTTTGTAGCAGGTTCAAACGACCCCGGCTCGTGTCCTGCTTGCCCTGGACTCCGTAGCGAAGGGACCCCAGTCGAAGGAGGTCTTCAGCCCGGCACGGCTCATTTCGTCGCAATCGAGCAATCGCTACGATAGGGCGCTGCTTCTCGCTGCGTCCGCAGCTCCGAGCCGCTCTGACCCCCTTCGAGCTAGCCCGCTATCACCTTTCCCTTGACAACTTCGCAGGACAGGAGTTTCATAAGTAAGTTAGGATATGTCGTGACTGAACGCGCTCAGATCCTTCCCGGCACTCTCGATTTGCTCATCCTGAAGGCAGTCTCCCTGGGTCCGCTTTACGGCTACGGCATCCTCTTGCGCATCCAGCAGATTTCCCAGGGGGCTCTGCTGATCGAACAGGGCGCGCTGTATCCCGCTCTGTTTCGCCTAGTGCGCCAGGGATTGTTGAAGGCTCACTGGGACACGTCAGAGAACAATCGCCGCACGAAATTCTATGAGTTGACTTCGGCCGGCCGCAAACGTTTGCGCCAGGAAGAAGAAGGTTGGAACCGCCTGGTTGCCGCAATCGGTTCCGCGCTGAAGACGCGTGCGGAGGAGGTATGACACTCATCACTTCGCTTCACGCACTTGCTTCAGCCGTGGACGCACCCCAGGTTTTTTCAGGAGGCCGGGGCTTCAGCCCCGGCGAGAGTTGCGCAATATCGATGGGCTTTAGCAGCTTGCTGAAAAACGCCTTGTCTTCAGGAGGGCGGGGTTTTAACCCCGCCGTAAGTGGGCGTTTTGTATCAGGGGTTTTAACCCCTGAAGCTGCGGTTCGACTTTTTCGTCATTCTGTTAGCCCCTGAAGCGGCGCAGCTGTTGTTTGGAGAATTTCTGATTCGGAGACCGAGGACACTGGCGCAAACGTGAAACTCCTTTCCTCAATCCGCTCCTTCGTCTCCGCTCTGTTCCATCGCTCTCGCTTCGACCGCGAAATGGACGCCGAGCTGCGCGCTCACATCGAGGATCGCACGAAAGACCTGGAGAGCGCCGGCTTGCCTCACGCCGAGGCCGTACGCCGCGCCAACCTCGAGTTCGGCGGCTACCAGAAATTCAGAGAAGAATGTCGCGAAGCTCTGGGCGCGCATTTCGTCGATACTCTTGTTCAGGACGTGCGTTATGCACTGCGCGTGCTGCGGAAGTCGCCAGGTTTCACTTCCGTCGCCGTCCTCACCCTTGCCCTCGCCATCGGCGCCAACACTGCGCTTTTCAGCGTCATTGATGCGATCGCTCTTCGCTCGCTTCCCGTACCGGATCCTCAACAGCTCGTCCTGCTTCAGTGGAAAGCGCGCAGCGGACCAAACACGAACCATTCGTATTTCTACGGAGGATGTCCGGGAGGGACCAGAGAAACGGCCGCCGGATCGTCGGGCTGTTCGTTTTCCTATCCGATGTTCGAGCGGCTCCGCGCGGAACGATCCGTGTTCTTGGGCATTTTCGCTTTTGCGACCAGGCCGGAGGATGTTTCAATCAATGGGAGCGCGAGCCAACTCAATGGCGCGTTCGTTTCCGGCGAGTTCTTCCCGACACTACAGGCCCGAGCCTCCCTTGGCAGGCTGATTGATCCCCTTGACGACGCGCCTGGTGCCCAGCCCGTGATCGTTTTGGGCTACGCATATTGGCGAGACCGCTTGGGTGCCGACCCCGACGTGATTGGCAAGACCGCGATCGTGAACCGCGTCCCTGTCCACATCGTCGGAGTGGCCCAACCTGGATTTCAGCTTGATCCCGGAATTCCGATGGACTTTTGGCTCCCTCTCGCCGCTCAGCCTGCGATCGATCCCGTTCTGCCGAGGCAAACGGCCGCAAATTCGCTATGGCTGTTCTTGATGGCAAGGCTGAAGCCTGGGGTCAAGCCAGTCCAAGCCGCAGCAGCCGTGGACGCCGCCTTCGTGCCCGGCACAACAACGGACGGCAATGCGATCTTCAAGCCCGCGGATACTCCACGGATCGTGCTCCTGAATGCCGCTGACGGCCTTTCAAGCTTGCGAGACGAGTTCTCAGCTCGCCTGTTCGTCCTGATCGTCGCGGTGGTTTTAGTCCTGTCGATCGCTTGCGCTAATGTCGCCGGACTCATGTTGGCCAAGTCCTCGGCCCGGCAGAAAGAAATGGCGCTGCGCAAAACGTTGGGGGCCACACGCTGGAGAATGATCCGGCAGCTTTTGACGGAGAGTGTTTTGTTGTCGGCAGCCGGCGGCGCACTCGGAATTCTCCTGGCTCAAGCCGGCGCCAAGGCACTGACCGCGTTTGTCTCCGCCAACTGGTACTCCCCGCTTCAGATCGACGTAGCTGTCGATTGGCATGTGCTGAGTTTCACACTCATAGCTTCCGTGCTTGTCGGGATCCTCTTCGGGCTCGCGCCTGCCCTGCGCACCTCTCGCGTAGACGTTACGCCGTCGCTGAAGGAAGGCGGATCGCAGTGGGCCACCGATAGGAGAAGCCTGCTCGTCAACAAGACCCTGGTGTTCGCCCAGGTTGCGATCTCCATCGTGGTTCTTGATGGGGCGGCGCTGCTCGTTCGCACCTTGGTGAATCTCGAGAACGTGAAGGTAGGATTTGAAACCAGGAACGTCCTGATTTTCAACGTGGACATGACCCTGAGCGGTTACAAGGCATTCGGCGATCCACGATCGTACAGGGCGGAGACGCAAATACGGGACCGGCTGGCGTCCACGCCAGGCGTAATCTCCGCCAGTTATTCGGCTCTGCCACTGCTGAGCGGAGGCAACCTCAACACCATGTTCACTCCTCCGGGCGGTTCGCGATCCGAACGCTTCACCGTCGACGAGCTGCCCGTCGGACCCAAGTTTTTCGAGACCATGCGCATCCCACTGATCGTGGGCAGAGCTTTTACCAATGCCGATTTCGAATCGTCCGCCAAACCCGAGCCTCTCATTGTAAATCAGGCGTTTGCGAGAAAGCTCTTCGGCAGCCAGAATCCGCTCGGACGCGAGGTAAGCGACGACGAGTCCGACAAGTCCAAATGGCGAGTCATCGGCATCGTGACAAATACGAAGTACACCAGCATGTGGAACGGAACACGACCCATCGTCTACACCTTATATAAGGAAAACGGTGCGGAATTCGAAGTGCGCACGAGCAAGGATCCTCGACCGCTGATCCCGCTCGTCCAGTCAGCGGTTCATCAGGTGGATTCCAATTTCCTCGTTTCTGACGTGAAGACCCAATTGGAACAGGTGACCCAGTCGCTTTTCCAGGAGCGCCTGATTGCTGGTCTATCGAGCCTATTCGGCCTGCTCGCAATGATCCTGGTATGCGTTGGGCTTTACGGTCTGGTGGCTTACAGCGTCGTTCGACGGACGCACGAGATCGGTGTCCGTGCGGCGCTTGGCGCGCGGCCAGCTCAAATTTTGCAATTGGTTGTTCGGCAGGGGCTTCTTCCAACGTTAGCGGGTATTGCGGTAGGACTTGGAGTCGCGGCGGGCGCGGCACGATACCTGCGGGCAATGCTGTTCGAGGTGCGGCCGGTCGATTTACCGACGCTCATCGCCATCGCGATCCTCCTCGGGGCTGTGGCTAGCCTCGCCAGTTACATCCCCGCACGCCGTGCCACGCGCGTCGATCCCATGGTCGCGCTGCGGCACGAATAAAGCCGCCGCGATTTTCCCCACTTCTATCGGCGCCCAGGTCAACCACAGTCGCATTACCCGTTCACCTGCATTCCGCGGATCTGTGACTGGCTCCAATGCACGCCGGACCTTCCCATTCCCAAATTGGGAATTCCGCCGCCTTGAATTCCATCCGTACCGGTACTATGTAAATATTTACTCTTGACTAAACACAAAATCCGTGCTAGCCTTTCGCGTTTTCGTTTTTCACAAAGACGCAAAGAAAGAAAGGATGATGGCTTTGACCATCGAACCGACATGTCCGGCAACCTGCCGCCCCTAACCTCTGAATCATGCGAGACTTCCGGCACTCCCTTCGTGAAGCCCTCGCCCGATACTACCCGCCGCCTCGCCAACCGGGGCTCCGGCCGCCAACCTGACCTCAATTACCATCGAATCCGCTGCACTATTTGCAGCCATCCCGATCGCGAGGCAATCGAGCAGGACTTCCTCCATTGGGTCCGCCCCTCTACGATTACCCACGAATACCAGCTCGGCGACCGCAGGGCCGTCGGGCGCCATGCCCGCGCCTTCGGCCTCTTTGAACAACGCACCGCGCGAACGCAACATGCCCTCGACCTGATTATTGAGCAGGCCGAGACCGTCGAGGCAACCGCCAACGACATCATCCGCGCCGTCCGCGCCCACAGCTGCCTCGACGAAAATGGCCGCTGGACCGAACCCACCCGCCGCGTCATTATCACGCACCAGACGGTCACTCTCGACGCGTCATCCGGATCCCACGAACGCAACCCACGGCCCTCGCCAGCATCAGCCGAATCAGTCGCGTTTCAGGCGCGCCAATCAGTCCAGTCTCAGGCGCGCCAATCAGTCCCGCTTCGAGCGCGCCAATCAGTCGCGCTTCGAGCGCGCCAATCAATAGGTACACCTGCCGAACGAAATTCGGCGTAACCCCATGCCCATCAACAAAAGTTGGAAAATCAATAGGTACAAAAACTGCGTCTTCACGGAGTCTCTGTTTGGCGCTAAAGTCGTACCCGAACCAGTTTTGCTCGAACCTCTTGAGGGCCGAATTTATGGTGGTTGCTGCGGTGTGGATTGCGCTGGTCGTAGCCGCTGCGCTGGCGGCAGTGATAATTGTCGCGGTGCTCGTGCGCTCGGCCGGGCGCCGGTCCGAGGAGCAATTGACCGCCACCCGACAGGAGATGCAGGCGTCGCTAACGGCGCAAAATCAGACTTTTTCAGCCCAGCTCAACCACATGATGCAGGCCATGAGCCAGCAACTTGGGCAGGTGCGCCAGGAAGTGCAGACCGGAATTTCCAGTTCCGGCAAGCTCGCTGCGGACGCCCAGCGCGACGTTTCGACGCAGCTCCAATCCGCCACCGACGCCGTCCGCCAGATCAGCCAGCAGCTTGGCGCCGTGCAGCGCGCGGGCGATGAGATGCACAAAGCCTCGGACAGCCTTCTGCAAGTGCTGGGAGCGGCGAGAATGCGTGGAACTCTCGGCGAACTCGGCCTCGAGCGGCTGCTGCAGGACGCCTTGCCCCGCCAGAGCTACGAGATTCAGTATCGCTTCTCCACCGGCGAAGTTGTCGACGCGGTCGTGCGCGCCGGCGACCGGCTCGTCTCCATCGACTCAAAGTTTCCGCTGGAAGCCTACCGCCGCATGACCGACCAAGGCGCAGACGCGCGCAAGGACTTCGGCGTGGCCGTGCGCAAACACGCCGACGCAATCTCCTCAAAATATATTTTGCCCGCCGAGCGGACGCTCGATCTTGCGCTGATGTTCGTGCCGTCCGAAGCCGTCTATTACGAGCTGTTGATGACAGAGGACGCGAAGGGCGTCCACCTCGACGGCTATTGCCGCGGCAAAGGCGTCGTTCCCGTTTCGCCCAACACCCTGTACGCGTATCTGAGCTGCATTTTGATGGGCCTTCGCGGCATCCAGATCGAGGAAAATGCCCGCCGGCTGCTGGGAAACCTCGACGGGCTCGGCAAGCAGCTCGAAATGTTCTCCGGCGTTTTCGACAAACTGGGAACGCACCTGCGCAACGCCCAGCAAAGCTACAGTGACGCCGACGCGCGACTCGACCGCGTTCGCGCCTCGCTCCAGCAGACCGCCCAAGGCGTCCTCCCGGACGCGCCCGAGCCCAAAGCCCTCGAACCCGCCGCGACGGAATAGCTGAGAGCGTGGGCGGAAGTTCCAGGCGCTGAAAGAGAGGAGTTCTTTGCTCGTGGCCTAGATTAGCGCTTCGATTTCGGGGTGCGAACTGGCGAGGCAGACCCGCCTTGCTAACACTGCGCAGTTCAACCAGCGCCGAAGGATGACCGGAAGTGTTTCTCGGGTATTAAAAAGGGAGCCCGGCCTCGCCAGATCGCGACTCGCGATTCGAAGCGCTGCGGGAGGCCGCAAAAAATGAATCTTATTCCTTCCTAGTCCACTTCACCCGAGAGGCGCGCGGCTTGCGTGAGAAGATAGTTCCGCTCCGGGAGGCTTCCTGTCTTGCTCGCTGCGGCGCGATAGTGATCAATGGCCCCGGCGCGGTCGCCCGCCATTTCCAGAAGGTGCGCGCGAACGGCGTCCAGGCGGTGATGAGTTGCGAGCCGCGCGTCATCGTTGAGTGCGTCCAGCAACTCCAGGCCCTTGGCCGGGCCGTGCACCATCGCGGCGGCGATCGCGTGGTTCAACGCGACGATCGGATTGTCCGACATCCGTTTGAGCAGCTCGTAGAGAGCCAAAATCTGCGGCCAGTCGGTTTCTTCAGCGCGTGCAGCTTCGTCGTGAACGGCGGAGATGGCTGCCTGCAATTGGTATGGCCCGATCGAACCCTTCGGCAGCGCCGTCGAGAGCAGCGCGACTCCCTCTTCGATCTGCTTCCGGTCCCACAACGCTCTGTCTTGCTGCGCGAGCGGAATCAACTCGCCATCCGCGGTGGTTCTCGCCATGCGGCGCGCATCGGTCAGCAACATCAGAGCGAGCAATCCGGTAACCTCCGCATCGTCGGGTTGCAGACTCCGCACAATCCGAGCGAGGCGCATCGCCTCGTGCGAAAGGTCGGCTCGACGCAACTGCGGTCCGGCGCTAGCCGTGTAACCTTCGTTGAAGATGAGATACAGGACGTGCAGGACAGCCCGCAATCGTTCCGCTCGTTCCGCGTCAGTCGGCAGCTCGAATGGAGTGCCGGAGCTCTTGATGCTTTGCTTGGCGCGGCTGATGCGCTGCGCCATGGTGGCTTCGGGCACCAGGAACGCGTGGGCGATTTCCGATGTGGTCAGGCCGCCCACTGCGCGCAGTGTGAGCGCGATGGCCGATGACGGAGTGAGCGCCGGGTGGCAGCACATGAAGAGCAGGATCAGCGTGTCATCCTGCTCCCTCTCGCTCTCCACGCGAACCGGAGGCGCCTCCTGCTCCATTTCCCCTGCGGCAGCCGCTTCGCGTCGGCGGCGCGCCATCTCGCTCCGCAGATAGTCGGCCATGCGCCGTGACGCCACCTGAATCAGCCATCCTCTCGGGTTCTCAGGAACGCCTTCACGCGGCCACTGCACGGCCGCCGCGATCAGCGCCTCCTGCACGGCATCCTCGGCGGGCGCGAACTCGTGGAAGCGCCGGATCACCGCTCCCAGCACTTGCGGCGCGAGTTCGCGCAGAAGTTGTTCGCTTGAACCGTCCAGGGGTTGCTCGGTCAATCCGCGTCCTTTCCTTCCGGGCCGTTAGAATCGGCGTCAAAGCCCATAATCATCGAAGCCGCCCATCACCTGCCGCACCTCGATGGGCATGCTCCCCGGCGCCCCTCCGGGTCCGGGCGCGGCCGAGACGCGCGCGGCGATCCTGTACGCTTCTTCCGCGCTTTTCACGTCGATGATCCAGTAGCCTGCCAGGAATTCTTTCGACTCCGGGAAGACTCCGTCCGTGACGGGAAGTCCGTCCTTTCCGGCGCGCA